>CAIMWS010000172.1 GCA_903845125.1 uncultured Verrucomicrobiota bacterium
CGGGCCAGCGAGGAACGGTTTCGGGGTTATTTCGACCTGGGTTTGATCGGCATGGCCACCACCTCAACGGGGAAAAACTGGATCCACTGCAACGACCGGTTATGTGAGATCCTGGGCTATACCCAGGAGGAGTTGCGCGGGATGACTTGGGCCGAGTTGACGCACCGTGACGATCTCGCGGCCGATGTTGCGCAATTTGAGCGCGTGCTGAGGGGGGAGATTGATGCCTACCAGATGGAAAAGCGGTTTATCCGCAAAGACGGAAGCGCGGTTCCCACAGAGCTTTCCCTGCGCTGCTTGCGCCGCGAAGATGGGGTCGTGAATCATTTCGTCGCGATGATTCAAGACTGCACGGAAAGGAAACGCATGGAAGGGTATCTCCGTGCCAGCGAACAGCGATTCCGTGATATCACTTTTACCCTGGCGGATTGGGTGTGGGAAACTGACGCCCAAGGCCAGTTTAGTTATACTTCAGAGAGCGTGCGGCAACTTCTTGGCCACCCGGTGGAAGAAGTCCTGGGCCGGACGATCTTTGATTTCATGGCGCCTGCTGAAACCGAACGAATCAGAATCACACTGCTGGAAATTTTTAGGAAAAAAGCCCCTTTCCGTGATATCGAACATACCGTCCTGCACCGGGATGGATCGGTGCGCCACTTATTGGCCAGCGGGGTACCCATGTTGGATCCGGCGGGCGCCTTCAGTGGATACCGGGGGATAGGCAAAGACATCACCGAGAGGCGGCTGGCGGAGCAACAGCTTAAAGAGAGCCACTATCGTCTGGAATTGGTGCTGAATAACATTCCCGATCCGGCCTGGCTGAAAGACGCTGAGGGAAGATTCCAGGCAGTGAACAAGGCTTGGCTGGAATTCTTTGGGCTGCAGGTGGAGGAGGTGCTGGGCAGGACGATCAGGGATCTGTTGCCTGAACCACTGTCCCGTCCCATGGTTGAATGCGACCAGATGGTGGTGCAAAAGGGACAATCCGCGATCCGGCTTGAGCAGTTGAAAAACCACCGGGGACAAATCCGCTGGTTTGAGACCGCCAAGGCGCCCCTGCGCGACAGTTCCGGCGGAGTCCGCGGCATCGTGGGCCTCGCCTGGGATATCACAGAGCGTAAACAGGCGGAGGAGCAATTACGCGAGAAACAACGGTTGGATATTGTGGCGCGCCTGGCGGGTGGGGTGGCTCATGAGTTCAACAACGACCTCGCCGCAATGATCCTGCAATTAGGTTTCCTCAAAGAAAAGCCCGGCTTGGATGGCGAGACGGTGGAGGCATACCACGATTTGCACCGGTGTATGAACCGTGCAGCCACTTTGACGCGCCAACTCGTGATGTATAGCCGCCAGTCAGTGATGCAACTCAAACCGCTGAACCTGGCAGATGCGGTAAGCGGCTTGTTGCGGATGGTGGGCCGGATCGCCGGCGAATCGATCCGGGTGGAATACCAATGTGCAGGCGGCCTGCCGCAAGTGGCCGCGGATGTGGCTTTGCTGGAGCAATGCTTGATGAATTTGTGCCTCAACTCCCGGGAGGCCATGCCCGCAGGAGGCCGCCTGACCCTGGCCGTGCAAGCAGTCGAGTTTGACGAAGCGCAATGCCGGGCTCACCAGGACCGGCGGCCAGGCCGCTTTGTCTGCCTTTCGGTGGCGGACACCGGGCGGGGCATGGATGAAGCGACGTTGTCCCGTTTATTCACCCCGTTCTTCACCACCAAGGATGTGGGGGTGGGCACCGGCATGGGATTGCCCAGTGTGCAAGGCGTGGTGATGCAGCACAAAGGGTGGCTGGACGTGGAGAGCCAGCCCGGGGCGGGCAGCGTTTTCAAGATTTACCTCCCGGCGCTGAACCCTCAGAAGTGCGATGCGCGGAGCAAAAATACCAGCCAGCCCGCCCGGCAACTGCGGCGAACCATCCTGCTGGTGGAGGACTCGCCCAGCTTGCGGCGGGTGCTGGCCCGTTATCTCGACCTGCAAGGTTACGAGGTTCTGGAAGCGGAGGATGGCGAGGCCGCCCAGGAATGGTGGAGCCAGCGGGGCCCGGACATCAGCCTCTTGTTCACCGACATGATCATGCCTGGCACTGTAACCGGACTTCAGCTGGCCCAGTTTTTCCGGGCATCCCGGCCGGAGCTGAAAGTGATCATCTCCAGCGGCTACCACCTGGAACTGGCCAAACTTGGCCTGGCCGCGGATACCGATATCATAATACTGCCCAAACCCTACGAGTCGGAGGACGTAGGCCGGTCAGTCCGCCAATGCCTGGGCGACGAATGAGCGGTTACTTTAAGAAGTACACTTCTTTCGTGTCTGCCCAGATTTTGCCTTTGGCCGCGGCATCGGGCAAAGGAGACTGGCAGGGGTCGGTCTCCTTCCACCAGCGCTGGGTTTCCGGGTCGGCGGCCATTTTCTTCATGTCCGCATCGAAATCCTTGCCGGTGTATTCCAGGTAAGCGAAGAGGTAGGTCTTCCCGTCGATGTCGCGTTCGTGGATGGAAAAATTCCGGATATTGCATTCCTTGATCATGCGGTTGACGGAGGGCCAGGGGTTGGCGTGCAGTTGCCGATAATATTCGGCCTTCTCAGGCTTCAATCCCGTCACCCAGACAAAACGCTGGCAGCGGGCGGGGGCATGGGAGGAGGAGTTGGTGGTGGCGCACCCGGAGAGCAGGGTGAGCAGCAGGGATAACAGAATCAGGTTTTTCATGATTTGGTTTGGTTGTGGACTTTAGGAGAGCCGATAAAAAGATTGTGCATTGCCGAAGAAAATTTTGTGCCGGTCAGTTTCGCCCAGGTCAGCGATTAGCGTCTGGACTGTTTCCAGCCAGCGGGTGTAGCTGGTGGCCAGGGTGCACACCGGCCAGTCCCCGCCATACAGCAAGCGGTCCGGACCGAAACATTCCAAGGCATGCCGGGCAAAGGGCCTGAGGTCGGCCAGTTGCCATTGCGCCAGATCGGCTTCGGTCGTGAGGCCGGATAACTTGCAGCACACGTTGGGCAGTGCCGCCAGGTTTTTAAGGTCTTTGGCCCACGCCTCATACTGCCGCTCCCGGATATTCGGTTTGCCAAGGTGGTCCAGCACAAAAGCCACTTCGGGGCAGCGGCCGACCATTTCAGCAGCCAGCGCCAACTGGTGGTGGCGTATGCAGAGGTCGAAACTAAAGCCAAATTGAGACAATAACCGGACCCCGCCCAGGAAACCGGGACGCAGGCAAAAACCGGGATCGGACTGGTCCTGCAGTGAGTAACGCACCCCTTTGACCAGCGGATTGGCGGCGAGCTGGCGCAGTTCTGGCAGCGCGGCTTCCCCCTTTTCCAGGTTTATTTGTGCCACCAGGCCTCCCAAACGGCTCTCCTGGCGCGCAAGTGCGCTGACCCAGGCAACCTCCTCGAGATTTTGGGCCGGATCGCATCCGCACTCGATAAAGACGGCCTTGGCCATCGGCGCGGAACCGATGGCGGCCGAAAAATCGGCCGGGAGAAAAGAACGATGCAAGGCGGGAACACTGGCCAGCCAGGGATAACGCAAGCGCGGTGGGTGCCACCAATGCACGTGGGCATCGATGATGGCGGCAGGTTTCATGCGCCCGCCTCCTTGAGGTCGCAGCTGGATCCCGCCTCCTGGGGAGTCACATAAAAACCACCGCGCACCTGGGCGGGGTGGATAAAATGTTCGCGCAAGTGGGGAATGTGCTCCAGGAAAACCTGCTCCTGGTTCAAGGCGATGTGGTTGAAAAGCACCAAGTGCTGGTGCAGTTGCCCCATGTCTCCCACATGCGGGACCACGGGCACCCCGAATTTGCGGCTGAGCAGGCTGACCACGAGGAACTCGCTGACCCCCGCCACGCGCACGGCATCCACCTGGATGAATCCTGCGCAGCCGCTTTGGAGGTAGTTTTTAAAAACAATCCGGTTGGGCACATGCTCACCCAAGGCCAGCCGCACCGGCTTGATGGCCTCCGCCAGCACGCGGTGGCCATGCACATCATCGGGATGGGTCGGCTCCTCGATCCAAAAAGGATTGATCGATCCCAGGCGCTGGCAGACCTCGAGGGCTTGGGGCAGGGTCCATTGCTGGTTGGCATCCAGCATGATGCGCGCAGCGGATCCGGCAGTTTCGCGGACGAGTTGGGCACGCCGGATATCCCGCCCGGGATCGGCCGAGCCCACCTTCAATTTCAAGGCGGAAAACCCGGCGGCGATCGCCCGGCGGCAATTCTCACGCACTTGCTCGTCCGGATAATTGAACCAGCCGACGGAGGTATCATAGCCCGGGTAACCGGCTTGGATGACCGATTCACGATCCCGGCGGGTGGGGTGATGCTGGCGCAGGATGGCCAGTGCCTGGTCCGGTGTCAGTTCGTCCTCCAGGTAGGAAAAATCGAGGGTGGCGATGACTTGTTCCGGGGCCAGGTCCAGGAGGTGCCGCCAAAGCGGCAGCTCCCGTTTGCGGGCCCATAAATCCCAGCAGGCGTTGGTGACGGAAGCCAGGGCGAGCTGCACCACTCCCTTGTGCGGGCCGAGCCAGCGGAATTGCTGCTCATCGGCCATCCGCCGCTGCCAGGAGCCGAAACCAGACATCAAATCCTCGAGGTCGCGCCCGATCAGGTGCCGGGCGTAAAATTCCGCCGCCTGGCAGACGAGCTGGTTGCCTTCCCCGAGCGTGAAAGCCAGGCCGGTACCATGATGGCCCGAATCGTCCTCGAGGCGGGTGACGGCATAGGAATAAACCGGATCCCGGTGGATGGCATCGCTGCCGGCGCCCGGTTTCAACGGGAAGCGGGCGTCGCGCACGGAAATATTTTTGATGATGGACATAGCCTGGGGGATCAACTTTGCGGATCGGCCAAGGGCACCGGGGCATGGACGTTGTAGCCGCACTCGCTGCCGCCACTGACCGGCATGATGCAGCCGGTGACGAACCGGGCCTCCTCGCTACACAAAAAGGCGGCGACGGTGGCGACTTCCACCGGTTCGGGGCAGTAGCCAAGGGCATGGATGCGCTTGAGGTATTCTTCAATGCCGGCAGCCTCGGGCTGGGCCTTGATCCATTGGCGAAGGGTGTCGGTCCAGACCCCGGCCGGGCAAAGGGCGTTGATGCGAATGCCGTCGCGCCCCCAATCCACCGCCGCGCATTTGGTCAGGGCGATGATCGCCCCCTTGGTGGCGCCATAGATGGCGTGGCGCTCCTGGCCGGTGACTCCCGCCATGCTGGAAATGTTCAGCACGCAGCCGCGCGATGCCTTCAGGTGCGGATACGCGAGCTTGCAGCCCAGGAACACGCTCCGCAGGTTGACGGCCACCAATTCGTCAAACTGGTCCAGGGTGGTGTTTTGAACCGTTTCGGCCGGCAGGGCGATGCCGGCGTTGTTGACCAGGATGTCGAGTTTGCCCCATTGTCCCACGGCGCGCTCAATGGCGACGGCGAAAGAGTCGGCTTCCGAGACATCCAGCCCTTGAAAGACGGTAGCGCCGGATAATTCCTGGCAGAGCGCTGCTCCGTGAGGCTGGTCGCGGTCGCCGACCATGACCCAAGCGCCTTCCTGTACAAAGCGGCGCACAATGGCCGCCCCGATGCCGGCCGCACCCCCGGTGATCAAGGCCACTTTATCCTGAAGGCGCAGCGGCATAAAGGCTCAGCGGAAAACCACATACAGGGCCACGAAAATAGCCAGGATGGCCACGGTGGCCACCCGGTAATTCCCCAAGCCACGCCCGTGGGGATCGCCGCGCAGCGGCTCCCGCCAATCGGTCCAGATCAAGGGCAGCGCCTCCGGCTTCAAAGGCTGGGGCGCCCATTGCGACCCGATGACCAGGATCACCATGCAGGCCACCATCAGCAAAAAGGCGATCAGCATGAAATTGCCCCGGTAAACATTCAACCAATCCAGGACGAACAGGACCGCCCCCAGCAGTGAACCCGACACCAAGGTGATAAAGGCGGCTTTTCCCGTGGCCTTTTTCCAAAAGACGCCCACCAGGAAGACGGCGGTGATGGGGGGGGCGACGTACGAGATGAGCTTATTGATGGCCTCAAAGATCGTGGAATAATGGCCAAAGATGGGGGAGCTGACAATGGCCAGGAGGGTGCCGGCCACGGTGGTCCATTTTCCGATGACGACCAATTGGTGGTCCGGGGTGGTGGGGATCCAGCGCTTCCAAAGGTCGTAGGCGACGAGGGTGGCGGTGGAGTTCAGGGCCGCCGAGCAGGTCTGCATGGCAGCGGCCAGCATGGCGGCGGCGACCAAACCTTTCAACCCGATCGGAAGGAGATGGATGAGCATGAAGGTGTAGGTGTCCGCCGCGGTGGCCGGAGCGGCCCCGCTGAACGCATTTTGCTGCACCAAGGCCACGCAAATCACCCCGGGCAGCACAAAAATAAAGACCGGGAGGATCTTGATGAACGCGCAAAAGAGCGGACCCAGGCGGGCGTGCTTCTCATCCTTGGCCGCCAGCACCCGCTGGACGATCGTCTGGTCGCAGCACCAATACCAGATGCCCAGCACCGGGTAGCCGAGCAGGATGGAGTACCAGGCCATGCCGGAAGGATCGGCGGCATCGCGGGCCAGGTGCAGGAAGTTGGCGGTGCCCCAGGTGATCTTGCTGGCGGCGACGGCGGCCAGGGGATGGGGGTGGGAGGCCAGGGTGGCTGCCAGGGCGTTCCAACCGCCCACCTTGAGGTAACCGACGACCGTGATGACCACAGCGCCCACCAGCAGCAGGACGGTCTGGAGGCTTTCGGTCCACACCACTGCGAGCAGGCCACCCAGCATGGTGTAAACCCCGGTGAGCAAGCCCAAGGCAATGATGAAGAAATAGAGCGCGTTAATGCCCAATATGGTGGCCTCCGGCGGCAGCCCGATGATGCCGCGCAACACATAGGCGGCGGTATAAAGGGCCACGCCCATGTGGATGACGATGGCGGAGAACAAGGAGACCACGGCCAGCACATCCCGGCAGGGGCGGTTGAACCGCCGCTCCAGGAAATCCGGCAGGGTGGGCACCCGGGAGCGCAGGTAAAGCGGGGCAAAAAACAACGAGAGCAGGATGAGGGTGAAACCGGCCATCCACTCGAAATTGCCGAAGACCAGCCCAAACTTGTAGGCGGTTTCCGCGAGGCTCACGAGATGGACGGTGGAGATATTGGCGGCGAACATGGCCAGCCCGATGATGGGCCAGGTGAGCGTGTTGCCAGCCAGAAAATAATGGGCTCCTTCACCGCCCTGGCGGCGGCGGAAGCCCGCTGCCACACCCAGGCCCACCACCGCGAGCAGGTACGAACCGATAATTACCCAATCCACATTATTCATTCGGAAACTCCTTTGGTCGGTCTATTTTTCAAAAAGTTCAAGGTCGGCGATCGTCGGGCCGCCCGCCGACTCGAGGATGTTCAAGCGGAACTCCCGCGCGGTTACGGGCGCGAATTTTTGCTGGAACCAACGGCCCATGGTCGTGCCGTTGAACACCGTTTTCCATTCGTTCCCGACGAGGGCTTGGAATTCGAATTTCTGGATCCGCTCGGCGACGGCTTCCTCAATGCGCACCCGCTGAACGGTGAGCGCGCGGCCGTAATCGGCGGCGAGCCAGGCGGCCCGGGTGGTGGCATCCGTAGCCCAGCGGGTTTGGGGATCGTTGTCAAAGGCCATGGCCGGACCGTAGGCGGACGCCTGGTTCCGATAAATATTGGAGGCGGAAGCCTTGACCGATTGCGCCAGGGCGATGGCGGGGATATCCATGGCCGATCCCTCCAATTTCAGCCGGACGATGGTATCGATGGCGTCCCGAGCCGCGGTCGGGACCGTGAGGAATAATTTCCCGTCTGCCTGGCGAACCCCGGCCGAACCGCCCCCCAATATTTCCGCCCCGACGATTTTGCGGCCGATATCCGGCAGTTCCACCGTTTCGGAATCTCCGCGCATGAGGTGGACGAAAATCGTGTTTTTAATCCGGGTGCTGGCCAGGGCTTTGGATGGCTTCCAGGGGCCGCCCCGGGTGCCATAAATGGTTTCGCCGAATTTGGCCAGCCAGGCGCCCATTTCCCGCAGACGGGCGATTTGGCGCTCTTCGATCACCCCCTCCGGCGTGGGGCCCACATTGAACAGCAGGTTGCCATCCCCACCGGCGCACAAAACCAAGGTTTGGAGGCATTCCTTGAGTGATTTCATATCGTCATTGGGTTTCCAGGCCCATTGGCGGCAGATGGTCATGCAGGTTTCCCAGGGACGCTCGTCCTGGTATTTTCCCACCCGCTGTTCCGGTGTGTCATAGTCTCCCGGAGCCCCGCTGCGGTTGTTGACAATGAGGTTTGGCTGCAGGTTGCGGGCGAAATCGATCACCCCCTGGCCCCGTTTTTTGTCAAATTCCTGGGGGACATCGAACCACATGACCTGGAGCGGGCCATAACCGGTGATCAACTCCTTGACTTGGGCTCTCAGGTATTGCTCGTAACGATCCAGGTTATAGCTTTCGCGCCGCACGCGGCCCCCGGGACTGGTGCGCGGAAAATCCGGGTGATGCCAATCACACACGGAGTGATACGTGCTGAAAGCCAGGCCTTCATGGCGCGCGGCGGCCGCCAATTCCTTGATGACATCCCGGCCAAAAGGCGAGTGCATGATGTTGAAATCGGTCTGCTGGGTGTCCCACATGCAGAATCCATCGTGGTGTTTGGAAGTGAACACCACGTATTTCATGCCGGCCTCACGGGCCACTTTCATCCACTGCCCGGCGTTGAATTGGGTGGGGTTGAACTGCCGGTATAGATTGTCGTATTCCGTCAAAGGCACCTGGGCGCCCCGCGACCAGCCAATTTCCGTGCCCTTGAGGGATACCGGACCCCAGTGAATGAACATGCCAAAGCGTTGGGCACGCCATTCCTCGAGGCTTTTCGCCACCGCGGGAGGAGTGGGAGTGGAGGTGCCGGCCGATTCAGCGGCGGTTAATAACCAAGTCGTGCCTGGAACCAGCCCAACCAGCCAAGCCAGGTAGACCGTCAGGCGGAGAACCGGGAGGCTGCCACCGGTGGTGGGAACCAGGGTCGATCGTTGTGCTTTCATCGAATCCATGTAAACCGAAGGCAGGGGGTGGCAGCAAACCTTTTCAGTCAGGAAAAATTGCACAAATCCCAGTCCCGGCTCAAGGGCAGCGGACGGCATGGTCACCCTGATTTTTGACCTTCCAGCAGCGCCAGGATTTTACGGTGCGCACCGGAAAAGGCGAGCCCGGCCAGCTGGGGAAATACCAACCATTGCCAGGTTGCGGCCGAGGCCTGGATTGGCGGCTCGCCCTGGACCCGGAAAATCTGAATCGCAATCTGGTGGCAGGTGATCCGGTGGCGGACCAGGCCCAGTTTTTCGACCTGGTCCGGGAGGAAACCAAAATGCGCACGGACCAGTTCCGCCGGATTCACGGCGCCGGTCTTGATTTCCAACGTGGGGAATTCCCACAATCCGGCATTGAATTCCCCGGGGCCTTTCTGGCGGACGAGAAACCGGTTTTGAGACTCCATCAAAAAACAGGCCAGGTGCATCCGTTGGGCTGGCTGGCTGGGGGTCCGATAGGGGATTTGGGACGTCAGCCCTTGGCGGCGGGCCTGGCAGCAGGCCCGCAAGGGGCATTCCGCGCAGTTGGGATTGGCGGGGATGCAGACGGTGGCCCCCAATTCCATCAACGACTGGTTCAAGGCGCCGCACGCATGGCTGGCGGCCGAGGAAGCCGAGCTGGCCTGGCGGACCAATAATTCCGCCATGGCCCATAAACTTTCCCTGACCGGAGCTGGTTTAGGATCCTCCCGGATGCCTTGGAGGCGGGTCAAAACGCGCACCACATTGCCGTCCAGGACCGGGGTTGGCTGATTGGAGGCAATGCTGCAGATGGCGCCGGCGCTGTAACGGCCTATGCCTGGCAAACCCAGCAGCAAACCATGATCTGTGGGTAATCGGCCCTGGTGCTTATCCGCAATGATTTGGGCGGCCCGATGGAGGTTCCGAGCCCGGGAATAATAGCCCAAGCCAGCCCAAAGCTGCAGTACTTTTCCCAAAGGAGCGCCGGCCAGGCTGGCCAGGGTGGGCAATTCGCGCATCCAGCGTTCATAATAGGCGATAACGGTTTGGACCTGGGTTTGCTGGAGCATCATTTCGGATATCCAAATGGCATACGGATCCCGGGTTTTTCGCCAGGGCAGATCCCGCGCGTGCAAGGCGTACCAGGCGAGCAGCCGGGTAGTGATCAGGCTGGCGCGGCGTTTGCTGAAGGTCGTCGGGCGTGGTGCCACCGGGCGGAAATTACTGGAGAGAATTGGACTTTGTCGATGAATCTTCTAGGATGAGACCGATGGCAGCAAAAGTGCTTGTTTCCCATACGTGCAAATTGGAACCGGCCCAAGCCGTGGCTTTGCGTAAATACCTTGAGGAACATCAATTCGAGTTCCGCGAGGTTCCTTATGCCGAATTCGCCGCCAGTTCCGGGCAGGTGAATGCCGTTTTTTACACCAGCGGCAAGTTGGTGGTGCAAGGCAAGGGCACCCGGGAATTCATCGAATTTGTCCTGGAACCGCAGATCCTCCAGGAAGCGCGGTTGGGATATGAAACAGTTTTGAATCCGGAAATGCTCCTGCCCCGGATTGGCGTGGACGAAAGCGGTAAAGGCGATTTTTTTGGGCCGCTTTGCATCGCGGGGGTTTACGTCAACGAAACGATCGTAAAGGGCTGGGCGGAAACGGACATCCGCGATTCCAAAACGATCAGCAGCGATAAAAAGATCGCCGAACTGGCCCGGCAAATACGGGAGACTCCCGGTTGCGTGGTATCCGTGGTCTCCATTGGTAATGAGGCTTACAATCGGCTCTATGGCAAAATGTTGAGTGTGAATAAGCTCCTCGCCTGGGGGCACGCCCGGGTGATCGAGAATCTGATGGGCCAACAACATCGCATGTTCCCTCCGCCGGTGCGGGCGATCAGCGATCAGTTCGCCTCGGATAAAGCCGTCATCACCAAGGCGTTGATGGGCATGGGACGGCAGATAGAGATGGTTCAACGCCATAAGGCCGAATCCGATGCCGCGGTGGCAGCGGCTTCGATCCTGGCGCGGGATGAATTTGTCAGCCGGCTGAAAAAATTGGAAGCCCAGCACGCCATGAAATTGCCCAAAGGGGCTTCCGCCGCGGTGGATGCGGCGGCCAAGGAGTTTGTGGAGAAGTTGGGCGCCGATCGCCTCGGAACGGTGGCGAAAATGCATTTCCGCACCTCCTT
Organism: uncultured Verrucomicrobiota bacterium; assembly: GCA_903845125.1. GTDB lineage: Bacteria > Verrucomicrobiota > Verrucomicrobiia > Limisphaerales > UBA1319 > CAIMWS01. Next base: position 11,253 of record CAIMWS010000172.1, read on the forward strand.
TCGAGCCCAAGGACTGCCGGAGCCCGAGCGGAAACCATTCCAGTACCGGCGCAGTGCTCCGGCTGCCAAGACAAAGGACCACGATTGATCTGGCGGATGCCCTTCATCGCCAAGGGCCGGAAACTTGACTTGCACGGGCTGTGATTTAGCCTGAATTTATAAATGCACGAAGTAGGAATCATGCAAAGCGCCCTGGAATCGGCGGAAAAATCCGCCCGCTCCTCGGGTGCCACCCAGATTCACCTCATTCGCCTGCGCGTGGGGGCTATGACCGGGGTGGTTCCGGATGCGCTGCAGTTCGCCTTTGAAGTGGTCCGGTCGGGCACCTTGGCGGCCAATGCCCGGCTGGAAGTTGAAACCATTCCCGCCACGTGCTGGTGTGCCGGTTGCCAGCGGGAATTTGTAACCGAAGACTATGTTTTCGAATGTCCGGACTGCCATCAACTGAGCGGCACCTTGCGGCGCGGCCGCGAGCTGGAGCTGGCGTCCCTCGAGGTATCTTGATATGTGTCGTGAATGCGGATGTGGCTATGTGCCCGGTGACGTGATCGATGACGTCTTGGAACAGGTCCGGGCTCAGTCGATTACCGGTCAAAGCGGTGGCGGATTGAAGGCCGTCCATGATCATGGCCCCGACCACCAGCATCCGCACGAACACGGGCCTGACCCCGGCCCGCCACCCGTGAAAAAGCAGGAACCCCAAACCATTGAAATTGACGAGGCCATCCTGGGGCAAAATGACCGGCTGGCGGAACGGAATCGTGGTTATTTCAAGGCCAAAGGATGGCTGGTTCTTAATGTGTTATCTTCGCCCGGTTCCGGAAAAACCACCCTGCTGCAAAAGACTGTGGCCCGCTTGCATCCCCGTCTGCGGTGCGGAGTGATTGTGGGGGATCTGGCCACGGATAATGACGCCAAACGCCTGGGCGAAAGCGGCGTCCCGGTGGTGCAGATCACCACTGGAACCGTATGCCACTTGGAGGCGGTGATGGTGGCCAAGGCTTTGGAACGGCTCAATACCGATGGCATGGATGTCTTGATCATCGAAAATGTGGGCAACCTGGTCTGTCCCGCCGTGTTCGATCTGGGGGAAGATTTGCGGGTAGTCCTGCTTTCCACGACCGAAGGGGAGGATAAACCCTTGAAATATCCGCCCATGTTCCATTCCGCCCAAGCGGCGGTGATCAACAAGATCGACCTCGCCAGCGCCGTGGA
>CAIMWS010000173.1 GCA_903845125.1 uncultured Verrucomicrobiota bacterium
ATCGCGCCTTTTTCGATGGTGTAGCGCATAGAGCCATCCATCAGTATCAGTTGGTGGATCGACCGGTGATGGAAATCGGCTGTGGCACTGGACAAATTACCGGTTGGCTTGTAGAAACCGTTAAACCGGGCAAAGTCATGGCTGTGGATTTCTCTTCCGCCATGTTGAAACAAGCAAAATCACGTGGAGTCATGGCCGAATTCGCATTAGTGGACATCTGCCGAGAAGAACCGGTAGCAACCCAATTTGACATTGTGCTTTGTTTCCACTCCTTTCCCCATTTTCGTGATCCGGCAGCAGCACTTCGACAAATTGTGCGGTGCCTAAAACCTGGAGGTCAGCTTTTGGTTTTACATCTGGTTGGCAGCGCCCAATTGAATGCATTCCACCACAAGGTCGGGGGGGCGGTAGGCCACGACCACCTACCTCCGGCAACCGCTTGGTCAGAGATACTCCGCCCGGTTGGATTGGATATCCTTGAAACGGTAGATCGCGATGATTTGTTTATGGTGAAAGCGCATTTGCGCGGTGGTTCTTAAGGATGTGCGGAAGGCCCTTAAAATCTTCCTCAGGTGGAGACTAGGCAAGGCCAAGGCAATGTACCTAGCGGGATGGCTGGATATTTTCGACCTCGCCGCCTACTGTGGAATACTGGCTGACTCCCATAGGAATCTCACTCTTGGAGCCCATGGGGAACTTGATTTTGTGGGCGAATGACAATTTTGATCGGGTAATGAAGGCGCGGAAGTACTATGATGAGGCGCAGCCGGCAACTGCGGATGTGCAAAAGGATTAGACAAAAGACCGAAAAATAATCTCACCGATGACAAATTCATGCCACCGACCTCCAGTAAAAGCTCCAGTAAAATGATTCTGAGGGATAGTGGCGGGATGGTTTTGGCATAGTTCCAGGATTGTCGAGCGATGGTAATATTTTGGTATTGAAAATGCGTAAAAGCCTGTAAATATTGGGGAAACTCGAGGAACTAAGAGTCGGAGAAAGACTTGCGATCGAGAGGTGCAGGGCGGATCAAGCGGGATAATTCCGTCCGAGTCCGACCACCGGCACCATTTGGAAGTGGCTCAAAATGAGTGGGTTGCGAGGATAGAGTGGCTTAGGTGTGTCCAAAACTGTGCATAACCAGTTTGCTCCATCACTGCTGAGGCAAAGTTCGGATATACCCGCCCATTACTCTTTAACGCAAGTTCTCGGACGACGGCATTCTTGTGCTCATGACAAACATCATGAAACAAAGATACCGTCTCTATCGCCGCCACGCGGGCGTGTTTTACCTGTTTGATAACCTGACCGGAAAACGCGAAAGCCTTAACACCAAGGATTGCCGGGAGGCAGGCCGGTTGTTGCATGCTAAGAATGAGGCGCAGGTGAATCCCCAAATCAACCGGCAAATCGCCCGTGCTTACCTGGCTGTCAGCGATCCGTTGATTAACGAACGCACTTGGCAAACCGTCATTGAGGAAATCATCAAACTCAAAAAAGCCGAAAACCAGCTTCGATGGGCTCGCGCCGCGCAGGACCATGCCTTTGACATCATCCGAAGTGTTTTGGTCCTCGACACACGCCCCGAGCATTTTCTCCGGGTTCTGGAGGCAGGAACGGTTTCGACCAACGTCTTTTTGCGCCGGTTGCACAATTTCGCCTTGGACATGACATGGCTGGCATGGCCGATCATTCCCAAGAAACAATGGCCAGCGGTAAGATTCCAATTGAAACGGGCCATCACAGCCGATGAACATGCGCTCATCATCGCTAATGAGCGTAATACAGAAACGAGAGCCTTTTACGACCTCTGTTGGCACTTGGGTGGCTCCCAGAGTGACATAGCGAACCTGAAGGCCGAGGACATTGATTGGGAACATCAAGCTATCGGTTACCATCGCCGAAAAACCAACCAAGTCGCCACCCTCAAATTCGGCGACCAAGTCAGCGATTTGCTGCGGTCCCTGCCAAACGAAGGATTGCTCTTTCCGCGAATGGCGCGAACCCATGAAAAACACCGCGCCAAGGATTTTCGACGCCGATGCAATGGCCTGGGTATCCGCGGCGTTACCCTGCACAGTTACCGGTATGCGTAGGCGTATTTTACTTTAGACTGTATTTGCTATCTCCTCTGCCAACAATCGCCAATCAAGCCCTGCGCCAGCAGCCGACGCGAAAATCATTTCTTCGCGTCCTCGTCCGGTGGTATGACTTCCAGTCCGCTGGTTGGCGGTGGCCGCTTTCGCCCACGCCGACTCTCCGCAAAGGCGTGGATGTCCTTCTCGCCCGAACGAATGAAATCGAAGAAGTCCACCCCCATATACTTGCAGGTTTGGCAGACGCTCAGAAGCACAAGATCTTGGTCGATGGACTTTGCGGTCCAACTCCCCTCCATAATATCTCGAAGCCCCGCAAAGGCTTTGATTGCGTGTTCTGCGTTGTTGTTGTTCCAAGGAAAACCGTCGTAGTCGAGAAAAGTGAAGAACTTGTTGCGGTTCCTTTCAAGACGCTGAACGCACTTTGACGCTGCTTCAGTCGTGTTTCGAACCTTTCTGTCACTGGCGATCTTCACCAGGCCATGCTGAAGCTCCTGGAAGACAGCGGTGGCCCGAAGGGGAATCAAACCCTGCGCCAGGAACTGGGGTGGGATGAAGCGACCTACAATAAGGTCAAGGATGATTTAGTCCGCGCCGGGAAATTGGCCGTGGGGAGAGGCCGCGGGGGCAGTGTGGCTCTGGCTCATCAACTGTAAACCACTGTCCGGCGGCGGGAAAAATCGTGGTTCTGGACCAGGCCCAGGATGGCG
>CAIMWS010000174.1 GCA_903845125.1 uncultured Verrucomicrobiota bacterium
CGACGCGCAACGATGCTTATACCGCTCTCGCGCTGACGGTGCGGGACCGCGTCTTCAAGCAGGGCGTCCGCACAATGGCGGCCTATGCCCAGGCGGATGCGCGCGTGGTGGCTTACCTTTCGGCCGAGGACCTGCCCGGGCCGCACCTGGCGAGCAAACTCCTCAGCCTGGGCCTGACGGAGCAGGCGCGCGAGGCGATGAACGAGCTGGGGTTGAACCTGGACGAGTTGATCGAGCAGGAAGAGGAGCCGGGGCTCGGGAACGGCGGCCTCGGCCGGCTCGCGTCGTGTTACCTGGATTCGCTCGCTTCGCTCGAAGTGCCGGCCATCGGCTATGGCATCCGGTATGAGTTTGGGATCTTCGATCAGGCCATCCAGGATGGCTGGCAGGTGGAAGTCACGGACAAATGGCTGCAGTGGGGCAATCCCTGGGAAATTGCGCGGCCGGAAGTGGCCTTCCCAGTGAAACTCGGCGACCACACCGAACCGTGGCGGGACGACCAAAACCGCTACCGGGTGAATTGGATCCCCCATCGCGTAGTCAAAGGGATCGCCTACGATACACCCATCATGGGTTACCAGTCCGCCTCCACCAGCCTGCTGCGGCTTTGGAAAGCGGAGGCCTGTGAATCGTTCGATTTCCGCGCCTTCAATGCGGGCGACTACTACAAGGCGGTGGAGGAAAAAATGTTTTCGGAAAACCTCACCAAAGTCCTTTATCCGAACGACGAACCGGCGGCGGGCCGCGAACTGCGCCTGGGCCAGCAATATTTCCTGGTCTCCTGCGCCCTGCAGGACCTGATCCGCATTTTCCTGCAGCGCGAACAAAGCTTCGACCATTTTCCCGAAAAGTACGCCATGCAGCTCAACGACACCCACCCGGCGCTGGCCGTGGCCGAACTCATGCGACTGCTGGTGGACGACCACCTCCTGGACTGGGACAAGGCGTGGGATATCACCACCCGCACTTTCAGTTATACCAATCACACCCTCCTGCCTGAGGCCCTGGAAAAGTGGCCGGTGGCCCTTTTGGGGCGGATCCTGCCCCGGCATTTGGAAATCATCTACGAAATCAACCGGCGGTTCCTGGAGGAGGTTCGGGTGCGCTGCCCCGAGGATCCCGGGCGGCTGGCGCGCATGTCGCTCATCGATGAAGGCGGGGAGCGCTATGTGCGCATGGCGCACCTGGCCTGCGTGGGCAGCCATACCATCAACGGGGTGGCGGAATTACACTCGGAATTATTGAAGCGGGATGTGCTGGGCGATTTTGCCGATTTGTGGCCCGGTAAAATCGTCAACGTCACCAACGGGGTGACCCCACGGCGGTTCCTGCTGGTCAGCAATCCCATTCAGGCGCGCCTGATCACCGAACACATCGGTGATGGGTGGATCCGGAACCTGGATGAGCTGCGCCGGCTGCAGGAATTGGCGGACGATCCCCCATTCCAAGCCAAATGGCGCCTGGCTCAAACGGATGCCAAGCGCACCCTGGCCCGGTTAATCCGTGAACGGACCGGCATTGAGGTAAATCCGGATCACCTGTTCGACATCCAGGTCAAACGCATCCACGAATACAAACGCCAGCATTTGAATGTGCTCCATATCATCCATTGCTACAATCGCCTGCGGCAGAATCCGAACCTGGCGATCCCCTCCCGGGTATGCATTTTCGGAGGCAAGGCCGCGCCGGGCTATTTCATGGCCAAACTGATCATCAAGCTCATCAACTCCGTGGCCGAAGTGGTCAACCAGGATCCCGCCGTTCAGGGCCGTCTGAAGGTGGTTTTTTTTCCAGATTACAACGTGAAAAACGCGCAGCCCATCTATCCCGCCGCCGACCTCTCCGAACAGATCAGCACCGCGGGCAAGGAAGCTTCAGGCACCGGCAACATGAAATTCGCCCTCAACGGCGCGCTAACCATCGGCACCCTGGACGGCGCAAACATTGAAATCCGTGAGGAAGTGGGCGCTGATAACTTCTTCTTGTTCGGCTTGACCGCCCAGGAAGTCCGGGAGCGCAAGCACCAAGGTTATCATCCTGGTGAGTATTACCAAAACAATCCCGATCTCCGGGCGGTGATCAACCAGATCCGCTCCGGCTTTTTTTCGCACGGGGATGCCCGTTTGTTCGAGCCGCTGGTCAACCATTTACTGACCCGCGACGACTACATGCTGATGGCCGACTTCGAGTCCTACATCGACTGCCAGGAGCGGGTCAACCACGCTTTCCTGGACCAGGAAAAATGGACCCGCATGTCCATCCTGACCGTTTCGCGCATGGGCAAATTCTCGTCCGACCGCGCCATTCAGGATTACTGCCGCCGGATCTGGCACGTGCAGCCGGTTGAGATATCAGAAACGTAATCCACGGCCTGATTAACTAACTCCAGTGTAGCGGCGGCGGGAAATCCGCTAAGGCCGTCATGGATTGGATTCCACCAGGCGGCGTTCCGCCGGATCCAAGATTTTCCACTGGCCCACCGGCAATTCCCCCAGCTGGAAGCCGCCGATCTGGACGCGCAGCAGCCGCAGGGTCGGGTGCCCGATGGCGGCGGTCATCCGGCGGACCTGCCGGTTTTTGCCTTCCGTCAGTTCGAGACCGATCCAGCAATCGGGGACCGTTTTCCGGAAGCGTATGGGCGGATTGCGCGGGGGAACCATGGGCTGGGGTTCCGGGAGCCAGGCGCGGCAGGGCAGCGTCCGGCGCCCCGCCACGGTCAACCCGTTTTCCAAGGCGCGCAGCGAATCCAGCACTGGAATGCGCTCGATTTGGGCCCAGTAGATCCGGCGGTGGCCGCGCCCGGGATTGAGCAACTGCTGGTTCAGATGCGGTTCATCGCTCAACAGGAGCAAACCTTCGCTATCGGCATCGAGCCGGCCGATGGGGTAAATCCCTGGCGGAAAGCCAAATTCGGCCAGGGAGGCGTTTGGCGAACCATCCGGGGTGAATTGCGACAGCACCCGGAAAGGCTTGTGGAAGGCAAGCAGCATGCCGGATCAGGATTTCTTGATCCGCCGCAGAACTGGTTTGGGGATGATGGGCGGAGGGACGGGTATCTGAACCCGGAACGGAATATTTTTGCTCGCCGGCTCCCGCTCCACCACCGGCGGCGGCGGCGGCTCCAGGATTCCGCCCGGCTCGTAGTGCGCGTCCCCGATCTGGCCCACCGGAAATTTGAATTCCCCCGCCGCAAAAGGAACCAATTCAGGGAAAGAAGACAGCGGGCCGGAGTTGGATGGAGCATCGGCAAGAGCCAGGCTTTCGTAGCCATTGACCAACCATTCCAACCGGCCAGTATGGACATCAACCAACAAACCATGCACGGGCACCTGGCGGCCAACCAAGGGGCTGGTGCGCGTGAAATCCACCGCCTTGATCACATTTTGCCGCTCGCTCGCGAAGAGGCCGAAAAACTCGTTGAGGTTGGGTGGCAGGGCTGCTCGGTCGATCCCCAGCTGCCGGCAACGTTCGACCAGATCCGCCGTGGTCATCTGACCCACCCGGCAATCGGTGTGGCCGATGATGGCGATTTCCCGGCCACCTTTGACCACGCAGGCCAGGGCCAGCGAACGCATGGTACTGCTGAGCGGCCCGGTGACAATATTCCCGGCATTGCGCAGCCAGACGAAGTGGCTCTCCTCGAGCCCCAGGATGCCCGGGAAAAACGGGTTGAGCCGGGGATCGATGCAGGTCAATACCACCAGGGGCAAGGCCCCGGCATGGTCCGCCGGACGCAGGCTGGCCTGGGGGTCGCCCGCAAAGGCCCGCTGGTTGGCCTGCACCATGGCTTCGATCAAACGCATGTCATCCTCAAAGGTAAAAAGCTTTCAAGGTCGCCGGCCGCCGGCCCTCGGTTCAGCTTTCCGCCTCCGGCGTGGTCATGGATTTTTTCACCGCAGGGATTTGCTTGAGCAACTGCTCCAACTTGACCCCGGTCAACCCTTCCACGACGGGCGGCAGTTGGCTCAGGATGCTGGAGATGTCACCCGTCAACTTGCTGGCGGCTCCATTGGGGCCGGTCCCATTGTTGATCATGATGATTTTCTCGGTTTTGGCGAGCGGCTCGCTGATCCTGGCGGCCAGCTCCGGAAGGATTTCCATCATCATCTGGATGATGGCGGCTTCATTGTATTGCTTGAACGACTCCGCTTTCACCGCCATGGCTTCGGCGGTGGCTTTGCCTTGGGCTTCAATGATGGACGCCTCCGCCAGCCCGCGCGCTTTTTGCGCTTCGGCTTCCGCCAAACCGGTGGCTTTCACCACCTCCGCCTGGGCCAGCCCTTTGGCCTTGGCCGCGGCCGCCGCGCCGGCCGCCTCGGCTTCCAACTGGAAGCGGGTGGCGTTGGCCAGCGTTTCCATGCGGTAGCGTTCGGCATCGGCTGGTTTTTGGACATTGGCCTCCAACTCGCGCTGGCGGCGCAGAATTTCCTGCTGCTGAAGCTCGATCTGCTTCTGCTTCTCGATGATGTTCACCTGCACCTCCTCGGCCTTCACCAACTGGCCGGTCTTGTATTTCTGCAGATCGTAGGCCAGGTCTGACTCCGCTTTCCGCTGGTTCACCGCCGCCTGGTATTGGGCCACGTTGATCTGATAGTCGCGCTGGGCTTCGGCGATCTTCGCGTCAGCCTGGAATTTGGCCTCCTGGCCGGATTGCTGGGCTTGCGAGGAGCGGATCATTGCATCCCGATCCGCATCCGCTTGAGCGATCACGGCATCGCGTTTCACCTGGGCTATGCGCGGCTTGCCCAGCGCCTCCAGGTAGCCTTGGTTGTCTTTGATGTCCCGGATGGTAAAGCTCACTATGCCCAACCCCATGTTGGCCATGTCCCCCGCGGCCACCTCCTGGACTTTCGCCGCGAAGGCATCGCGGTTCTGGTAGATCTCCTCCACGCTCAGGGTACCCAGAATGGCGCGCAAGTGGCCCTCCATGGTCTGCATGGCAATGTTCTTGATCTCGTCGCTTCCCTTGCTGAGGAACTGCTCTGCCGCGGTGGCGATGGACACATCATCCCCTTTCACCTTGATCTGGGCCACGCCATCCACCCGCACGGGCACCCCTTTGCTGGTGTAAACCTCCGGCGTTTGCACATCGATGGTCATTAATTCCAGCGAGAGGAAATCCTTCTTTTCAATCACCGGCCAGACAAATTTACCGCCCCCCTTGACGATGCGGAATCCGCGCATCCGAACCGAACCATCCGGATCGGCATATTTTAGTGGCCGCCCGGAAATGATCAGGACTTGGTTGGGGCCCACCGTGGTGTAGCGCCGCGCCCAGACAGTCACCAGGAGCAGCACCAGGACCACCAAGCCCGCAGCCACCACGGCGATCATGGATTGCACGTCGTTCAAGGCCGCTAAGTATTGAATGGCTAACATATTTTATTGAGGTTGGAGGTTTGGGTTTGAGGACGGATGGAGAAAAGATTCACGGCAGCACCACAAAAAACTGCGATCCAACCAGCCGGACAATGGTCACCGTCTGCCCGCTCGCCACCGGCCGCCCACTGATTTCCCGGGCCGGTGCAGTATAGCGGGTGCCACTCTGGACGTAGGCGATCTCCCCTACACCGTTATTGGTGATCGGAGTGATGACCGTGGCTGGGGTGCCCAATAAATCCGCCACCTTGCCTTCGCTTGAACACTGGGTTTTGCGGAATAAGGCGCCAAACATCATAAAAACGAGGGCGGCAAAGCCCAGCGCCCCAACGGCGGAAAGCGGGCTGCTGATCCAAACGCTGCGCGTGGCCGGAATCGTGTTAAAGATCATTCCCAATCCGCCAAAGGCGGTGATAAAAGCCATGATCGTGGTGGGGCTGACCGCCGCAAAGCCATGGGCATCCCCCCCCCCGGCTTCCACGTGGCCGGGGGCATCGCCGCTTTCCATGTGGATTTCGTGGCCTCCATGCATTTCAGCCAGGAAGGCGCAGATGACGGCAAAGAACAAGCCGACTCCGAAACAGAGTAAATAGATTAGAAAAACCGTGTCCATAACCACCGCCCGTCTTCTGCCAAGACTATGCCCTTTTGGCGCCCCTTTACAAGTTTATTCCGGCCGTGCCAACTCCCCTGCAGCGCCTGCCACGGCGGCCTTGCCCCGGTCAACGTCCCAACCTGCCAGCGGGGCCAAAGGAACAAATGCAACCATGGGTTCATTCCTGGCGGGAAAACAGCACGGCAATCAATTTCTTCGTGCTTGCCGCATCACGGATCTGCGCCTTAACCTCTTATCATGAATCAGGACACAATGGACTCGCCCGGGAGGCCCCTGGCTTCTTTGCGCTGGAAGCGCTGGCTGAAATGGCTGGGAGTTACTACCCTGGCGGCGGTGATCCTGGCCGGTTTGGGCTGGGGCTGGCTGCGTTGGCAGTTGCGCGGCAGCCTGGCGCACCTGGATGGCCAACATCCGCTCCTGAATCTATCCCACCCGGTCACGGTGGAGCGGGATGCCCAGGGTGTGCCCACCATCCACGCCACCAACCGGCTCGACGCCGCCCGGGCCCTCGGTTGGGTGCATGCCCAGGAACGCTTTTTCCAGATGGATCTGCTGCGCCGGTCCGCTGCGGGTGAATTGGCGGAGCTTTTCGGGCCCGGAATGGCGGCCCGGGACCGCTGGGCGCGGCGCCACCAATTCCGCCACCGGGTGCAAAATGGCCCACCTTTGCCGCCGGGCGAGCAAGCCATGGCCCAAGCCTACACGGACGGTGTGAACGCTGGCCTCCACGCCCTGCGGAGCCGGCCGCCCGAATACCTGCTGCTGCGCCTCCAGCCCCGGCCGTGGCAGCCGGCCGACACCGTCCTGGCCGGGTTGGCCATGTTCTTCGCGCTTCAGGATTCTGATGGCCACGAGGACCGGCTGCAGGCAGTGATGCGCAAGCTCTTCCCGCCCGCGGTGGCGGATTTCTACCTGCCCACCGGCAGCGCCTGGGATGCAGCGGTGGATGCTTCGCAGCTCCCCCTGGCGCCCATTCCCGATGCCCGGATTTTCTCGTTCCGGTCGGCCACCACCCAGCCCGGCGCTGGGCAATTCCCGGCAGAGGAGGCGGATCTGGGATCCGCCCTGCCCGTAGGCAGCAACAATTGGGGCGTGGGTGGCCAGCGCTCGGCCCACGGTGGAGCCATCATCGCCAATGACATGCACCTGGACTTGATGCTTCCGCACTATTGGTTCCGGGCACGCCTGCAGTATTGGGATGCGGAACTGGGCCTGCAGGATGTGATCGGGGTCACTTTGCCGGGTACCCCGGCGGTGGTCGTGGGCAGCAATCGCCACCTGGCCTGGTCCTTCACCGACGCCTTTCTGGACAACACCGACCTGGTTCCCCTGGAATTCGATCCTGCCAATCCGCTCAAATACCGGACACCCGCCGGTTGGCAAACCGCGCAAGTGGACACCGAAATCATCCGTGTGAACGGCGGGAGCGACTTTCCCTTATTGATCACCAACACCGTGTGGGGGCCGGTGGTGGAAACCCCGGGGCTGGCGGGGCGCTACGCCCTCCGCTGGATCGCCCATCTGCCCGGCGCGGTCAACCTGCGTCTGCTCGAATTGGAGCGGACCCGTGATGTGGCCACCGCTCTGAAGCTGGCGCCCGGCATCGGCATCCCGGTGGAAAACCTGGTGGTTGGGGACAAATCGGGGGCGATCGGCTACATCCCCATTGGGCGTCTGCCTGAGCGGTTCGGATCCAACGGCCAGGCACCCGTTTCCTGGGCGGATGGATCCTGCGGCTGGAAAGGTTTCCTGCCACCGGAAAAATACCCGCGGGTGATGAATCCGCCCGGCGGCTTCCTGTGGACCGCCAACAACCGGGTACTGGGCACGCCGGAATACCTGGCACTCCACCCCGTAGGCCAGGATTTCGGGGCCCGGGCGCGCCAAATCGGCGAGGATCTCCGCAACCTGAAAAACGTCAAAGAGACGGATCTGCTGGAAATTTACCGGGATAATCGCGCGCTCTTCCTGGAACGCTGGCGGCAGCTCCTGCTCACTGTCCTGGAAAAGCCGCCGGCCACCAACGCCGCCTGGGCTGAACTCAAGCAATACGTCGCCAACTGGGGAGGCCGGGCGGCACCGGAATCCCAAGGTTACCGGCTGGTGGCGGAGTTCCGCAGCCAGGTGCATCATTTGATCCTGCGCCCGATACTCCAGCGCCTTAAAAAAGCCGGGGTTGAGTCCGGCATCTGGCCGGCCTGGACCCGGGAACAGCCGGTCTGGCAGATTGTGGAGCAGCGCCCGATGAACTTGTTGGATCCGGCCTTCGAGTCTTACGACCAACTGCTGGAAGCCAGCGTCAAACGGCTGCTGGCGGCACTGGCCAATGAAAAACTGCCACTGGCCAAAGCGACCTGGGGACAAAAAAACACCTTTTGGATGCGGCATCCCATCAGCCTGGGCCTGCCGGTGCTTTCCCGCTGGCTGGATATGCCGCCGGCCCGGTTGCCGGGGGATGAGAATATGCCGTGGGTCCAGGGGCGGGCCTTCGGCACCTCGGAGCGGATGGTCGTTTCACCCGGCCGTGAGGAACAAGCCCTTTTCCATATGCCTGGCGGCCAAAGCGGCCATTTCCTGTCGCCGTTCTACCGGGCGGGCCATGCGGCCTGGATGGGCATCGAACCCACTCCGCTATTGCCCGGCCCAACGGTTTACCGACTCACGCTGGTTCCGTAAAATGGGGCTACGTGCCAAGCCATTGGCCCGTTCCCGGGCGGCGCTGGAATTGCTATAAAACAGGGGAATCATTTGGCAAGTCCACGGGAACGGTGTAGATTGAGGCCAACCTAATACAGGACAAAGTTTTATGCTGATTGAAACTGCCCTTGAAAAATACCCGATCGAACTTCGGCTGAAGGATGGGTCGGCCTGTTCGGTGCGCCCGCTGGAAAGCACCGATGAACCGGCCTTTTTGGAGTTTTTCCAGGCTGTTCCCGAACCGGAACGCCTGTTCATCAAACACCGGGTCACGGATCCGGCGGTGATCCGCGATTGGTGCCAGAATATCGACTTGGGCCGCAACCTGCCGCTGCTGGCGATGGCCAGCGGCAAGGTCATCGGCGCCTCCACTTTGCACCAGCAACTGGGCGGATGGAGACGCCACATCGGCCGGGTCAGTGTCCTCGTGCATCCCGCCTGCCGCGGACGCGGCCTGGCGAAAGCGCTGGTCACCGAAGCCCTTGAACTGGCCCAGCACCTCGGCCTTGAAAAAATCGAGGCCGAATTCCTCGGCGAACAGGAGGCGGCCATCAAGATTTTCAGCCACTTGGGCTTCCGCTCGCTGCTCAAGTTGCCCGAGTACGTCAAAGACATGCAGACCAACAAACACGATTATGTGCTGATGGGCATGGACTTGGAAACTGACGAGGAATACGCCGGCGTTGGCTGAGCGCGCCTGGTTCCCCGCTGAAACACCCGCTTCGCATGACTCCTGATACCTGTCCGCTGTGCGGGGCCGATATTCCCTCCCGGGCCAAGGCTTGCCCGGAATGCGGCTCGGACGAAAAAACCGGCTGGTCGGATGCTGCGCGCTCGGACGGCTTGGGTTTGCCGGCCGAAGGTTTCGATTACGACGAATTCGTGAGCCGGGAATTCGGCGGTGAGCCGGCCAGGCCCCGTGGCATTCACTGGCTGTGGTGGATCGTGGCCATCCTGCTCCTGCTGGCCTGGCTCGGTTTTTATTTTTAGCGGATTCACTACCGATTGCGCATGCAACCACCTCTGGCACTGGGAGTTTTTATCCTGGCCGCAGGAGCCTCTTCCCGGATGGGCCAGCCCAAGCTGCTGCTGCCTTGGGGTCCCCAGACTATCCTCGGCCATTTGCTGGACCAGTGGCGCCGGGTGGGCGCCGGCCAAATCGCGGTGGTAGTGGCGCCCGGGCAGGTGGCCCTGGCTGCCGAGTTGGACCGGCTGGCTTTCCCCGTCAGCCACCGCATCGCCAATCCCCAACCGGCGCTCGGCATGTTTAGTTCCATCCAGTGTGCCGCCCGGTGGACTGGCTGGCAGCCATCCATCACCCACATCGCCATGGCGCTGGGAGATCAGCCTCATTTGCGGGACGACACCCTGCGTGCGTTGGTGGACTGGAGTCGGAGCCAGCCGGACCGAATCTGCCAGCCATTCTTCCATTCAAAAACCCGGCACCCCATCCTATTCCCGAGGCCCCGGTTCCTGGAATTGGCCTTGGCTGTTGAAGATCGGCTGAGCAGGTTCTTGAAGAATCGTTCGGACGTGCTATCTTCCTGCGAGATTGAGGACTCCGGTCTGGATTTTGACATTGACCGGCCGGAGGATTACGAAAAGGCCGCTCGACTCTATTTGTCTTGGAATTTATGAGTGATCTTGTGTCAGATGACAGTGGGAAAAAAGGCTTTTCCCGACGGAATTTCCTGAAGAGCATTGGCACGACGGCGGTGGCCACCGCTGCCACCCAGGTGCAGCAGGCTGCCGCTCAACTGGAAAAGGCCAATCCCGAGCAACCCCTCGGCCCCGGGGTGGTTCCCGTGAAACTGCGCGTGAATGGCAAGGAACTGAACCTGGCCTTGGAGCCGCGGGTGACTTTGCTGGACGCCCTGCGCAACCATACGGATTTGACGGGCGCCAAAGAAGTATGCGACCGGGGAACCTGCGGCGCCTGCACGATGCTGCTGGATGGCAAGCCCATCTACGCCTGCATGCTGCTCGCCCTGGAAGCTCAAGGCCACGAAATCACCACCGTGGAAGGCCTGGCCCGCGACGGGCAATTAAGCCCCGTGCAGCAGGCCTTTCTGGAGGAAGACGCCTTGATGTGCGGCTATTGCACACCTGGGTTCGTGATGAGCGTGACCGCTCTGCTCCGGGATAATCCGCATCCCACGGGCGAAGCGGTGCGGCACGCCTGCTCCGGCAACCTGTGCCGGTGCGGGACTTATCCCCGGATCCTGAAAGCCGCGTTGAGAGCGGGCGGCGCCACTGCAACCAGCAAAATGGAGGTGATTAATTATGGCGACCTGGCCTAAGGACAATGCCGTTTAGAAAATCATGAAAGAATCCGGGATATTTCATATTCGGGAGCCCCTGTTTGATATGAGTTTTCAAGCAGGCGCGGCCAACTACTGACCGGCTGGCGCAAGGCGCGAG
>CAIMWS010000175.1 GCA_903845125.1 uncultured Verrucomicrobiota bacterium
GATGAAGCCGCAGCCCAGTTTGTCGAAGTTCAAATACTTCGTGCCGGTATTCTTGTCGATGCATTTGGCCACGAGCTCACCCGCCGGGCTGCTCCAGGTCGTGGGCGTGATGAAGCTGGTCGTCGGGGTCACATCCGAGGCGAGGATCGCCTTGGCCGAACCGGCGCCGGAGTTGCCGGCGAGATCCTTGATGCCCGTGTAGCTGATGGTCGTGCCATCGGTGATGGCTTTATCCAGAGTTACCAGCACCTGGTTGACGTTGCCGGCCGGGTAGAAGGAGGCTGCCAGCACCGTGGCTCCCGCCACGGTGAAGTTGGCCTTGTTGGCCGCCGAGGCATCCAGGTAGTCGTCGAACGCCACCAGCACGTTCGTTTCCTGGCCGCTCAGGGCGCCCGCCGCCGCCACCACCGGCGCCGCGGAGTCTTTGTTGACCGTCAGCGTGGCCTCCTGGGTCACGTTCGTCAAACCGGGCACGCGCACCACGCAGGTGAACTTCGCCCCGTTGTCCGCCACCGAAGCCAGCGGGATCACATAGCTCGTGCCCGTCGCGTTGGCGATGTTCTGGCCGTTCTTCTGCCACTGGTAGGCCACTGGCACATTGGAGCCGTCCGCCCATTTGCCGCTGGCGGCGGTGGTGAACTCCACCCGCCGGTTCTCCAGCGCGGTCGCACTCTGCGGCTGCAGGGTGATCGTCAATTCCGCCGCCGGCGCGATATAGGTTTCCAGCATGCTGCCGGGGATGTTGGAGGAGTCGGCCGTGGCGGGCGCGGTGGTCCGGTTGTCGCTGGGGCCTTTGACGGCGACCTGCAGATAATCCCCGCCGCCGCCTTCCTTGATGAGGCCCAGGATGTAATAACGATTGCCAGCCACCAGGGCGATGTCGGCCGAGGCCAGGGTCCCGGTGGTGTCATAGTTATTGCAGCAGCCGGTTTGTTCGGCGATCGGCGTGTCGCCGATGTTGGCCGGATCCGCATCCTTGCTCAGCCACAATTGCGAGGCATCATCGCTGCGGATGAAGAACCGGTAGTTGCCGGTGGTGGGCGGCACAAACCACCCGTAGGCGGCCGCGCCGTAATTATCATGGCTGTCATCCGGGAAGAAGTTCCGGCTGTTGAAGGAGGTGGAAACAAACCTCGCATCGGGCGCGGTGGGATAGCGGGGATCACCAGTCAGGCCGCTCACGGCCGTGCCGCCGATCCCGTAGAAGACGTCCCAGGTCAAATAACCCCGCTCCAGAACCCAGGAGTTGAATTTCACCTTGGAATTCGCGGCGATCACGTTGGCCGCCGTGTCTTTTACGCCGCTGATCGTGATGTTATACTGCTTGCCGAGGCCTTGGAGGCTGGTGCTGAGGATAACCTTGAACCCGGTGTCATCCAGCGCGGCGCCCGTGATGCTCAAGCCGCCATCGGCCGTGTAATTGGCCACCGCCGTCGCCGAATTGGGATCCAATGGCTCGGAGAAGGTCAGCGTGATGGTGTTGAACTGGTTGGCGCCCTCCACTTTGACCACCGTGGGCGGGATGGTATCAGCGGTGATCGTCACATTGGCCACCGTGCTGGCCACCGGCTTGTAACCGATCAGGATCGCCTGGCAGGTGTATTTGCCTGTGTCGGCCTGCTGCGGCAGCTTGATCCGCAGCGTCGCGGTGTTCATGCCCGTGATGTTGGCATTGTCGCCGGGCCGGATGTCCACACCATCCTTCTGCCACTGGTAAACCAGGTATGCCTGGGTGGCCACGGCGGTCGTCTTGGCCGCCGCCGTGAGCACCAACTCGGGGGCGTTGGCCTGGATGCTGATCGCGTTGGTCGGCTGCTGGGTGAAGGTGATCCCGGGATCGTTGACCACCTTGTTGTAGCGGTAAACCTTCAGCGCACCGGACACCGTGGAGTCATTGAGCAGCACCCGGACGCCATTCTTGTAGTAGAACCATTCCACCGCGTCCCCGCCGCCGCCTTCCTGGAAGGTCAGCCGGAACGGATAAATGCCGTCCTTGAGCACGTAAACGTTGTAGGTCGTGTCGGCCACGCCGCGGCCGCCGTTGAACTCACCGCACACCATGCCCGCGGGCGGCAGGTCATGCGGCTTGGCGCCGGAGGTCACGCGGAAACCGTCGTCGCTGTTCACGCCGAAGGTATAGGTTCCCACGCTCAACGGGATCCACGCCACCGTCTCCAGGGCGTAATAATTGGCCGTCTCACCCGCGCTGTACAGGTTCAGGCCAAAGGCCGGCGCCACATCGGTGTCGCCTTCGAAATTGCCGCGGCCGCCGTTGCCCCAGTAGTTGAACACGTCGGCGGTATGGTAGCCGACGGTGGCAATGGTGTGCAGGCCGCTCAGCTGGTCTTCCGTCCAGGCGGTGCTGGTGGTGGCGCTGGTGGACTGCGAACTGCGGGTGGCAAAGCCCAGGGTGTCACCCGAGGTCAGCGGCTGCGCCCAATCCGGGTTCAGCACGACCGCGTTGGCGCTGGCCACCGTGAAGCTCCAGGAATTGGTGAAGCTCTTCGGCGTGGCGCCGTTGTCGGCATATTCCAGCCGCACATTGTAGGTCGCACCCACGGTCCAGAGGGTGGCCGGCAGATAGCTGA
>CAIMWS010000176.1 GCA_903845125.1 uncultured Verrucomicrobiota bacterium
ATGCCACCGCCCGGGTGGGCGACACCCAGGGCTGGGATGAGATGGTCCAATTCATGCAAACCCACAGCCTGGCGGAGCCTGGCAATTATGCCCGGGTCAGGGAAATGCTCGATACGGACAATTACATCATCTACAAGGCCACCGAGTCCTTTTGCTACCGCTGGGATATGGGCAACCACCGGCTGTGGCGTTCGCGTTCCCAGGGTGGTCGGTGGCGCTGGGTGCAGTTTGACAACGATGTCGGCTGGGGAGGTTTTTGGGCTACCCAGCCCGCTTGGGAATTTGACATGCTGCGCCGGCAACTCATCCCCACGGGCGAAATGGATGGCCATAGCAACGAAGCCACCACCTTCCTGCTGCGCCACCTGGTGGAGAGCGGGGAATTCAAACGTCAATTCATCAATGGCTTCGCCGACCTGTTGAATTCCGTTTACGCGCCGGCCCGCGCCTTGTCCCATATCGATGCCCGCGCCGCCGAGCTCCTGCCGGAAATTTCCGAACATATCCGGCGGTGGCGGTTGCCGGCTTCTTATGTGGAGTGGCGCTCCAATGTCCAATACCTGAGGGATTACGCCATCCGGCGCCCGGCATTCTGCCGGCAGCACCTGATGGATCACTTGGGAGCCGCGGGCACCGCTCAGATCACTCTTTCAGTCTCCGACACCAACGCCGGTTCAATCCGGTTGAACCTGCTCGAAATCCGGGCTTCCACGAACGATCCGTGGCGGGGCACCTACTTTTCAAACAACCCCATCTCTCTATCCGCCAAGCCTGCCCCCGGGTGGAAATTCGCCGGGTGGGGGGGGATTTCCGGCGATGCTTCCACCACGCTGCAACTCCCGCCGGATCAAACTCTGGACGTCACCGCGTTCTTTCAGCGTTCGACCATGGCCAGACCCGTAATCACCGCCTGGTCCATCGGCCGGCCGGGTACCATCCAATTCTGGTTGCGGGGTGATCCCGGGCAAAACCTGGTCCTGCAAACCAGCGAGGATTTGCGGGGATGGTCCGACCAAGGTATTATCCTGCTGGACGATACCGGCAGCGGTCGCTGTGAAGCGGCCATCAACTCCACCACGGGAGGCGCCTTTTTCCGGCTGATGTCCCCGGGAAATTAGCATCCGCCGCAGGCCGCGAGTCTGGGGATTAGTCCTCGAGCGTGTAGCCCACTTTGAGGGTAACCTGCCACTGGCGGACTTTTCCCGCGTCGATGGATCCGCGGGTTTCGACGACTTCGAACCAGCGGCTGTTTTTAACCAGTTTAGCGGCTTTGGCGACCGCGTTTTGGATGGCCTCCTCGATGGAAACTTCGGAAGTGCCGGTCAATTCGATTTTCTGATAGGTATTGTTCTTGTTTGTCATGGTAATAAATTAGTTCGTTTTATTATACGGGGAGGCTGGCTATTCCTGGGGGTAAAGCAGAATGCGGTCGTGGACCAATACGGCGAGGTCTTTCTTCCCGTCCCCGGTGAAATCGGCCACCACCGCCTCGCGGGGCTCCGGGAATTCGCTGCGGCGGTTGCGGAAAGTGCGTTCCTCGAAGACGCGCCAGCGCAGGCCGGGCAGGATTTCCCGGGGCGGTTTGAAGGTCGCGAGGTCGATGAAATTTTTGGCCGTCTCCAGGAAAACCAGATCCTTGATGCCATCCTGGTTGAGGTCGCCGCAGACGACATCGTTCAGGAAACCATCCTTGATGGGTGATTCGTAGCCGCCCAGGGCGCTTAATTCCCAGGCCTGTCCGGTGGTATTCAGCCAGGCCACCGAGTTGAGCCCCATGAAAGCGAGGCTGTTGGGCTGGGGGCCGCCCAAACCGACCGGGCGCAGACGGTCAAAATCGGTAACTGGCAGGGGCCAGTTGGCGAGGTTTTGCCAGACTCCTGAAGCGTCCCGCTCGCAGACACTGAGGACTTTGCGTTCGGCGTCCAGCAGGAACAAGGCGGGAATGCCGTTGGAACCATGGGGCAGGGGAGCCGAAGCCACGAGGCGGGAGTTGCTGCCGGCCCCGTTGATTTGCTCCTTGACGTGGAAAATCCAGTTGGACCGGCTCCCCGAGCCGGTGTTTTGTTTTTCCAGCCGCAGAGTGACGGCGCGCAGGAAGTTTTTCAAGGGAAGCAGCAGTTCTTCCCGGCCATCCCCATCGACATCCGCCTTGCCCAGCCAGATCTGCTCGGTGCTGCCACCCGGGGGGGCAAGGTCCAGTTCCTCGAAGACCAGGTCCTTGATCTGACGGAGGATCTTGATTTTTTCGTAGGGGATCAGCGCTACGAGGTCCAGGAGACCGTCTTGGTCGATGTCCTGGATGATGAGCGAAGTGGGGTTGGATTTCAGTTGATCGCTGAGGGGCTGGAGGCGAAGAATCCGGCCATCGGCGGCACGGACTTGAAGCAGGCGTTTGTTATCTTGTTCCAGGATCAAGGCCAGCATGGGCTTGTCGCCCGCCAGGAGCTTGCCCGCCGCCATGGCCAGGGGGCGGCCATCCAGGGGCAGGATCGTGGGGAAGGGGATGCGCCCGGATTCGTCGAACCGGGTGACCCCGATCTGGCGTTCATCGGTGCTGAGCAGGAAAATTTCACCGCGGCCGTCGCCTTCCCAGTCCGCCACCGCCAGTTCGCTCACCCCGGTAAACGTGGGAAAACTGCGGGCGGCCGCCATGCTGCCGTCCGGCTTCTGGAGGTAAACGGTGAGCAGGCCGCTTTCGGGTTCCGCCACCAGCAGGTCCTGGCGCTGGTCGCCATTGATGTCGGCCCAGACGCTGCCACGGCGATCTTTGCCGGTTTTGGGCAGGGGCAAAACGGCGAACTGGCCGCGCCCGATATTGCCCGCGAGGGATTCCGCCGGTTTTTCCACGAAGCCGTAAAGTTGGGCGCGGCCGCTTAACTGGGCAATGGTGATCATCTCGGTCTTGCCGTCTCCGTCCAGGTCTTCCGCCAGGTAGGAGCGTACCGGGGGCATGGCCAGATGCAGCTCCGGCCCCAGTTGCCCGGAGGAGTTTTGGAGGCGGAAACGGAAGGGATTGGGCGAATCCCAATTGCCAGCCAGCAAATCCGGGCGCCCATCGCCGTTGATATCAAGGATTTGGATGCCTTTGAGGTTTCCAGAAAAAGGGATTTTTTCCGGTTCGCCGAAGCCATGGCCGGGTTTCTGCGCCAGCAGGTGGATGCAGGATTCGCCGAGCAAAGCCAGGTCGGTCAGACCGTCCCCGTTCAGATCGCCCGCGGCCAGGGCATCGGAGCCGAGGAAGCCATCCTCGATGGGAATCCGCTTGGGCAGGCTCCAGTTATTGTTGCCTTGGCTGAATTGGATGATCAGTTCCTTGGGCTCACCGTAATAAGCCAGGTCGGGTTTTTGATCCCCGTTCAGGTCGGCCACCACTAGGCTGTGGATACGCTTTTCCGAGGCGATGGAGGTGATTCGGAAGCGGGCATCCGGGGGCAGTTGATTGAAGTCCCGCCCGGCGGTTTTCACGTCCTGGTCCAGGTTGGTGCGGCCGGTTTGGTTGTAGAGAATGGTGATTTTGGACCGGGCGTTGTTCGCCAGCACCAAGTCCATCTTGCCGTCGCCATCCAGGTCGGCGGTCCGGAGCAGGGAAATTTGCTGGTCCACCGGAAAAATCTCGCAGCCGGAAAAACCGAATGCCTTGGGCTTGGCCGGTTTTTCCGCCGCCGCCGCCCAGCAGGTTGCCAAGCCCGTCACCCACGTGGCGAGCCATCTCCCAATCAGCATTTTATTCATATGCACAGCCTAATTTGCGGCGTAGCCTGCCAAGGTCAAGGATTGCTGGCCAGATTTTACTATTCTGTTTTCAGGCTTCAGGATCACGGAGCGTCCTGGGTGACCAGGTAATAAAGGCAATCCGGGAGCAGTTCGATACGGTCGGCCCCGCCCATTTTGCTCCGGGGGGCGCCATTCAAATCCAAGGCCTGCACCCGCAGCCTGGAGGCGTCCGGACGGGTGAGTTGGACCACTCCGCTGAGCTTGCGCACTTGCCAGGGCTGGTGGCCGGGATTTTCAATGAGCTGGATGGCGCCTTGGGCGGTGGCTTGGAACTGGGAGTTTTGCTCTTCGGACATGGCCTGCAGCAGCATCCGCCGCGAGGAGCGCAGCGGTTGGCCATCCAGCGGCACCAAAAGGATCTCCACCAAGTCCAGGTCCGAATGCAAGCGCAAGTCGTGCAGGGTGATCTCCCCGGCTTCTTTGAGGTTGCCCAAGGCGCCCTGGGCGGCGGGGGCATCGATGCGCAAAACCCCGCGCTGGTAGTCCAGGGCCAGTTCCTTGGTGCTGCTGGTCACCATATGCCGGTCGCGCTGGATCCAGCGGCTCAGATCCGCCACGGTGGATTGCGTTGGTCCATCGCTGTAGGCTACCCGGGTGCGTCCCGCAAAATGGATGAGCGGATCGATCCGGTTGCCCGGCTTCAACGCTCCACCTGCGGGCACATCTTTAAGGCGCAATTCATCGAAGGCCGCGTCCTGGGGCAGGGGGGTGCCTTTGAGGTCCTTGAGATCGCGGAGATTCAGCCGCAAATCCGCCAGCACCTCCCCGGTGGCGACTAATCCGCGCCGGTAAAGCAGGGCAGCGGCAGGGAATTGGGCCATTTGCGACGGAGCCATCAGGGTCCACGGCTGCATCCAAAAGGCGGGTTTGACTTCCCACTTGGCGCCGTCCAAAGCGAAATGAACAATGGCATCGCTATCCTGGAGGGCTCCGTAAGCCGCGAGAAATAACGGCGCTTCCGGCCGGTAGCGATTCGGGCGCGGCCAGGTGGTCTCCGAGATCATGGTCGGTTTGGCATTGTATTCGATATCGATAACCGGGTGGTTGAACTGCTTCGGTTTGCCAGGTTCTTCGGCGTCAAAGCGGAGCGCGCTGCGGTCCACGTAAGTGTGGCCGGCACGGATGGACCACTCGGAAAACAAGCCGCTGTTGCGACAGCTGAAATAGCCATGGCGATCCACAAAATCCCCTACCAGGTAGCTCAACTTTTCCAACGGCCCGAGGATCTCTTGATTGGCGGTGGTCCAGTTGGAGCACGTGATCAGGCCTTCGAAGCCCAAGTCCCGAAGGAATTGGATGGTTTCCCGGTAGAACGCCGTTTGGGTTTCCCAGAGGAATTCGGCGGTGTCACGGTCCCGGAGCGTGCGTTTGGAGAACATTTCATAAAGGGGACGGAAAGCCGCCCGGCTGTCCGCCTCCTGATCACGCTTGAGCGGAGCGCCGCCCCAGGCGCCGAAGGCCTTGCCCACGGATCCATATTTTTTAGCCAGCCAGGCGCCGAATTGTTTTTCAAGGATGCGCAGCTGCGGATCGGGCACGTTCGCCTCCGAAAAGGTCCAAAAGAAAAACGAATCCTCGTTCTGCAATTCCACACCGAGCACCGCGGGTTCGGTCGCCAGGGTGCCGCCGTGGGACAGTTTTGCCGCCAGGACGGCCCGCCACCAGGCGCGGTAATGCTCCTGGAATTCGCAGTTGAACTGCAGCGTAGCGAACGGATTCTGGTTCCCGCTATATCCCGGCAGCCAACTCAGACCGGCCCGCGGTTTGAACCAGAGTGGGAAATAAATCGAAAGGTGGGTGTAAATTCCCTCCGCTTTCATCGCTTCCACTACTTCCACCAGGTGCTGCACTTTGGCTGGCTGCAGTTCTCCGGTTTGTTCCTCGAAAACCGCCCCATGCACTCGTACTAGGTTGACCCCATGGCGGGCCAGCAGGCGGGCACAGTCCGTCAGTGCCGCGCCCTGGAGACCGTGGGGTGGACCGTTGACCGCCCAAAAACGCACGGGCTGGCCGGTTTTGGCGTGGAGGAATCGGCCATTCTCCGCCTGGATCCGGCCATGCTCTCCGGCGAATTGCTCGTTCAGGAAACGTAAATCGATGAGGCTGCCGGTGGCGTCCCGGGGGGGATCGAAGGCGAACCATTCCGAATTTTTCCGGGCCGCCGCGGCCCGGCGTTTGGCGGCGGCATCCGGATGGGCCAGGCCCAGCGGCTCGAAAGCGGCCTGGGTAAAGACGAAACAGTCCAGCATGCCGTGCGGCTTGGGCTGGCCCCCGAACCGGAACCGCACTTCATTGCGCCCGGCAAGCAGGCTGGCCTGCCCAGCGTTGATCCAGCCCAGGAAACGCATGTCCCAACCCGCCAGGGAAAACTTCTGTACGACATTGGTCATCGGCAAAGCCCGCCATTCACCCCCGTTGATCTGGCAATGGATGGTGGCGGCATTGGGATTGGCGCGCAGCCAGAAAGCGTAGCTGGCGGCGGCGGGAGCTTCAAAGACGTAACTCGCGGTGCCGGTTTTGGCATCGTCAAAGTGGGCGAGAAAACCATTCTCTGAAAAGGCGGCCTTGGGCACGGATTCATACCAGGCGTTGTGGGTCACCTGCCGCGTGGCTGCATTTTCACCTTCAATCCAAATCCATTCCGGGGCGGCGGAGTGGATCAGCCCGGCCGTCAAACCATAAACCAAAGCCGCCGCTATCCTCCACGCTACAGCTATTAGAATGTCTTGCCGGTGGCTGTTGCTTGCGTCACTTGATGTCATGGTGGTATTTTACTGGCAATCCCGGCCGGGAGGGAAGGTTTTTTCAGCCGGCCGAGGGGCGCCAGCAATTCAGGAAGGGAGAAAGGCAGCCCCCAAATCCGGGGGGATATAATCCCGCCTTCGATTGGGCATTGTTCGGCTTGTTTTTTATGCCATCTTCATTATGGTTTATTCATGGTATTGGAATTCACCAAAATGGATGGGGCTGGGAATGATTTTATCGTGGTGGATAATCGATCACGGAAACTTAAAATCAGCCCGGAGCAGGTGATGCGTTTATGCCACCGCCAGCATGGCATTGGGGCGGATGGCTTGGTCTTGCTCGTCCCCGGCAGCAGCGGTCAGGCGCCTTGGGCCTGGGAATTCTATAATAGCGATGGCAGCGTGGCGGAGATGTGCGGGAATGCCTCCCGGTGCTTCGCCCGATATGTTCGACGCCTGGTGCCGGGCGCCGGTTCGCTGGCTTTCGAGACGCTGGCAGGGGTGATCACGGCTGAGTTTGATGGAGACTTGGTGTCGGTAAATCTGACTGCTCCCCAAAACCTGCGGCTGAACGAGGAAATCCCGCTGGCGGGCGGGCCGCTGGAAGTGCATTCCCTGAATACCGGGGTGCCCCATGCGGTCGTCTTTGTGCCGGATGTGGAAAAAGTGGAAGTGCTGAAGCTGGGGGCGGAAATCCGCCGCCACCCGCATTTTGCCCCCAAGGGAACCAACGTCAATTTCGCGCAAGTGCTGGATGCGGGACAGCTCCGAGTTCGCACCTATGAGCGGGGAGTGGAGGGGGAGACCCTGGCCTGCGGCACGGGAGTCACGGCCACTGCCCTGATCGCCGCCAAGGTGCATGGCTTCCAATCCCCGGTCGCGGTGCGGGTGCAAGGCGGAGATACCATGGGAATCAGTTTTGCGGAAGCCGCCGGGGGCTTTGACAAGGTGCGCCTGCGCGGGCCCGCCCAATTTGTGTTCGAGGGCCGGGTGGAACTGGCTTGACCCATTTGCCACCCATTTGCCATTGGACCACTGCTTGGCCTTGATCATCCAAACCGACCCCCTCCTCCCGACTGGGGCTGTGCGGCCCGGGGCAATTCCGGCGGAAACTTCAACCAATCCCGGGTAGCCTTACGAACTCACTGGTAAATATACTCGATCACCTGGTTTTCATCACGGGAACCACGCTGATCGCCTTCGGCGTTTACCTGCTGGGTGATTTATGGGGGGACATGCGTAAGTCTGCAGCTGGCCATCGGTTGGTGAAAGGGGTCACTTTTGGCCTGTTGGCGATGGCGAGCATTCTCTTCAGCCACGAGGAAAGCAAGGGGATATTCATCGATGCCCTCGGAGCCGTCATCGCCGTGGCAACCGTGATCGGTGGTTCGGCGGTGGGGGCTTCCACGGCGGCGGTTGCTTTAGCCGGTCGGCTGGCTCTGGGCGGAGCCGGCATGCTGGCGGGCCTGGGGGGGATAATGGTTGATTTTCTGGCCGCTGTGCTGGTGGAGGGGGGTGCCCGTCGATTCCCAGGCCGCTGGGGACGGCCATTAACCATCCTCTGCCTGGCGGGAGTGGCGGTGGGCGGCATGGAGGCGCTGTTGCTGCTTTTCATCCAGCCAGCGGATAAAGGCCTGGTGGTGTTCCGGGAAATTGGTTTGGCCTTGTTTGGAACCCAGGTGGTCGGAACCCTGCTGATGGGCGGTTTAATCAACCTGGTGGACGAGCGGCGTGCGGCCATGGGCAACTACCAGGTGGCGCTCGCCACTTCGATGGACGGGTTTTTAGTGGTGGCGGAAGACGGCCGGATTCGCGAAGTCAACGAGCAGGCCTGCCTCATGACCGGCTACTCCCGCCAGGAGTTGCTGGCCATGCGCCTGGCTCAGTTGGAAGCCGCTTTGACTGGCCCGGAGATCGCCAGCCACGCCGCCACCATCCGTTCCCGCGGGCATGCCCGGTATGAATCCAGCTGGCGGCGCAAGGACGGCACGCACGTCAGCGTGGAGATCAGTTCGTCCCCCGCGCCGGCCGCCATCGGCGGGTTTTTTGGCTTCATCCGGGATATAACGGAACATAAGCAGACAGAATCGTTGCGCAGCCGGTACGAGCTGCTTTTTAACCATGCCCGGGACGTTTTATTGTTCATCCACCCGGAGGGAGGCCGGATCCTGGAGGCGAACGAGGCGGCGTGCCAGGCTTATGGGTATTCGCGTGCGGAACTGCTGGGGATGACCATATACCAGCTGCGGGCCGCCGACAGCCCGGCGGCAGTATCCGAGCAAATGAGGATGGCCCAGCGCGAGGGTATTTTGTTTGAAACCCGCCATCAGCGCCGGGATGGCAGTTGCTTTCCGGTGGAGGTCAATGCCCGCCTGGCCCAAATGGGCGGCGAACCCGTGCTGCTCAGTGTGGTGCGCGACATCACCCTGCGCAAGGAGGCGGAGCAGGCGCTGGCGCGTCTCAACCGCGAACTGGAACAGCGCGTGGCCGAGCGCACCGCGGAAGCGCTGGAGCTTTATAATAACGCCCCGTGCGGCTACCATGCCATCGACCCCGATGGCCTGATCCTGCAGATGAACGATACCGAACTGGGCTGGCTCGGTCTCCAGCGGGAAGAAGTGGAGGGGCAGCTGCCCCTGGCCACCTTGCTGCGGCCCGCCAGCGCCGGCTTGTTTGCGGAGCAATTCGCCACCCTGCGGGCGGCCGGCCGGCAGATGACCATGGAGGTTGACCTGCGGCGCCGGGATGGTTCGGTCCTGCCGGTTTTGCTCACGGTGGTCGCCGTCCGGGACGCCGATGGCAAATTCCTCAAAGGCCTGGCCACCGTGCTGGATATTTCCAGGCGTAAAAAGGTGGAGGATGACCTCCGGGCCAGCGAAGCGCTGGCCCGCACCACCTTCGAGTATTCTTCGGTGGGCATTGCGCATGTGAGCGTCGCCGGCCGCTGGCTGCGGGCCAATCCCTGGCTGTGCGGTTTCCTGGGTTACTCCGAGGCGGAACTGCAGCAAATGACCGTGCTGGAAGTCACGCACCCGGAGGATCGGGATCGATCTCTGAGCCTGCTCCAGCGAGTGGTGGCTGGCCGGCAGGAGGTCGTTGCCATCGCTAAACGCTATCTCAACAAGAATGGCCATCTGGTGTGGGGACAGCTCAACGCCTCCCTGGTCAGGGATGCCACCGGGCAGCCCCTGTTTTTCGTGGGCGTCATCGAGGATATCACCCAGCGGAAGTTGGGCGAGGAAGCAGTGCTGCGCAGCGAGGAAAAATACCGCCTGCTTTTTGAAACTTGCCGTGACGCCATCCTGGCGGTGGATATGAGCGGGACCGTGATGGATTGCAACCCGGCCTCCTTGAGGTTGTTCGGCTTTGAGTCACAGCCGAGCCTGCGGGGCAAGCTGTTGCTGGAACTTTCGCCCCCCTGGCAATCGGATGGCCGGGATTCAAGCCTGGCGGTGCAGGAGGTTTTTGCCGGCCTGCAGGCCAAAGGCAGCCATTTCTTCGAGTGGATATATCAGCGGCGGGATGGCACCATGTTCGTGGCGGAAGTGGCGATGGGCAGTCTGGAATTGCACGGCCAGCGCTTTTTCCAAGGCTTGATCCGGGACGTTTCAGACCGCAAAAAGAGCCTCGAAACCCTGCGCAAACTGTCCCGGGCGGTTGAATACAGCCCGTCGATCATCCTCATCACCCACGCGTCCGGGCGCATCGAATACGCCAATCCCTCGCTGGCGCAGATCACCGGTTTCCAGCCGGACGAGGTTCTGGGCCAGACGCCGCGGGTATTTAAATCCGGGATTCATCCCCAGGAGTTTTACCGGCATATCTGGCGGACCATTACCGCCGGTCAGGTATGGCGTGGAGAATTGTGCAACCGGCGCAAAGACGGCCAGATTTATTGGGAATCGGCTGCCATTGCGCCGGTGCAGACCGAGGCGGGCGTCATCACCCACTTCGTTGCGGTCAAGGATGATATATCCGGGCGCAAACAAGCGGCTGAGGAACTACGGGCTGCCAAGGAGGCAGCCGATGCCGCCAACCGGGCTAAAAGTGTTTTCCTGGCGAATATGTCCCACGAAATCCGCACGCCGATGAACGCCATCCTGGGCTTCTCCCAGCTGCTGCTGCGCGATCCGGACCTGACCAGCCACCAGGAGCGTCAGCTGGCCACCGTGGTCCGCAGCGGAGAGCACCTGATGAACATCATCAATGGGATTCTCGAAATGTCCCGCATCGAATCCGGCCGCGCGATCGTCAACCAGGCTGTTTTCGATCTCCACAGCCTGCTCGATGACCTGGAGCGCATGTTCCGGCCACGGGCCGAAAGCAAGTTGTTGAATTTCACCGTGGTGCGGCAGCCCGGATTACCCAAGCTCCTGCGGAGTGATGGCACCAAGCTGCGCCAAATTTTTGTCAATCTCCTGGATAACGCCTTGAAATTCACCGATCAGGGAGGGGTCGTGGTGCGGATTCAGGCGACGCTGGAAACCACCGGGCAATGGCACTTGGAGGCGGAAGTGGAGGATACCGGCAGGGGCATTGCCCAAGCGGAAATCCCCCGTTTGTTCAACCCCTTTTTCCAAACCGCCTCCGGAATTCAGACTCCCGGCGGCACGGGATTGGGCCTTTCCATCAGCCGGGAATTCGCCCGCTTGATGGGGGGGGATTTGGGGGTGGTGAGCGACACTGGCAAGGGGTGCATTTTCCAGTTTAACATTCGGGCGGCTCGGGTGGACGAATCCGAATCCGCCCTGCCCTCGGCGCCGGTGCGCCGGCGGGTGCTCCAGTTGCAGCCGGGCCAGTCAGCCTGTCGGGTATTGGTGGCCGATGACCATGCCATGCAGCGGAAACTGCTGGTGGAAGTACTGGCAGAGCTCGGATTTCAGGTTTCGCAGGCAGTGGATGGCGCCGACGCCCTGGCTCAGTGCGAAGCCCGGCATCCGCATGTGGTGTTGCTGGATCAGCGCATGCCCGTGATGGACGGCTGCGAAGTCACCCGCCGGATTCGTGCTTCCTGCGGCCAGGACTGCAAAATTATTTCCGTCAGTGCCAGCGTGTTTGACGAGGATCAGCAGCGGGCGATGGCTGCTGGCGCGGATGCTTTCCTGGGCAAGCCAATCCACCCGGCCGAACTTCTGGATTTGATCCAGCGGCTGACCGGGGTGGAGTATTTATACGAAGCGCCGCTGCGGGCCGACGCCCCGGAAAAAGCCGCCCCGGAGCCGGAGTTGGAGGGCGCTGTCCGCCGTTTGCCAGTGGCCTTGGTTGGCGAGTTGCGCGAGGCCACCCGGCGGGCGGATTGGGACAATATCATGGCCCTCATGGATCGGGTGGCGGCGCTGGATGGCCAGTGTGCCAAAATGCTGCGCCGGCTGGCCGACAGTTTCGATTACGATACCATGCAAAAGGTTTTGACTTTGGCCAGCCCATAACCATGAAA
Source organism: uncultured Verrucomicrobiota bacterium (assembly GCA_903845125.1). GTDB lineage: Bacteria > Verrucomicrobiota > Verrucomicrobiia > Limisphaerales > UBA1319 > CAIMWS01. Next base: position 11,956 of record CAIMWS010000176.1, read on the forward strand.
AAATTGCATGCTGACTTTTTCCTGGCTGGTTTTCGCTTGAAAGCCTTGAATCCGCGCCTATTATGTGCGCGGTTGGAAAAGGAATGATTGCTGACCTGCTTATTGTTGATGACACCCCGGCCAACCTGCACCTGCTGGCTGACCTGCTGAAGCAGCGCGGCTATAAGGTTCGGCCGGTGCCCAGCGGCGAACTGGCTTTGCGGGCCGCCACCGCCTATCCTCCGGACTTGGTTTTGCTGGACATCAACATGCCGAACATGAGCGGCTTTGAAGTGTGCGAGCGGCTGAAGAAGGATGCCCGGTTGCGCGACATTCCGGTGATCTTCATCAGTGCCTTGGACGAGACGCTGGACAAGGTGAAGGCCTTCACCCTCGGCGGGGTTGATTACATCACCAAGCCTTTTCAGTTTGAGGAGGTCCTGGCCCGGGTGCAAACCCATCTGGAGTTGCGCAATCGCGAGCGTCAGTTGAAGGAAAGCTTTGGCCAGCTCCAAAGCCTCGAACAATCCCGGGACAACCTGGTGCACATGATGGTGCACGACATGCGCTCGCAGTTGACGGTGATCAGCGCCGGCTTGGGCATGGTGCGGGTCATGTGCAAAGAGGGGCGGATACCTGATGGAAAGTTGCTGGCGGACATGACCACCTCCGCCCACCGTTTGATCGAGATGATCACGCAGGTGCTCGATATCAGCCGCTTTGAAGCTGGGCAGATGCCACTGATCAAGGCTAGCTGCGATATTGCCCAGCTGGCCAGAGAGGCCATGGATTCGTTTTTGTCCACGGTAGGCGGACGGGAATTGCGTCTGCTGGCGCCCGTACCGGTGACCGTCCCTTGCGACCTGGATGTCGTGCGCCGGATCCTGGCCAATTTGCTCGTCAACGCTTTCAAATACAGCCCCAAAAATGGCCAGGTAACGGTGGTTGTCCGGGATGAATCCGGGATGGCGCACATCTCAGTTTCTGATTCCGGTCCGGGCATTCCACCGGAGCTCCAGCAAAATATTTTCAATAAGTTTGGCCAGGCCGATGTTTCCCATAAACGCATGGGTTCAGGTTTGGGACTGGCCTTTTGCCGGCTGGCGGTGGAGGCCCATGGCGGCCGGATCGGGGTTGAAAGCCAGTCCGGCCAGGGCAGCACTTTTTGGTTCACCCTGCCGGGGGGTGGGGGGCCGGTGGCGGGGTAAGGGTCCGGCTTGGGGCTGCCGGGGGCCCGAGGGGTGCCTTGAGGAACTCGGCCGCCAGGTTGCGTGCAGCATCCCAATCCACGGCCAGCGGATCTTTTTCGAGAAACATTCCTAAAAAGACCTGGTCGGCGCGGCGCACGCTATAAACGGTGGCGTTTTCAAATTGCCAGCGGAATTCGTCGGCCGGGAACCGGTGCAAGTTCACGACCTCGAAGGCGTCCAGCAGGCACCGCCAGGCATTTTTCAAGGTTTCCAGCGGGAATTTGGGGGCAAATGACCGGGCCACGCAGGTCTTATCAGGGAAGCCAATCCCGCAGGCTACCACCCCGGGGACGGACGGGCGTTTTTCGAGCCATTGGTGCCATTCCTGGAACATGCTGGTTATTTTCGCGCGAAGGCCAGTAGCGGCAAATGGTGGTTGGATCGCAAGAAGATGCCACAGTCATCCTGGATCTGGACCGCTACTCGCTCCCCGGCGGCTTGCATTTCCACACGGTCGAATTTGCCCAAGGGCAGCCCTTGCGCCATCTGTTGGGATTTTTGGGAAACAAACTCCAGGAAGAGAATGCGTGAATTGGCATCCTGGCAGTGCCATTCGTGCCAGACCGCACCCTGGCTGGAACAAACCAGGAATTCATGGATTTTCGGCGGTGGTAAATCAGTTTCCGGCCCGGGGCCAGACCGGGATGTTTCGCCGGGTATTTGGGCCAATTCGGATAGGGAAACTGCGTTCTCCAGCTGGTCACCGGTGAAACCTATGGGGTTAGCCTGGTTGGGCGAATCCGGATTTTCCGATGCCTCATCCCGGATCCTGGCGGCCTCCATCAGCAGGAATTCCCACTGGCCTTCGATGGAGATCTGGGGCGGATCGGCATAGGGTTTGAAGCTGAATTCGCCGCTGGGCAAACTCAGGATGCGGTAAAAAGCCTGATCTCCGCCAGTTTCCCCCACCTGGGCATGAATGATCGATCCCTCCTTGATGTAAATCTGGCCGGCCTGGCTGCCACCTTTGACTTCCATGATCAGCGAATGGCGGCTGAGGCATTCCAGTTGGATGATTTCCTGGAGCCCGACCCGCTTAAGCACGCCCCGGAAACCATCTTCAGCTGGCAGGTTGACCAATTCGTCCAGGGTCGAAAAAATGTTTTTAAAGCTGTTGGGATCAATGGGTTTGGCGAAAACGAGCTCGGCGCCGCTGTTGAGGCAGGCCGCCCGGGTGTTTTCGTTGGCCTGCCCGGTGAGCACCGCTTTTTTCAGGCCTGGAAAACGGCGTTGGAGCAGCTTGAGCAGTTGCAGGCCATCAATCTCCGGCATGTGCATGTCCAGGACGACCAGGTCGAAATCGTGGCGCTGCAATAAGGACAGGGCGCTGCTGGCGGAGGAGGCGGTTTGGATTTCCCAGGAATGGCCGTAAATTTCCGCGAGTGTCCGGAGATGATCCAAAAAGGTTTCTTCGTCATCCACGAACAGCAATTGAGCCTTTCTATTGCCCTGGTTCACCTTGTCCTTTAATGCTTTTTAATACGATGCTGGATTTTAATCCGGATCAAGGATAAAGCTGGGGCCGGATAAAACTCAAGCTTCTAGTAGCTCCTGCCACCGCGCTTTCAGCCCCGGGTTGGCGGGTTGCCAGTTCAGGTTTTTCAAGGCGTGGGCGGTGGCGCGGCTG
>CAIMWS010000177.1 GCA_903845125.1 uncultured Verrucomicrobiota bacterium
ACGGCCAGAATCAGCAAATAGCCGCGGTTAATGGATTTATCCAGTTGCATGACGCCATACTCAAAAGGTCGCGGGCATCCGAGTCAAGGAAATCACAAGGTTGCAGGTAACTTTAAGGAGCTGAAAACCTCTGGCTTCCGTGAACCAGGCCGCGAACCGGGCTGTTTTTTAGCGGAACAAGAAACCTCTGGGTCGGATCTGCGGTTTATCCTGGTCTGGAACAACCCCAGTGGAAAATATGAAAGGAACTTCCGATCATCGGATTCCCTTGCTTGTTAGGCTTACTTTTGTGCCTTGCCTTGCTCCCGTTAAGACAACCCTCACATTGAAAAGGCAAATAACCATACCGGCTGCAATCCGGTGCCGGCTCGGACTCAAGACGGGGCAAATACTGGAATTGGATGAGGAAGCCTTATTCTGAAAGCGATCGCCGTGTTTGACGAGCAGGGCAGGATGGAAAACCGGTCTTCAGCCAGGTTGGGAAGACCCTTGGCAGACCTTGGCCTGGAATGTTAATTTCACACCGTGACGATCGAACAGATTATCGGGTTGATTCTGGCTCTGCTGGTAATGAGCATTGGGGCCGTGGGCAGTCTTTTGCCCGCGATTCCCGGGGTTCCCCTGGTATTGGTGGCAGCCATCGGGCACCGGTGGTATTTCGGGCTGCATAGCGCCAGCAACTGGGTGCTGGCGGTCCTGACCGGATTGGTCGTGCTGTCGCTCCTGGTGGACTACCTGGGCAGCGCGCTCGGAGCCAAAAAGCTGGGGGCCTCCTGGCGAGGGGTAGTGGGATCCATGGTGGGCCTGATCGTTGGCGTGTTTTTTGGGTTCCCCGGCCTCATCCTTGGCCCATTCGTGGGCGCCGCCTTGTTTGAACTGGCCGGAGGGCGCGACTGGGTCGTTTCCACCCGTGCAGGGGTGGGCGCCATTCTCGGCATGCTGCTCGGATCCTTGGGCAAACTAGTGTGTTGCTTCACCATGATGGCGCTATTCACCATGAGCACCATCGCCAATTCCAAGCCCGCCTCGCTTGGGCAAAGGGCGACCGGTTTCCTGGCCTGTTTGGCACAGTAAGGGGTGGCCGGCTGAGCGGGGGGACCACCACTTCCCTCAAGCCCGCGGGAAGCGGATATAGGCTTGCTGGCAGGGGCGGGCAGCCGTATTCTCAGCCGATAAATCCGAACACTTATGAATACGAATTGCACTTCCGAAGCCAGGCTAATCCAACCAGGTTTGGCGGGCAGTAACCCGGGCAAAACCAGGCGGCAGGGGATTGGCGCCCGCTTCCGAGTGGGGGGGCTTAAGATGGCCTGGTTTTGGCTGGCGTGGCTGATGCCGGGGATGGGGTTGGAGGCCCGGGAATTGTTTGTGGGACCGAATGGGCGGGACGTAAATCCGGGAACCCGGGAACAGCCGCTGACCTCCCTGGAAGCCGCCCGCGACCAGTTGCGCGAGGCGGGAGCGGGGAAGCACACGATCACGCTGCTGCCGGGAACCTATCCGCGAACGGCGTCGTTCACGCTGGACCAGCGTGACTCCGGATTGACTGTGATGGGAGAGCCAGGCGCACGGTTGCTGGGCGGCCAGGTGGTCACTGGCTGGAAGCCCGCCACGGATCCCCGGCTCCCGGAAGCGGCCCGGGGCAAGGTGATGCAGGTGCGCCTGGCCTGCGACCTGGGCAAACTCAACCGCCGGGGGTTCGGGGTGAATTCCTCGCCCGCGCCGCTGGAGTTGTTGGTTGAAGGGGATCCCCAGACGCTGGCCCGCTGGCCCAATGGGGAGCAGTTCAGCACCCTGGCTGCGGGCAGCGAGGGCAAGTTCGGGGTCCGGGTGGAGGCTCAACGACTGGCCCGCTGGGCTCGGGCAGACGACCTCTGGGTGCATGGGTATTGGACTTACGACTGGGCCGATACGTGCGAGAAGGTGGCGGCCATCGATCTCACCGCCCAGACGCTCGCCACGGTGCCGCCCCATGGGGCGTACGGCTACAAGGCGGGCCAGCGTTTTTACGCCTTCAACCTGATCGAGGAACTGGACGTGCCCGGGGAATACTGGCTGGACCGCAAAACGGCCACGCTTTACGCCTGGCTGCCAGGTCCCGGGGAAACCGTCATCTCGACGCTGGAAACGCCATTGATCACCATCGCCAACGCCCGGAACCTCACCCTGGAGCGGCTGATCCTGGCGGGTTCTCGGGGTGACGGAATCCAGATCACGGGGGGCAGCAACGTAACCGTGGCGGGCTGCACGGTGCGCGGTTTGGGCGGGAGCGGCATGGGGATCAATGGGGGCCAGAACCACCGGGTTCTGAGCTGCGACCTCTGGCAGTTGGGCGAGAGCGGGGTGTCGGTGAGCGGGGGGACCCGCGCCACGCTGGAGGCCGGGGGGCATGTTGTGGAGAATTGCGATATCCATCACCATAGCCGGCTCTGCCGCACCTACCGCCCGGCCATCGGTATCCACGGGGTGGGGAACAAGGCGCTGCACAACCGCCTGCACGACGGTCCGCACAATGCGATCCTGATGGGCGGCAACGACCATGAAGTGGCCTTCAACGAGATCCACCGGGTCTGCACCCAGACGGGGGATGCAGGGGCCATTTACATGGGGCGCAACCTCACGATGCGGGGCACCGTGATCCGGCACAACTATTTCCATGATATCGGGCCCACGCTGGCTGCCAAAGACGGCTTTGTAGATGTGATGGCGGTGTATCTCGACGACTGCTTCTGCGGCACAACCATCACCGGCAATATCTTTGACCGCGCCGGGCGCGCTGCGATGATCGGCGGGGGCCGGGACAACACCATCGAGAACAACCTGTTCATCGACTGCCGGCCGGCAATCCATGTGGACGCCCGCGGGACTGGCTGGGCCAGCTTCTGGTTTGACGGGCGCGATCCGTTCCTCATGAACGGCCTCAAGGAGGTGCCCTATGACCAGCCACTGTATGCCACCCGTTATCCGCACCTCGCGAACATCTTGAAAGACGAACCGGCGAAGGCCAAATACAATAGGCTGGCCAAAAATGTGATTGTCGGGACAGCCAAAGCCATCGACTGGCTGGATGGCCTGAACGAGAAGACGGTCGAAACGGTGGGCAATACCGTGGTGAAAGACGCGGCAGCGGCCTCCCTGAATAGAAAAACCTTCGCGGTTGAGGTGCCCGGATTCCCCGCGATCCCCTTCAGCCGGATCGGCCTGTACCAGGATCACTACCGGCCGCAGCCGCATTGAACAGGATTAAGGCAATGCGAGCCCCAATAAGCCTCATCGGCGGCTTTCTATTCAATTGTGGAAGCCCCATCCGGGATGGGATCAAGCAAAGCGAGGCTCGGGCAGGCCAAAGCAATCCACCACTATTCAACTCTCCCATCATGAAAAATATTACCTCCGCCAAACGGTCAATTGCCTGGCCGGCCTGGGCTGCAATGGCTTGGTTGTCCGCCGTGTTGGGGACTTCCGCCGCGGAACCAGTCCCCCCAAAGACAGTCGTCCTGACCTTTGATGACGCCGTAAAGTCCCACCTGGAAATAGTGGCTCCTTTGCTTAAGGAGCATGGGTTTGGGGCCACTTTTTTCATCTCGCACGCCTGGATGAACGACCGCGAGCATTTCCTGTCCTGGGAACAGGTCGCCAAGCTGCACCAGATGGGCTTCGAAATCGGCAACCACACTTGGACGCATGCGGGATTTAACACGCCCCGCGGGGCGGCCCGGCTGGCGGGCGAATTGGCGCTGGTCGAGAACGAACTGGCCAGGGTGGCCGTGCCCAAGCCGGTCACTTTTTGCTGGCCCGGCAACGTCTTCGGGCCGGACTGCCTGGCGGTGCTCGAAAGGTCCGGCTACCGGCTGGCGCGCCGCGGCATGCAGCCCGAAGCGCCCTACGGCAGCCTCGCCTTGGGACCGCTTTTCGACCCGCAACGCAATCATCCCTTGCTGATCCCCTCCGCCGGGGATGCCTATCCTGACTGGACGCTGGGGCATTTCCAAAAAGTGGTGGATCGGGCGGGCAATGGCCGGATCGCCATCGTGCAGTTTCACGGGGTGCCGGATGTGAAACATCCCTGGGTGCATACCCCGGAGGATTGTTTCCGCGCCTATATGGGCTATCTAAAGCAAGGCGGTTTTCATGTCATTGCGATGCGGGATCTCCTGCCGTATCTGCCTGAGAAACCTGCGCCCAACGACGCTTTGGCCCAAACCCAATACCCGGCGCGATCCGGGGATGAGCATTACTGGCCCACCGAGGCGTTGCAGACCATGGAAAAGCTCGATTTCTGGCTCCGCAACATGGTTAACGATCACCAATATACGCTCGAAGAAGTAATGCAAACCACTGGCTGGCCGAAGCACGCCCTGCAGGAACGGCTCGCCCGTTTGGGGATAGAGTCAGCGTATCAAGGGGGGCCAGGGCGTATCAAAGTGCTGCCTTATCCGGGGGGGCGGCATCCGCGCATTGGGTTCCTGGAAGGGGCCATTAACCCGCAACGCGGGACCAAGGTGTCCATTTTTCCGCCTTGGGCCAATGGCGGGTATGTCTTGCTGGATATCCCCGAAGCCGTTTTCAGCAACCTGGGGCTGGCTTACCTTGCGCATACGCATGTGCCCACAATTTGGAATGCGCAAAATGTGGAGATCGAAAATCAGGATTGGGTGGTTGAAGCAAACGGCGGCCTGCATTCGGAATGGCGGTTGCCCAACGGGATTGTGTTCGGCGCGCAAGTAACACCGCGGGCCGCGGGTGTGGATCTCGAGTTGTGGCTCCAGAATGGCACCCAGAAGAAACTGACCGCTTTGCGGACGCAAATCTGCCTGATGCTGAAGGCGGCACCGGGATTTGGCGAGCAGAACCAGGAGCGTAAGGAATACACTGCGCCCTTGGTGGTAGCCAAAGCCCGCGATGCCGGCCGGTATTTGTTGCTGGCCTTTGAACACTGTGGCCGGGTCTGGGGCAATGAGAAATGCCCATGCGTCCATTCGGATCCGGTCCTGCCCGATGCTGCGCCGGGAGAGCGGGTGTCAGTCCGGGGACGGCTGTGGTTCAGCGAGGAAGCGGATCTGCCGGCGAAAAAGCAACGGCTGCTCGATGAAATACACGCCTTGGGCAAATGATAACCTAAGGGCAATGCCGTTTAGAAAATCATGAAAGAATCCGGGATATTTCATATTCGGGAGCCCCTGTTTGATATGAGTTTTCAAGCAGGCGCGGCCAACTACTGAC
>CAIMWS010000178.1 GCA_903845125.1 uncultured Verrucomicrobiota bacterium
AGTCGCGCAACTCAGTCCTGGTGGGCCACGAGGCCTTCTGGAGTTCACCCACCATCTCGCCAATGAAGATACGGGTGCTGCGGAACGGGTTTTTCATTCGGTAATGCTGGCAGGCGCGGAGGGACTCGAACCCCCAACCGACGGTTTTGGAGACCGCTACTCTGCCAATTGAGCTACCGCCCTACTCGAACACCTAAAAACCGACGAATTACCGTGAAGGATTGCGCAACCGCGCAATCCTCCCCTGTGCCATAAATCTAAAATATTATTCCAGAATATCCGTAATACGACCGGCACCCACCGTGCGTCCACCTTCGCGGATGGCGAAACGCTGGGTTTTCTCCATGGCCACCGGTGAAATGATTTCCACGGAAACACTAACATTATCACCAGGCATCACCATTTCCACCCCTTCAGGCAGCGTCACATTCCCTGTGACGTCGGTGGTCCGGAAATAAAATTGCGGACGATATTTATTGAAGAACGGCGTGTGACGTCCACCCTCTTCCTTTGAAAGCACGTAAACCTCAGCTTTGAATTTCTTATGAGGTTTGATGCTGCCGGGCTTGGCCAAGACCATTCCGCGCTCCACATCCTCTTTCTTAGTGCCGCGCAGCAGAACGCCGACGTTGTCGCCAGCTTCAGCCTTGTCCAGCAACTTGCGGAACATTTCAATATCAGTGGCCACGGTCTTGCGCGTATCACGCAGACCGACGATTTCAACTTCCTCCATGCGGTTGAGGATACCGCGTTCGCAACGACCCGTCACGACGGTCCCACGACCTTCAATGTTGAATACATCTTCGATGCTCATCAGGAACGGCTTGTCCACTTCGCGTGGGGGCAACGGGATATAATCATCAATTGCCTTCAGCAGGTTCGCGATGGATTCTTCGCCCGAGGGTTCGCCAGCCAGTGCTTTGGAAGAACTGCCGCGCACAATCGGAATCGTGTCACCAGGGAAATTGTACTTGGTAAGCAAATCACGCAGTTCCATCTCAACCAAGTCGAGCAATTCCGGATCGTCAACCAGATCGATCTTGTTCAGGTAAACCACGATCGCAGGCACGCCAACCTGGCGGGCGAGCAAAATGTGCTCACGGGTTTGGGGCATGGGACCATCCGCCGCGCTCACCACCAGAATTGCGCCGTCCATTTGGGCGGCACCGGTGATCATGTTCTTGATATAGTCGGCATGTCCGGGGCAGTCGATATGGGCATAATGACGATTGTCCGTCTGGTATTCCACGTGGGAAACAGCAATGGTCACAGTCTTGTTGGCATCGCGCACAGTCCCGCCCTTGGTGATATCAGCGTAACTGATCGCCTTCGCCATACCTTTACGGGATTGAGTGGCTACCATCGCGGCGGTCAGAGTTGACTTTCCATGATCGACATGGCCAATTGTACCCACGTTAACGTGCGGCTTAGTTCTCTGAAATGATTCTTTTGCCATTGCAGTTCCTGCTATTTTAGTTGTTTTACTCTAATTAACTGACTCCACATTGCTATAAATCTGGAGCCCATGACCAGGCTTGAACTGGTGACCTCATCCTTACCAAGGATGTGCTCTGCCAACTGAGCTACATGGGCAACTTGACTATAAAACCCGTTTTAAGCGACACCACCCCACGGCCCTTGCTTCCTTTCGCAAAAAACAAGAACCTTATGGGCTTTTATTTATACTGACCCTATTTAGAATCCAACGCTACCGTATGCCTCGCTGAGTGTCAAAAAAAATCTCAACTTTTTTTTCAGCCCCGCAGCAACCCCTTCACGTTCGCGTTGGATCCGTCGATCAGTTTTTATAAACTATTGCTATTCAGAATGTTCCGCAACTTCCTTCTTGGCAGCTTCCACGATCTTTTTGGCCAGTTCACTGGGCACCGGATCGTAATGCGAGAAAGTTTTGGAATAAAATCCCCGCCCCTGCGTAAATGAACGCAGTGCTTGGGAATAAGTTTGAATTTCCGCCTCTGGCACTTTAGCCACTATGGTCTGGTATTGGCCGTCCGGCTCGATTCCGCTGATTTTACCACGCCGGGACGACATATCACCCATAACGTCGCCGGTGTATTTCTCCGGCACCGTGACCCGCATATCTACAATCGGCTCCAGCAGAATCGGATGGGCTTGTTCAAACGCCAATTTAAAAGCCTCCCGGCCAGCGATTTGAAAGGCAATATCCTTGGAATCCACCGGATGCGTTTTACCATCAACCAATAAAACCCGGACGTCAACGATGGGATAGCCAGCCAAAATCCCCATTTCCATTTTGGAACGGGCCCCTTTATCCACCGCGGGCCGGAAAGGTTGATCGATCACGCCACCCACAATTTTATCCACAAACTCGTATCCGGTGCCTCGGGGCAGAGGCTCCATGTCGATGGCTACTTTGCCATACTGGCCAGCGCCACCCGTTTGCTTTTTATGTGCATATTCCACATAGCGAACGGTCTTGGTGATGGTTTCCCGGTATGAAATCCGCGGCGGTTTACGATCCACTTCCACTTTGAAGCGGCGCTTAAGGCTATCCAGAATGATTTCAATATGGATATCCCCCATGCCGCTTACCAGTTCCTGCTTGATGTCCTGATAGAATTTGAAAATGAAGGATTGGTCTTCCTCGCGCAACTTGGCCAAACCCATCCCGATTTTGTCCTCATCCCCCTTGGTTTTGGGAGAAATCGCCACGCTTACCAACGGTTCGGCAAACTTGGTGGGGGGCACCACGACACTGCTGTTCCGGTCGGCCAGCGTGTCGTTGGTATGCGTATTCTTCATCTTCAGCAGGGCCGCAATGTCGCCAGTATCAACAGTATCCGTTTCGACGCGTTCGTGCCCCCTGAGGAAATACATATTTCCGGCTTTTTCAAAAGAACTCCGGCCGGTGTTCTGCAATTCGATCCCGGTGGTCATTTTGCCGCTGAACACCCGCACAATATTGAACTCGCCAATGTGTTCCTCCGAAATGGTTTTGAAAACAAAGGAAACCAGTGGTTCGGTGGCCGCACACTTCCAATCCTTGGGTTCCCCGGACATTAAAACGGGCTCGGTTTTGCGGGAGGCAGCCGAAGGGCCGTAAGCCACAATGGCATCCATGAGCGCATCGGCGCCCATGTTGTTCAAGGCGCTGCCGCACAGGACGGGATAGACGGTTCCTTCGCTCGTTCCCTTGGCGAGGCCTTTTTTGATCTCCGCTTCACTGAGTTCGCCCTTCTCAAAGTAGCTGTTCATCAATGCCTCATCGGTCTCAGCGACGGTCTCCATCAACTGCACCCGCAACTGTTTAACTTGGTCAGCCAGTTCGCCGGGAATCTCGATTTTCTTCCCGATGCCATCGCCCTCGCGCTTATATTCAAAGGCCTGCAGGGAAACCAAGTCCACCAAGCCTTTAAAACCAGGCCCGGCACCGATGGGCATCTGGATGGGAGCCACGGCGTTCCGGAAAAGCTCCTTGATCTGCTCCAAAGTCTGCAGGTAATTGGCATTTTCTTTATCCATGCCATTGACAAAGAAAATCCGTGGCAGCTTGGCATCGTTAAGATACCGCAAACTGATTTCCGTGCCCACTTGGATACCGCTGGCAGCGTCCACCAGCACAACCGCGCCTTCCACCACCCGCAAGGCCGCCTTGATATCGGCCGATAAATCCAGGAATCCGGGCGTATCGAGGAAATTCAATTTGGCTTCTTTCCACTCGCAAAATCCCAAATGCATGGAAATGGTCATTTTGCGGTCTTTTTCATCAGCTCGGGTATCAAAACTGCTGCTCCCGTTGGCAACCTTGCCGAAGCGAGAAATGCCTTTGGAGGTAAAAGCAAGGGCTTCCATGAGTGAGGTTTTTCCCACGCCACCATGGGATGCGAGACAGAGGTTGCGAATCGATTGCGCGTCGTATTTCTTCATGTATTCTTCCAATCAAGTTACCGTCTTGGCTATCTTAACCGTCCACCAGATAGTCATGGCGGACTTGGCCAGCCATCTCACCAATCAGGCCGGGCGATGCGGAACTTATACCCAACCATAAGGAACTCTGGCAAATAAAAATTCCCGCCTCGATAAAATGCGTGTCCCGATCCCACCTGGCTGGGGCACTGAATCCATGGCGCAAAACCGAGTCCGGTTAATGGCCTCGTCATCAGAAGAGGTCTGTCCTCTCTTTTGGGCAACCAGGATTCAGGGGTGTGGCTGGCCGAAAACGGACTGGAAGCCCTCGACCTGGCGGCCGCCGAACGGCCGGTTATATTCCTGCTGGAGGTGAAATGGCGAATGCCTTGTATGCCTGGACTTGGTAGTTTTGAGGTCGGCCGCCTTCGCAGAGCCCACCCGGTGCCCGTGGCAGTATACTGGGGAAGATAGGTATGGAAAGCGAAGCCGGCGAAAGCGGCGCCTGCCGGTTTAAGTTGCTTGGGCCAGAGCAACCCCTTGTCCATTCCACAGACAGAGCATGGGGAATTCGTGCGCCTGGCCTCACCGATTCCTTTAAGCTTGCCCTGCGGGGGGAAATCGGCCAAGGCTGGAGACGAATGAAACAGAATTTCACCGCCTTATGCCTAGCCCTGGTACTGGCCGGACCAGCCAAAGCTGAAGACCTGACCCCCTCGGAGGTGCTCAGTAATTCGCTGGCCAGAATCATCGCGCTGGTTGAACCGGAGCCCGGTGCGCCACGAAAAACTTTCTCCGCCCGTTTGGAAATGGCCCAAGGCGAAGGCATGCCTAAAGCTTTAGCCGGGCGCAGCGCCACGCTCGCCTATCAGGCACCGGACCACCTGCGGTTGGCCACCACGATTGACAATGCCTCCTACCAGGCTGGCCGCAATGGCGAGCAGGTTTGGATTTATTCGGCCGCCCAAAAGTTTGGAGTGGTGGGGAGCAACCATGTGGCTCGTTTCCTGACCGCGCCGGAAAAAGTTGATACTGATCCTTTGCCGGCGTTCAAAATGCCGGTCCCCAAGGAACAGTTGGCAATATTACCACTGCTTTTGAAATTGGAGGCTGATCCGCCAGAGAGCTTGGACCAAGTGCAGTGCCATGTGGTGAAAGCCACGGCCCAACCCCAAGCCGTGCAATTGCTGAAATTGCCAAGCGGGGAATTCCGCCTTTGGATCCGCCAGAAAGATTTTCTGCCCGGCCGCATCGAATATCGGGAAGGGAGCAAAACCCGGATTCAACTGGACTTGCACGACCTTCAATTGGCAGAGCCTTGGCCCGCCGAACGCTGGACTATTCCCAGCAAAGCGGATGACCATGTCGAAACCGTGGCGGTCTCCCACCTCACCCGCTTTCTCAAAGTGCTGGCCAACAGTTTTGACCGGCAAATCCCGTCCTTGGGACCCGCCACCGGGAACCGCCAAGTATTGGCCACCGAAGGCCCTGGCCGGCTGGAATTGGTTGACGGCACCAAAGTCCTGTTTGTTAAAGGTTCGCCTGAAGCCATGGGTTATCAGCATGGCAGGCTGCTGAAAAAGCAAATCCGGGACTTGGTGGACCAGATACTGTATGGCGTGGGCGTGGGCAGCTCCTTTGCCAAAGGCCGGTGGTTTTTCGGCGAAATAGAATCGGCTCAGAAACGCCTGCTGCCATTTATGAACGAGCGATACCTGCGCGAAATGGATGCTCTGGCGATGGCTTGCGGCCTGGAAAAAGAGGAGATCCGTCTGGCCAACTTCTTCCCCGAGCTATTCCACTGCAGCGGCTTTGCCTTATTTGGCGAAGCCACCCAGGATGGCCACCTTTACCATGGCCGGATTTTGGATTACCTGAGGGGGCTTGGATTGGAGCAAAACGCGGTGGTGATGGTTTTCCAACCCGACCAAGGCAACGCCTGGGTAAATATCAGCTACGCGGGATTTGTGGGTTCCGTCACCGCCATGAACGCCAAACAAGTCGCCATTGGGGAAATGGGCGGGCGTGGCGAAGGCAATTGGGATGGCAAACCGATGGCACAACTGATGAGAGAAGTCATGGAACAATCCTCCACGTTGGAGGAGGTTCTGGAGACCATGCGTAAAAGCCAGCGCACGTGTGAATATTACTACGTGGTATCGGACGCCAAGACCAGGAAAGCGGCCGGCATTGCCGCCACCGCAACCACTTTTGAAGTCATTTGGCCCGGGCAAACTCATCCCAGGCTGCCGCATGCCATCAAAGACGCCGTCTTAATGTCCGCCGGTGATCGTTATGAAACTTTGGCGGCCCGGGTCAAAGCCCAACATGGGAAACTGGATGCTCAGGGCGCTCGCGATTTGATGACCCGGCCGGTCTGCATGACGTCCAACATCCATTCGGTGCTATTCGCTCCTGACACCTTGGATTTCTGGGTGGCCAATGCGGATTCCAAGAATGTCGCCAGCCACACGCGCTACACCCATTACAATCTGGCGGAGATGCTGAAATAACCGGAACAACCCCAAAGCCACACCCCTCCCAGGAAAAGGCCGGGGCCAGCTATTTCACAGGGGCTTCCGGAGCGGTTGCCCGTTGCGCCAGGTAGGCCTGATTTTCTTTTACGCTGAGGTAAACGCTGGCGATTTTATTGGCGATTTGCGCCGCAAAAACGGGATCGCTGTGTAAAAACCGAATTTCCACCTGTCTTTTGTTTTCCACCACCGCCGCCGAAGTTTCGGTAATCAGACGGCGCAGGATCTGGTTTTTTACTTTGTCGGTTAACGCTTCCTCGTTCACCCCCCCCAAAACTCGCATTTCCGCCACGTTGAGCGTGCCGAACACCTCCACCAGAAACCGCTCCGCCCGCACGAAACCGGCTTCAAACTTGAGATTCACGGAGCTGTTATAAAAGGCGATTTTGGCAACCGCTTCGTATTTAGAGGGGGCAGAGGAGCATCCCGCCAACAGCACCATCATAAACAACCCCCACCGCCAGGATCGGATTGTCTTCATACTAATATTATCGACATTAATCGGTAAAACTAAACTGGAGATTACCGCCCCTCGCCCGCAACGGGTTCCCACAATACCAGGAATACCCTGCCAAAAAGAAACGCGGTGTTTTATCCCAAGGCGATCACCTGCCTTTGTCCCTCCATGAGAAAATCGAGGTAATTGATCAGGCGGTCTTTCATGTCCCGCCGATGGATGATGGCGTCGATCAACCCATGGTCCATAAGAAATTCCGCCGTTTGGAACCCAGGAGGCAATTCCGCCTGGGTAGTATCTTTAATCACGCGAGGTCCGGCGAAACCGATCATGGCGCCAGGTTCAGCCAGAATCAAATCGCCCAAACTGGCAAAACTCGCCATCACCCCGGCGGTGGTGGGGTGGGTTAACACACTGATGTAGGGCAATTTCTTTCGGGCATGGTAAGCGAGAGCGCCGCTAGTTTTGGCCATTTGCATGAGGCTGAACATGCCTTCATACATGCGCGCTCCGCCGCTGGTGGAAACAATGATCAAGGGTAGGCTTTTATCGGTGGCGGCTTCCATCAACCGCGTCAGTTTTTCCCCAACCACGGCCCCCATGGAACCTCCTAAAAACGAAAAATCCATGACGCCCAAAGCCACTTTGAAAACGCCAATTTTGCCCACCCCAGTGATCACCGCATCCTTGAGCGCGGTGGAATTCTGGTAGGATTCCAGCTTTTTGCTGTAGGCGGCAACCCCCTTGAACTGAAGCACATCCACACTCGTCATATGCGCATCCATTTCCTCAAAGGAGCAGGTATCCACCAGGGAGTGGATGCGCTCCCGGGCGGAAATTTGAAAATGATGACCGCAATGGCGGCAGACTTTCAAATTCTCATCCAACTCCTTGTCATAAAGCATGTTGGAACATTTTTCGCACTTCGTCCACACACCTTCCGGTATCTCCCGCTTGCGGCCAGGATTACTGCCGATTTTTGGCTTTTTGACAAAAGTCGTTTCAGATTTAACCACGTTGATGGGAGGCGGTGTATCCGAGGTCTCCTGAGTGAGACTTTTTTTACCAAAGGTGGAAGTGCGAGTTGCCATAAAAATTCGATTTTTCAGATCCGATTAAATGCCCCGTGCCACCGTCCAGACACAGATTGGCCCGGCACCGGCTTCGGCCAGCACCCTGGCACAAGCGTTGGTGGTAGCTCCCGTGGTGAAAACATCATCGATCAGGATAATCCTTTGACAGTTCAGCGGGGAATTCATTCGAAATGCGCCCTGCATATTAGCCTGGCGGGCGGCCTTATTAAGGAAGGTTTGGGTGGGGGTTGGTTTGATCCTCTTCAGGAGGTGCTTCTGAATGGGGATTCCGAGTCTTTTTCCCAAGTGGGCAGCCAACCGCTCCGCCTGGTTGAATTCCCGTTCGCGTTCCTTCAAAGGATGCAATGGCACCGGCACAACGGCATCCCAGGAACCGGCTTTTAACACGGGTTCAGCCTGCTGAATCATTAATTCCGCCAAAAATGGTTCAAACCAAAGCGCGCGCTGATACTTATAACGGTGAATCACCTCCAGCACCACCCCGCTGGCGGCCACCGCTGAGCGCGCCGAGACAAAATACCGTTTGTTTCCCGGCACTCGGCGCACTCAAAAGCCTGCGTTAGGTTGCCTTCAAAAGGCCTGCCGCAACGCTCGCAAAACGGCCTCTGAAGCCAGACAACCTGCTCCCGGCATTTGGCTCCCAAATATCCTTCGGCCGGCCCCGCCCGCTCTGATTCGCATATTTGGCAAACCTCAGGGTAAAAAAAAGCCAGGCCTGCATCAAGCCAACTTTTCAGCAACTCCAAAGCGCTCAATCCGGCGCCTCCATTTTCTGCCCACGCCGGTTCAACCGGAGAACCAAAACCACCCCCGCGGCCACCAGGATGGGCATGGCCACCCAGCCATCCACCAACTTGTTGGTGCCCCAGATCCAGGGATTGGCGGAGCTGGTTGCCAGGGTCAGATACCCATAATACTTCAGCCAAAAAATCCAACCGGCGTGGAGGCCGGCTGAAAGGTAAAGATTGCCGGTTTTGATAAAAGCCCAGCCCAAAATCAGCCCTACGAGGAACAGGTTGATAAACCCGGGCACCAGGGTTTGCCAGTCCACGAACCCGCGGAGCATGCCGGGAAGCATGGCCAAACCGGAGGTCCAATCCAAGGTGGATGGTGTTTGCAGCCGTTGAAAAAAGTGGACCAGCGAGTAAATCGCGCTGCTGGCCATCAACGCCGGCACGATCCCCATGCCCTGCCGAAAAGACCCCAGAACCATGCCCCGGAAAACCGTTTCCTCAATCACGGCCACGATGGCGGCGGTTCCGATCGTTTTTAGAAAATGAACCAGCAGTTGCATTACAGAATGGGCGGCCCCCAGTTCTCTGGCTCCCATCATCAAAGCCAGGCCCACGAGCACCGCCAGGGAGGCAAGTCCCAATCCAAAACCGAAGGCCAATCCAAACCATTTGCCGGGGGCATCCGACCACCCCCAGCGCGCTGGCTTGCCCATGTTCAGGGCACGGGCCAGCGGCCACAAAGCGGCCAGCGCCAGGATCAAAAAGGATCGGCTCACAAAGCGATGGAAGGGATGACCGGCCAATGGTTTAAGAAAGTCCCAATGGGCGGAACCCCACTGGGTCAACGCATAGAGCCAGGGCGCCAGCAAGGCGCCGCCGAGGAAAACCACGGCCAGGTAAAGCATCCAGATCCAAAACGGGCGCACCGTGGCACCTTTACTTTTTCAAGCGTGGCGAACGCCGCCAGCCATTTTGGGCCAGCAAACGCCACGTGACCCAGATGGCCTCCCACACGATATGGCCGGACATTTTGGAGGATCCCTGGAAGCGATCCGTGAAAATAATGGGGACCTCCAGTATTTTCATCCCCTGCCGCCAAATCTTGTGGGTCATTTCGATTTGAAAACTATACCCATTCGATCGCACGGCCTGCAAATCGATGCTCTGCAGAGCGCGGCGGCGGAAACACTTGAATCCCCCGGTGGGATCGGAGAACGGCATACCGGTGATGAGGTGAACGTATTTGGCGGCGGTCAAGCTCAACATCAACCGTTTCAGAGGCCAATTGATGACCCGAATGCCGTTGCAATACCGCGATCCCAAGGCCAGATCCCCCTGCCGGGCGCCTTGATGCAAGGCGGGAATGTCAGACGGATTATGGGAAAAATCCCCATCCATCTCGAAAATAAACTCGTATTGGCGCGCCAAAGCCCACTGGAAACCAGCACAATAAGCCCGGCCCAAGCCGGCTTTGCCTGGGCGGTGCAGCACCTGGACCTGCTCGTTTTTTGCAGCCAGGGCATCAGCCAACTGGCCGGTGCCATCGGGGGAATTATCATCCACCACAAGCAAATCAACAGCCAATGGCAAACTCAAAAGGCGGTTCACCAGTGGCTCGAGATTTTCCCGCTCGTTATAAGTGGGCACTATGACTATTGCATCCCGCTCCATGCGATTCAATTCGCCTCGTGGAGTAGCATTTTTCGTGCATTAGGCAAGCCAAAAGCCGTCCTCATGGGCAAATTTGCCTGGGCGGGGAGGGCGCTGGGCATCCCAGGTGACGGTTATCCGGGGAGGGAAATACCCGCCACGTTCTGCCTTGCTTTCTTTCAGGTGAAAAGGGAAGATTCCGTTCCATGAAAGCATACATAATTACTCTGATTGCCGGCCTTGCCGTTGCGAGCGTAGCTCAGGCAGCAAGCAATAAAACCATCGACAATTTAAACGCCGCGCTGCGCGGGGAATCCAACGCCAGCCATAAGTATGGGCTGTTCGCCAAGAAAGCCAAAGAGGAGGGGGCCACCCAGGCCGCCAAACTGTTCGAGGCCGCCTCCAAAGCCGAGGCGATTCACCGCGATTCCCACAAAGCGGCCATCACCAAGATGGGGGGAAAACCCGATACCATTAAATTGGACGAAGTCAAAATTGGCTCCACCAAGGAAAACCTGGCGGCGGCTCTGAAGGGTGAAACCTATGAGCGCGACATCATGTATCCGGACTTTATCAAGCAGGCCACAGCCGATTCCGCCAAGGCGGCACTGCGCACCATGAAATTCGCGCTGGCGGCGGAAACCGAGCATGTCAAGTTATACCAGGATGCCATCGACAACCTGGGCAAAAACAAGGAGGTATCGTATTTTGTCTGCCCGGATTGCGGTTTCACGGCCGAAAAAAGGCCCAACCGCAGCTGCCCGGTCTGTGGTGAAAAGGCGGCTAATTTCATCGCCTTCAAATAGCAGCTATTGACAGTTTCCAGCATGGCGGCCCTTCCCAGCCTGGCGAGCCAGAGGGAAGGGCCTTTTTATTGGGCTGATAAGGAACTTGGAGATTACGGGCTATTAGCCCGGTTAGTTTAGAATCCGGCCACACGCCGCGGAGGGAGGGCTTGGTTCCAGCACCTTCCTGGCCGCCGTTTTGGCAAAGTTAAACCGCGGAATACCAGTCCGTATACCTGTTTTACCCGGAAAAATCGGAATCACTTCAACCGAATCCCGCTCAGCCATAAACTTGATGTTGATCCTGAATAACCGCGCACTCATGCTTCATTTATCGGACGATTTGCCGATTTACTTTAGCCACTTTTGGCAGTCACGGCTAAAGCAGCCGCGATGGGTGGTTTTTAGAAAGCCAGCTCTTGCTGGCGGTCTGAATGCGGCTTGATACAATCGGGTGTGTCCAGACCCGGCCGGTTTATGGCAGGGCTTACCGGATAACTGTCCATCATTTCGGCTGGCCAGGGCGTTCGGAAGCGCTCCAAATCCCCTAAATCGAAAGTATCGGCCAGCCAGGACTCATATTCATCGGAAGACACAATCACCGGCATTCGATCATGCACTTGGCGGATCAACGGATTGGCTGCAGTGGTAAGGATGGTGAAGGTTTCCAAGGGAACCCCTCCCAAACCTTGCCACCGATCCCAAAGCCCGGCGAAGGCAAACAAGCCTCCGGATTTCAAGACAAAACGGACCGGCTGGCGAATCCTGCCTGGTTTGATCCATTCGTAAAAACCATCGGCGGGCACCAGGCAGCGCTGGCTCTGCAAAGCGTTTCGAAAGGCCGGTTTCACCGCCAGGGTTTCGGAGCGGGCATTGATCAAAGAAGACCCGATCGCCTCCTCCTTGGCCCAAAATGGGACCAAGCCCCAGCGCATGGGCTGAAGAATTCGCCGGCCATGTTTCACCACCACCAGCGCGTTTTGCTGGGGAGCGATATTATACCTCGGCGGAAAATCCTCCACCGGGCCAACAGCCGCAAAATGCCGCCGAACCTCGGGCGTGCCCCGGGTCTGAGTATAACGACCGCACATTCCCTCTAAATTCAACCGCGCAGCCCGGCCTGGCAACCGAAATTATTTCAATAACAGGCTTGAGTCGCCATCGGGTCCACCCACAA
This sequence comes from uncultured Verrucomicrobiota bacterium, assembly GCA_903845125.1. GTDB lineage: Bacteria > Verrucomicrobiota > Verrucomicrobiia > Limisphaerales > UBA1319 > CAIMWS01. Next base: position 12,320 of record CAIMWS010000178.1, read on the forward strand.
TGCCCCGGTGCGTTGGATTTATCTGATCTTGGTGGTGCTGCTGGAATTGCTGATTCTACCCGGCTGCCACACGGTTCCCGAGCAGGCGCCCGCAATGACTCCCCTGGTAGGCCTGAGCACCCCGCCCAGCTCCCCGGCCCCCGAGCCCAAACCGGAAGTTGAGGCAGCCCAAGCGCCGGTTTTGCCCCAACCACCCGCCAAGGTCTGGGTCCGGCTGGTTGATTTGGTTTCGTCCAATGGCATCGCGGCCCAGTTAGCCAGATTGCCCAAGGCCATTCACGGTTACGAGTTTCAGACGGCAGAGGCACGGTTGGATGTAGCCGCCTGCAACCGCCTGGCACGCTGGAATGGAGTCAATTGCTGGCTGGGATATGCACCGCCATTGATCGGCAGCCAGGTGCATATTCATAACCTGGATGTGCAAAAGACGTTGCTGCCCTTGCTGACCCCCCTGGCGCCAGCCAACCACTCGCGGCGGGTGGTGGTTATCGATCCCGGCCATGGTGGCCGGAGCCCGGGCACCCAAAATATCCTAACCGGACGTTACGAGAAGGAATACACGCTGGACTGGGCCTTGCGGATCGCGAACCTGCTGCAAACCAGCGGTTGGCAGACTGTCTTGACCCGCACCAACGATTTGGATGTACCCATTTCGGAGCGGATTGCCCTGGCGGATGCGGTGCAGGCG
>CAIMWS010000179.1 GCA_903845125.1 uncultured Verrucomicrobiota bacterium
GCAGCGTCAGAGTATTATTCGTGGCCCCCGGAATTGCCGCTCCATTGAAAAACCATAAATAGGCCAGATCCGGCCCGCTGGCCAGCACCTGAAAACTCGCCGTGCCGCCAACCACCACACTTGTATGGGATGGCTGTCGGGTGATCCTTGGCGGCACTTTCAGGAAATTCGCCCGCATCGTTGAATCCTGGTATAACCCAACCGCGAACTCCAGAGCTACTGGCCAGTTTGCATCCCCAGTCCAACCCGTGAATTCATAACCCGGCAGCGGGGCCACCCGGATCAGGATTGCTTCGCCGCCCAGATATTCGGCCCGCAGCGGATTCACCGTCACCGTGCCGCCCTCCCCGGCCGCCAGGAACACCCGCGTGGAGGCCAGGAAACTCAACATGCGGCCAGGCCCGCCAGCAAGGGGAGCAGTTGGGCGGCAGGCAGGGAGGCGGGCACCTCGACCCGCCACCCGCGGGGATGGACAAAGCGGATGGCTTCCACGGGTGTCGGCCCGCTCAGCCGCACGGGTACCAGCGGTGCCGGGGTGGACCGTGCTTGGCGGAGCCACCGGTAGACGGTCGCCAGGCCCACCTGCTCCTGCTCAGCCCACTGGCGGGGCGCTTGCCCGGAACGCTGGAAAGCGGCCACCAAGGAAGTTATCTCCGCCGCCGACCGCCGTCGGCGACGAGACTTAAAACGCGTCTTGCTCATCACCCCGCTTCTACCACACCCAGCCACCCACGCCTACCTGTCGTTCCAACACCGTTTACATTTGTTATCACCCGCAAGGTCTGAGTTCCCGCTTGTCCACTCATCGCGAGCAGCGGATGCTGGCGTTGCATAGCCGAGACAGTCGCAGCCATCACCGAAAGCGAACCGGGCGTTCAGAGTGAAAGAGCCTCCCACGACGCCCCTGGTTGACCGGGACAGCGCCGCGAGGTGGGCAAGGGGCTTGCCTGTTCACTTTTACGTAGCCGAGCGTGGATTTCGTTCGCAGGCGAGAAGCTGTCGTGGGGCCAATCCAATTCTTCAGTGGCACCACGCGTGCGATGGTTGGCGCGTCCCCGTTCACCAATATCCCCTGACGTGTGTTTCAGCTGGGAGCGTTCTTGTGCGGTCATTGGCAATCCAAAAATCCACGGGCAGGAGGCCAATTCGAGAAGGTGTGCCGGCCCCCCGCCCGAGGATCAATATCCGTCTTCTGATTTAGCTAGGGCACGTGCACTGTCTGAGTGGTGAAGAAGTCACCCAACGAGCTGGTGCCGTCGATGGTGAGCGTCTGGTCGCCGGTGGCCTTGGAGCTGAACTGCAGTTTGCACTGCTTGCTCTGGCCTGGCTTGAGGGTGCCATAGACCAGCGGCAGGGCTGACTTGGCGCCCACCCCGTTCAGGCTGGCCGCCGTCACGGTCACGTTGTAGGCCGTGTCAGTCGTGCTCGGATTGGTGATCGTGACGGTGACGTTCGGACTCTTGGAACTGGCACGGGTCGCCGTCGCGCCGGAGATGGTCAGCGCGGAAACCGGCGCGGACAGGTTCCACGTGACGGGGACGTAAGATTCAGTGGAGGAGAACATTCCGGCGCCGACTACGAGCCCGGAGTCGTTGAGAGCGACCGGAAGCGCCATGTCGCTGCCGGACGGAGGTGCGAGCTCTACAATGCCCGTGCTGGCGCTCCAGCCAAAGCTAACGAAGGAGTAGGATGCGGAGGATGGGTAGTACATTGCGTATCCCACGACCTGCCCGCTATTGTTGATGACCCCGATGGCCTGATATAGCCCGCTGCCGGCCGGGAGGAGGCTGTCCACCGGAATCTGCGTCAAAGCGCCGGACTGGCAGAAATAGGGCACGAAGCCGTATGCACCGGTGATGTTGTCTTCGGCTATGACCTCCACGACCGCCTGCCCCTGGTCATTCACGCTCGAGATCCAAACCGGGGTATAGGTGATGGAGCCATCGGCGCTGGTCCGGGGTGTCGAATCCACTGGCGTGGTGGTTGCGGTGTTCGCGTCGTAAAGGTAGAGACCGTCCCCGTGCGAATACCCGATAATCCCGTTCGGGCTGATCGCTTGAGCCGAGTCTTCGGGTCCGCCCGTGACTTTGGTAATAACGATGTCGCCAGAACTGGTCTTCTGCCAAAGCACCACTCCTTCGCTCTCAATGTCCCAATAAACGGTTCCGGCCACCCGGCCGTCCGAGCTCAGGAGTGCCGATCTGTATAGAGAGTTCATTCCACCTGCATCTATTGGGGTGCCGTCCGCCAGCGCCACCTTGGTCTGGACGCTGTTCTCCCAGAGGAAATACGGATAATAAGAGGGATAGCCGTTATTGCAGAGAATCTGTCCCTGAGCATTGATGGCCACTGCGTCGCTCCCGGTTTCGCCAGCAAGGACGCCGAGGTCGGTGGCGGTGTAGCCGCCGGCGGCATTGGGCGTCCAGGCGGTCGCGTGCCATAGTTTGGGGTCGGCCATACTCTCGCAGTGGCCCACAACCACGCCGCTGTCGTTGATTGCGTTGGCCACCGCCGATCCGTAGCCGTTCAGCAGCGGCAGGACGACCAGCGTGCCGTCCGCCTTCCACAGGCACGCGGCCTCCGATCCGGTCACACCCGTAACCCAGCCAGCGGCTTGCCCGCCGGCGTTGACCGCGAAGGCGACGCCTTCCGGGTAGCCGGAAGGCAGGGGCAGCGCGTTGGCCGGGATCTGCGCGGCGCAGGGCCGGGCTGCTCCGAGAGCTAGGAATGTCGCGAGCGCGACCGTCAGGTATTTTGTCATTGGTTTCATCGTTTGTCTTTCTTCGTTGCTTTGTTCACTCGGGTTCAACCCGCGGCGGCACGGCGTCGCTCCTGGCGTCGCCGCGATTGTTTCGGACAGGCCCGCCATGAGAATGCCCGGCAATTCGTGCTGGTTCTCCTTCAGGACATAGGCGCAAGCGCCGGCCCGGAGTGCCTTGGCGCGCAGGCCGGCGTCGTCATACTGGGAGACAATGATCACCTTGGTTTGCGGAAGCTGGGCCTTGATCTCGAGCAACGCCCGGAGGCCGTCCACGGGGCTCATCCGCAGGTCCAGCAGCACCCAGTCCGGCCGTTGGGCGATACAGGTATCAATGGCTGCACCCCCATCGGCGGCTTCTTAAACCGTGCCGGCCCAGCCTGCGACGACCTGCCGGAGAAGCCGGCGCATCCGTGTGTCGTCGTCCGCAATGAGGATCTTAGGTATCACTGCCACGGATTATCTCAGAAGCACGGCTGTCCGGGTATCCGTGTGAACACGCAAAACCGTGTACGTGTGAACACGTACGCACGGGAGTAAGCGTTGTTGGAACCCCAGGTAGGCCTGCGCTTGCCCCGGAAGAAATGGCGGAACATTTTCCCCGCCGTCGTGTAGACAGGGCGGATGCAAGGCATTCTATCGGTCCAACAGATTCTGCGGCAGCCCGAGCACACGGCGCTGATCAAGTCTCTTCTGGCGAACCCAGCGGTTGGCACCCGTGCGGAAC
>CAIMWS010000180.1 GCA_903845125.1 uncultured Verrucomicrobiota bacterium
GAAACCATCTGAAACCATCTGAAACCATCTGAAATAACTTGCCTTGCGCCGGGCGCCGTGGTAATAATGTGTTATTATGCAGTTTATTAACCGCATTATACTGATTCTCGCCGCGTTAGTGCTCACGACCTGGATCGGCGTTCTGGCCCATCATGTCAGCGAACCGCGCGTGGTGGGTAGCGCCACCGCGCCGGACGGCACCGAAATGTGCGTGGTTCAGGAATTCAATTGGGGCGCCGAGCCGTTCACGACGAGCTTTGTCTATCGGAAACCGGGTGGACCTTGGGAGCGGTTTTACTACGACCACCAGGATGAATATTGGGCCAGCAGCCGGGTGGCGATCGACACCAACTCACAGCAGGTGGTTTTCTTCCGCAATGGATCACCCGCGATGACCTTCCAATGGGCGAAGCTAAGCTATACCTTGCATCGGCGGAACCAGATTATAACCAACGCCCAGTGGCGGATGCCCGATAACTGGTCTCCCAAACAGTCGGTGTACCAGAATTAAACGGTTTGGCCCTGCACGCCCGACCCAGGCTGGCCGGCTATCTCGTTTTTTCCCTCCCTACTTTGCCAGCCGCAGGATGAATCCGCCGCGCGGCGGCAGGGCATAGCTCCATTGGGTAGCAGCAGGAATAGTTGCTACCGCTACTTCCAGGCTGGAATCAGCACCCTCTGCGATGAGCCAGCGCTTCGGAAAACCCGCAAACCGGGACAAATCGAGGTCCATCTGCCGCACCTCACCCGTGCCGTTGAGCCCGGCGATGAACCACACCCCGCCCGCGCGCCGGGCGAAGACCGCCAGCTGGCCGGGCTCGCCGATGAGGCAGCGGGTTTCGTCCCACCGGGCCGGCGCCTCGCGGAGCACCTGGCGGGCTTCCACGGGGAGGGTGCTGAAGTATTCGGGCTTGTCCGCAAAATGGATCAGGCCGGAGGTGAACACGATGGAGGTGGCCAACTCATGGGCCGCGGTGGTGGTGCGCCGGTACTTTTTGAGCGAGCAGGCGATGGGGGTGTAGTCCATCGGGCCGGCGACATTGCGGGTGAAAGGCAGCACGGTGTTCAGCTCGGCGGCTTTTTCCGGGTATCGCGATTCGTAGAAGTAGGACTCGGTCCCCAGCACGGCCTCGGCCGCCAGGAAATTAGGCCACGTGCGCTGCCAGCCGCGTGGGAGGGTGCAGCCGTGGAGGTTCACGACCAGGCGGCGGGTGGCGGCCTCGGCCAGGAGGGCCTGCATCGCGGCGATGGCTTCCTGGCGGTCGGAGCACCAGAAATCCACCTTGGCGCCCCTGACCCCGGCGGAGGCCAGTTCCCGCAATTTGCGTTCCCTCAGTTGCGGCTGGTAAAAATCGCCCGCCGCACACCAGGCCAGTGTTTGGACCCCCCGCATTTGCGCATGCGCCACAATCCCCGTGAGTCCCAGCTTCCACCAGCCGGCGTCGAACAGGGTGTATTCCCACTGCATATCCGCGGCGAGGTCGGTGAATTGGTTGAAGCGGGCCTCGGTGACGGGGCCTTCCGGGTAGGACCACCAGGCCCAGGAGGCCCGGCCGGGGCGGATCCAGGAGGTGTCCGGGATGCGCGACGGGGGCGCCAAATCCGTGACCAGCGTGGAGGTGGCCAGGGCGCCGGCGTCCGGTCCGAGCAGGATGACCCGCCAGGGCAGGGTCCAGGGCAGGGGGCTGTGGGGTTCGGGATTGGGCAGCAACGGCTGGCGCTTGGTCCGTTCGTTGGCCGCCGGGAATGCGATGCGGTATAATCCCCCGGACGATTCGGGGCCCAGGTGGCAACCGCAATAGGATTCGTCAGTGCCGCTTTCGGTCACCAAGGCCCAGGCGCCCGCTTCCGCCACGTGGAACAGGGCTGGAAAACACCAGCCCAGCGGCTTGCCGCGCGACTGCGGCGGGGGATTCCCGGGTGCGACGTGGAAAAAGAAATCTTCGTAGGCGGGGGTGTAGTCGCTGGCGGCGTGGTAAGGCTGCAGCCAGCCGCGGGTGGCGGGCGGAACGCGGAATCCCGTGGATTCGCAGGTCAGGACGTGGACATTAGTGTCCGCGTCGGGGAACCGGAAACGAAACGCCACTCCTTCCTGGCTGGCGGCGAGATCCAGCTCCAATCGGGCCTGGCCGGGATTGCTGAAAACGAGCGTGCGGTGGTTCAGGAGGTGGTCCACCTGCGGCTGGGGGCCGGTGAACAACTCGTAGGTTTCCCGGCGGCTCTCCACTTCCCCCGCCTGCACCAGCCGCAAGTCCCGCTCGAAGGCCTGGTCGTCGCGCCGCACCCCCAACGGCGAATCCAGGATCACTGGCTGCCCCTGGCAGGCGGCCCGGTAGCCCGGGCGGCCTTCGCCATCCAGAAAAACGGTGATCGTGCAGCGGGCCTCCGGCGCGGCCAGCGTCCACGAATTGGTTTCGGCGCCCAAGGCGGCCGGCATCGACCATATCAGTAAGAGGACAGGCCATTTCATAGGGATGGTGGGATGGGAGATTTCAGCGGTATGGTTTTGCACCAGGTAATGGTGGGATTTACGGAGTCAGGATTTCGCTGGCGTGGGCGTCTGCAAGTGCCAGAAATCGAGCTTGCCGTCGTCCAGATGCAGCGGCGCCAACGTGGGTTGGGCCGCGTTCAGCAGGTGCTCCCGCTGGTAAAGGGGCCCGGGGCCATCCTGCCCGTAATAAATCTCGACGGGCTTGCCATCGAAATCGGAAAAACCTTTGGCGGCCTGTTCTCCCGTGGGGGTCATGCGCACGACGGTGTCGCCTTTCCAGGTGGCGGTATAGTGGTATTGCCGGAAGCCCGGGTTGCCGATGTGGAAGCTTTCCTCCCGCACCGGGATGGAGTAGCGCACCACCAGTTTTTCGCCCGCCTGGCGCGGGCCAAGCTCCAGGTAGTTGCCCCACACCCGGGCTTTGACCTCGCCCTGGCTGGCCGTGGCCTGGATATCCTTGGGCTCCACCCACTCGGGGATTCGCACCCGCACGCGGCAGGCTTGCTTGAGGTCGATGGAGAGCTGGCCTGCGTAAGGCTGGCGGCAGCGGATCTCAGCCTGCGGCAATAGTTTGTCGATATGGAGGTGGACGGACAGCGTGCTATTTTCCAATCGGGCGGCGTTCTTCCAGGCGATGAACAGGCCGTGGGTGCCCGAGCCCCCACAGCAGTTTTGGATGGCCCGGGTCTTGCCGCGCAATTCCGGGCCGCCCCAGTGGAGTTCCTCGCGGGCGGCCAGGATGTGGGTGGGCGAGGTCCAGCCGGAATAGGCGCCCACCAGCCGGCGGCCTACCTCGCGGCAGGTGAATTGGGCGGTGTCCGGCTGGTTCCCGGGCTTCAACCAGGAGGTGTCCGCCACCTGGCTTTCCACCAGTTGGTTGCGCACCATGCGTTCAACGTCTCCCCAATATTCGGGGTGGCCATGGTTGGCCAGCGTCACCGCCAGCCCCAGGAAATCCATCAGCGCGCAGCTTTCGCAGGAAACAATGTCTCCCTTGCGCCCGACGACTTCCGGGAGGAACCCAAAGCGCGTCCCCTCGGAGCGGACATACCGGTAGAGGGCATCCACCCGGCTGAACAGCACCGGGTCCTTCACATACAGGGCGTAATCGGCCGCCCCCACCAGCGTGCGCAGGTTGCCGTGCATGTGCCCGCCCTGGCGGAACGTGTTGTCGGGAGTGAACAGGGGATTCTCTTCGAAGCAGCTGCGGACCAACTGCCCGGCCTGTTCCAGGGCGGGCTGCGAACCGGTGAGCCGCGTCCAGGTCATCAGGCCTTTGACGATGAATCCCCGCAGCCAATGGTTCGGCTCGTAAAGCCGGGGCAGATGTTCCACCAGGCGGTCGATTTCGCCTTTGAGGCGCGGCTCTGGCTGGTCGGCGTAGGCGGTGGCCAGGGCAAACAAGGTCAGGGCTTGGTCGCCCAAGTCAGCCACCGGCTCGGAGAAGGTGGTCTTGGGCCGCATCAGGAGCCCGGTTTGGGGATCCAGGTAGGAGCGGATTTTTTGCAGCCACCGCTTTTCATTACGGGCTTCCTGGCCGGTCAAGTGCCGGGCCATGATGGCCGCCTGGAGCTGGCGGCTCATAACGTCCCCGAAATCCGGCCAATCATGGGCGGCCTCGGCGGGATCGGTCCAGAATACGTTGAAATACGGGAGCCCATCCTGGTCCACCAGGTTGTCCAGGTAGTTATAGGTGCGCCCCACGTAGGTTTCGATGGCAAAGGTTTCCGGATTGGGCGCCGCTGCCGCGTGGGTGGCGGCCAGGGCCAGGAGGGCGGCGATGGCGGGGATGACCCTGCGGGCCAGTGCTGCTTGCTTCATCCTGCAAAACTACCCTCCCTCCCACTGCTTTGTCCAGCTTCCGCCAGACGGATAATGGAACGGGGGCCGGCGCCAGGAGCCGGACCCTGGAGGTCGCAGTTGAGTCCGGAGGAGGGAAAAGGCGGTGATCCATGGTTGGCCCTGAAAACGCGGCTGGTTCGTCAAAGAGACTTGGCATTGACTTGGTTTTGGCCATGAGTTATTCGTGCGCCATGCAAAATACTTTGACTCGTTTACTTCGTTCAAAATCCGGAACGGCATCCCGATCGGCGGCCCTGGCTGCCGCGGCTCTGCTCGCGGCGTGGGCCATGCCGGTGGCGGCGGAAGACTGGCCGCGCTGGCGGGGACCCAAGCTGGATAACATTTCCACCGAGGCCGGCTGGCAGACCGAATGGCCGGCCAGCGGTCCCAAGCAAATCTGGAAGGCCAGCGTCGGCGTGGGTTACTCCACCGTGGCGGTCAGCCAGGGGCGCCTCTACACCATGGGCAATACGGACAACCAGGACTCGGTTTATTGCCTCGAGGCCGGCACCGGCCAGGAAGTCTGGAAGCACTCCTATCCCTGCAACGCCAAGGATCCCAATGGCTACCACGGCACCCGCTGCACCCCCACGGTGGACGACGGGCTGGTTTACACCGTCAGCCGGGAGGGCCACCTGTTCTGCCTCGACGCTCAAAAGGGCACCGTGGTGTGGAAGAAGAATTTCAAGGAGGATTTCCAGGGCAAGGTGCCGCAGTGGGGCTTTGCCGGATCCCCCTTGATCGAAAAAGACCTGGTGCTGGTGGAGGCTGGCGGCCCCGGAGCCAATGTGGTGGCCATGAACAAAAAAACGGGCGAGGTGGTGTGGAAGGCGGGTGATGACGCCGCTTCCTACAGCTCCATCATCCCCTTCGACCAGGAGGGCCAGCGTGCGTTGATGATTTTCAACGCCTTTGGCCTGGTGGCCCATTCCATGAAAGACGGCAAGGAACTGTGGCGGCATCCCTGGAAAACCAGCTGGAATGTCAACGCCGCGACCCCGGTCATCGCAGGCAACCAGGTGTTCATCTCCTCCGGTTACAACACCGGTTGTGCGCTGCTGGAATTCGGCGCTGGTTCCGCCCCCAAGGTGGTCTGGCAAAATAAGAACATGCGCAACCACGTCAATAGCTGCATCCTGTGGAAAGGATACCTCTACGGTTTCGATGAGAACGAGCTGCGCTGCCTGGATTGGAAGACCGGCCAGACCAAGTGGGCCGAAAAGAAATATGGCAAAGGCTCCCTGATGCTGGCGGGCGACAAGTTCCTGGTTTACAGCGGCAGCGGGCGCATCGCCGTGGCCAGCCTCTCCCCGGAAGGCTGCCGGGAAATATCCGGATTCCAGGTGCTGGAAGGCCGGGACACCTGGGCCTACCCGGTGCTGGCCAACGGCAAACTCTATTGCCGCAGCCTGGAGAATTTGGTCGGTTTGGATGTGAGCGGCAAAAACTGATCCCCGCCAACCGGCTTCGCCGTGGCCCGCTGGTTTATCGGACCACGGGACCGCTTGCCCGTTGGTTTCCGGCCGCTGCCGGCAGGCGCCTCGCGCGCCCCGTCAGCGGCCAAATTTTTGCGCCGCCGGATTCCTCTTGCAGACGGCGGCTTTTTCCCAGGCCTGGAGCATCCGCAGGCCCAGGTTTGCCCGCCGTCCCTCCGCGGGCTGCCCATTTTGGGCCTCAGGGCGCCAACACCACCCGGTAGAAACGCCGGGTGGAACCAGCCACGACGTCGGTGATGGCGAGCGTTGGGCCCGTCGCGGTGCGGTACCCGCCCAGGGGCGCCCAAGCCGGGGCCTCCAGCGCCTCCTTGTATTCCACTATATAGGTACGGCCCGGGATGGCGCTGAACTCAAAGGAAAAAACCCCCGCCGGATCCAGGCTCGCCTTCCCGATTTGCAGCGGCGGCAAGCCCAGCCGGTTCGCCGCCCCCGGTGTCCAGTTGGCCAGGCTCAGGATGGCATTGGTGTTGCCGTCGGGATAAAAGCCCTGGCTGATATTTGGAAGCTGTGGCCCGAAGGCGACCGAGTGCTGGACCGCGCCATTGGGCGCCAGCAGGCTGAGGGCATCGCCGTTTTTGTTCAGGCGGAATCCGGCGTGCAGGTCGTGCCGGTTGGAAAGGGCGTTGAGGTTGGTGGCGCCATCCGCCCAGACCAGCAGGAAACCATTGGCGCCGAGGACCGTGTTGGTGGGGATCACCCACGGGGCCGCCAGGGAGAGGGAATCCGCCAGCAGATACCCTGCGAGGTTCACCGGCGCGGGGTTCGGATTGTACAATTCAAACCAATCCGGGAAGTGGCCGCTGGCGGGATCGGCCACGCCGCCGGGCCCGGTATTGGCGGCCATCCATTCATTGAAGACCACGGAGAGCAGCGCGGGTTGGGCGGTGTTGGTCACGGTGATCGTGTCGAGGTAATTGGTGAGCGGGTTGCCGCGGGCATCCAATCCCTGGAGCGCCAGCAGGTTGACATTGCCCGGCAACGGGACGGAGAGCGACCAATTGGTCAGGCTGGTCCAGGTGACCGCCGCCCGCAGGCCGTTGACGGTGATGCCGCCCACCGTGAGGGGCGCGGTGCCGGTGAGGATGACCTGGTCCTTGGCGGTGGCGAAGTCCTTGCCGCTGTTGCTGGTGATGGCGAAGGCGGCATTGGAAGGCAGCGAATTACGGATGAAGGTGGCCCGCTGCTGCAGGTAATTCACCTCGCTCGTCCAATCCTCCCCCACGAGCTTCGCAAAGTGCGTGGCCCAGGGCTTCAGGTAGGTGGCGTTGACCGTGGTGGTGAGGATATCCAGCAGGTGGTGGTTGTAGCGGCGGAAATTGTCCGGCAGCTTCACGATCTTATAGGTGTTCGGCGAACCGGAGCCGGGGAAGGCCGCGTCGGTGCCTTGGGCGAAGGCGTAATCCATGTCCCACGGGAAGCCCAGGGCTTTGCCATCCCCGGGCCGGAAATAAATCTTCCAATTGTGGGTATAGCCGTAGGTGAAGTTATCGCCGTCGCCGGTGAAGGCCTTGAACGCCAGCGTGCGCATCCATTCATCGAGATCCATCAGCTGGCGGGTCTGGGTCTCCAAGGCGGTGCCGGTGAGGCTGAACGCCTTGGCCAGGGCGATCATCGGCCGGTAATCGTCCACATCGGCATGGTTTTCCTGCAGGAAAATCCAGCGGTAATTCTCCGGGTCATTGCCCCAGTTTTGGATTTCCACGTTGATGACCTCGTCCGGCTCCGGCAGCTTGGGCGCCTGGGCATTCCCGGTCAGGGTGGTGGTGGGATAGTAGATCAGTTCCACGGTGTGGACGCTGCCCTCGGCGCCGTTGGGATACTGGCTGTCCAGCCAGTCCGCATCGTAAGCGGACATGCGCAGCAGGCAGGGGCCATCCTCCTGGGTGCGCGGGGCGTACACCTGGGCGAGGTCGCACTGGAAGCCGGGAATGCCGCCGGCGTGGTTGATCGCCTGCCAAAGGAGGATTTCCCCCTGGCGCCCGCCCACCCCCGCATAACCCCCGGAGCGGTCGAAGGTGAGGACATTCTGTGCCCCGCGGAAAAGCTGGTCCGCGGGAAATTGCACCGAAAACCCGACCCGCGTCGTTTGATCGCGCCCACGCTCGCTGCTCTGCAGGTGGATGCCGGCATCGTAAAATGCCTCCCGATCGTCGTAGATCACCGTGGCGCCGAGGCGGTCATTGCTCATCACGTTGGTCAGGGCATGCAGCAGGCTGGTGTCGGCCGCGGTCACCAGGAGTCGGAACCGGTGGACCAGGGGCATGACCGCCTTGCCTTCGTCCACCTTGAACAAAGCGCGGGATTGCGGCCCGGCGGCGGGGAACATGGCGGAGGCGCCCAGGCTGTCGGTGGCCTGTACATAGAACTGGACCACGGTGCCGGCGGCCTGGCCCGGGATGGTGGCGGCATATTCCCGGTAGCCGGGGTGGGAGGTGGAGAACGCCCCCGCCGCCATGGGCAGGGGGCCGCCGGCCGAACGGTTCACCGCCCACCGGAGGTCCATGGCCGCCACCCCCTGGGGATCCCAGGCGCTCACCTTGATGGTGACCGGTTCGCCGGCCTTGGGCACCAAGGGGCTGTGGGAAAGGCCGATGAAGGTCGGCCCGAGGTTGGTGCTGCTGGTGGAATTGGCGGCCCCGGGCGTGCCGTAGCGGCCGGGCAAGGCCAGGGAAAAGGTCCTGGCCGCCCGGTTGAAATACAGCCGGGTGTTCAGGCGGTTGTTGCCCGCGAGCCACTTGGCCTGGAAGGACACTTCGTATTCCCGGCCATCCACCACGGAGCGCCCGCTGGCGAGGGTGGTTTCCAGGTGGTTATGCAGGTGCTCGGTCGGCCCGGTGGACACCAGGTGCAAAACGTGGTTGGTGGGATTGTCCGGGTCCACCTCCACCCGGCTGGCGCTGTGATTGCCCAGGGCGCGCCAGGCGGTGAGGCCGGTCTCGAACCCGCCATTCTGCAGCATGGCCACCCGGGTGCCGGTGGGATTCTCCACCACGGATAAATTGTCGATCAAACACTCGCCGGCCTCCAGCAGGCCGATCACGAATTCCTTCCATTGGGTGGGGCCGAGGACATTGCTGGCGACCGCCCGGTAGGTGTAATTGCTCCAGGCGGAGCGGTTGGCATTCAGGCTGGCGGCCCAGGCCTCCGGCCGGGAGTTGTCCGCCCAGGGATCCCGCAGCTCCAGGCTGGAACCGCCGCCATCGGCATAAGCAGGCCATGGCTTGGCATCATAATAGCGGAGTTCATTGGCCGGATTGCCACTGGCATCCAGCAGCTGCAAGTGGCCGCCGCGATGCCGCAAGGAACCGCCGAGGGGGCCCAGCACCGCGAGCCCGGGATGTTTGGCCTGCAGGAGGCTCGGGTCCCTGGCCACCACCAGGAAGCCGCCGGGGGGGAGGACCGTCCCCGCCGGGAACGGGAAATCGATGTCATGGGCCAGTTGCCAGCCCGCCAGGTCGACTGGCTGGGCGCCGCGGTTGAACAATTCGACCCACGCTTCCGCATCCTGGGCCACGGGGGTGTTGGTGGTGGCCGAATAGCTGGCCACCAGCTCGGCGCCGAACACCACGTCGCTGCTGGCCGCCGAGGCCTGGTGGACTTCCACGGCCAGGAGGTTCGTGCCGCGGACCAGGTTGGTGGTGGGGAGCGTGAATGGCCCCAGGTACACGGCGTCCCCGACCCCGGTGGAAGCCAGGGTCGAATAATCCACCGCCCCCTCGGCCATGTTCACCCGGCAGGCTTCCGCGCCGTTGAGGTAAAACACCGCGCCATCATCCAGGACGGTGCGCAGCCGGAGCTCCAGGCCATTGGTGTTGCCGTCGAAGACAAAGGCCGTGCGGAAATAAAAAGTCAGCGGGCCGAGCGCCAGGGCCGTGTTTTTGGGCTCGGGCAGGGCGGCATCCTCCACGTAGAGCAGGGCCGCCCCTTCCGGCCAGGCGTGGTCATCGTAAGCCGGGGCGCTCCAGCCATTCCCGAGGTTGGATCCAGTCTGGTTGTAGCGCCAGCGGGCGGTGGCCGGCAGCAGCGTGGTTTCATGGGCCTCGGCCACGGTGGCCACCGGCACCGGCACCGGCGCATGGTACATGATTTCGTTGAAGACCACCTCCCGCTGGAACTCGAAGGCATTCGACGCCCCGGGGGTGGGCCGCGCCGGATACCACCATGCCCCGGTGCCATCCGGCCACCGGCCGCGCAGCTTGCGCTTGGCCACCACCGCATCCAGCAGGCTGAGCTGGCCCGGGCGGTGGAGGAAAACCCGGTCGCCCGGGGCGGCGCCAAAGCCAAGGGTGGTCTGGCTGAGCTGCGCCAGGGCGCCGGGCGCCAGGCTTTGGGCGGGCAGCACAAACCGCCGCTCCGCGAGGCCGCCGGCCACGCTCAATTCGCACCCTTCCAGCTCCAGCGCCTCCTTCCCGTAGTTGATCAGCTCCACCCAGAAATCGTCGTTGGCGGCGGCGGCGCACTCATTCAAGGCCAGGGTGATGGGCGGCGGCACCAGGATGTTCGTGGTGGTGAGCGACACCGCCGCCCCAAACAGGCAATCCGGGGTGGCCCCCGCGGTATGGACTTCCACCGCCAGCACGTTGGTTCCCGGCCGCAGCGCGGATGCGGGCAGCAGGAACGGGCCCACCTGCGTGGCGCTGGCCACGTTTGACAGGGCGGGCGTGGCGGCATCCACCGGCCCCTCCGGCAGATTCCACCGGCGGACCTCCGTCCCGTTCAGGTAAAACACGGCGCCGTCCGCGATGACTGCGCTCAGCTGCACGGCGGCCACCTGGGGCTGGCTGTTGAGCACAAACCGGCTGCGGAAATAGCGGGTCGGCTGGCTGCCGGGCAATTGGGTGTTCACCGTCATGCGCTGGCGGGCGGTGCCGGTCACCCGGGCGCGGAAGCCCCCCGGATTCGCCCCGGAATCATCGTTGTAGGCCAGGAATTCCAGGGTGTTGGTTCCGGCCACAAACCCGCTGTTCAGGATGAAGTCCCCGCTCATGGAGGCGAAGCCCTCGTAGCTGAAGGCTTTGGAGACCCCGTTGAAGAGCACGCTGTTCAGGCGGTTGTCCGCCCAGACGTTGATCGTGAGCGACGCCGTGGCCGCATCGAATCCGTCCAGCCCAAAAGTGGTGCGGTAGCGGTAGCTCCCGGCGGCGATGCTGGTGGTGCCGGGATTCACCGGGCCGATCCACCCGGAAACGGCATCGGCCGCGGCCCAGGCGGGATGGCCCTGGATCACCGTGGCCGGGACCGGTGGCGCCGGGGTGATGGGTTGCGCGGATTGGGTGAGCAGGTAGTGGGGATCCGCGTTGCCCGGCGCCAGGGCCACGCCATCGGCGCCCACCCCGGTGCTGAACACCGTGGGGATGCGCTGCGGATCACCGATGGGCGGGGTGGCGCCGCCGGATTGGAACAGGCCCTGGCCGGTGGCCCAGGCGCGGTCGTCGAAGCCGGGCTCGCGCCAGTTGGACGGGGGCTGGAGGCCGGTATTCTCATAGCTCCAGGCACTGTTCAGGGAAACCGGGGTGGTGGTGGTGGTCTCGTAGGTTTTCAGGGGGAAATTCCGCCGGCCTGGGGTGCCGCCGGCCGCCGCGCTGACGGTCCAGCTGCGGGCCGGGCCGCTGGCCATCTCCTCGTCGAGCTTGGCCAGCGACACGCCCGAGCCATCCGGGCCCACGGGCCAGTCGCCTTCCACGCCGTAGGCCAGCTCATCCATGAGGCGGTCGTTGTTGTTGCGCAGCCGCAGGGTGTCGCCCCCGTTGGCCAGCCGGCCGGTGAACGGCCCCCAAATATTCGTCACCCCGGCCGCCGCCTTCAGCTCGGCGGGCAGCTGGGCCAGGACCAGGTATCCGCCCCCGGGAATGACCGTGCCCTCGGCGAACCGGTATTGGATGCCGCCGGAAATGGACCAGCCGGACAGGTCCACATTGACCGCCAGCTGGCTGTAGAGCTCCACCCATTCCCCCCGGAGATCCCCGCTCCCGGGATGGTACATGACCTCGTTGAATACGACGACGCTGTCCCCCCGGGCCGGCGCGGTGGCTGGCAGCAGGCAGGCGAGGATGCTGGCCGCCAATCCCTGGCGGAGATGGAAATATTTTTTGCGCATTTGCTCCCTTCAGGGGGCCTGTCATACCTGCTTCAGCCGCCCGGCGCAAGACATTCGCGGCGGGCCGCCGGCGGGCGGGGCCGGCGGCTCCCGGATCGGGGCCCGGCTAACGCAGGGCCGTGACGGTCACCGGCCCGCGCAAGCCGGATTCGAGCAGCGGGGAACGCTTCGTATAGGGATTCCAGGTGGACCAGGTGAGGCGTTTTTCAGCCGGCAGGAATTGGTCCCCGATCAGGCGGTTGGGCCACAGGTTGGCCACCTCGATCTCCAGCCGGTTGTCCGTGGGCTGGACCACCCCGGTGATCTCCACCCGCCACGGCGCGCACCACACCACGCCCAAATCCCGCCCGTTGAGGCGCACCCGCGCCAGGTTCCGGACGGCGCCGAGATCGAGGAAAAGCCGGCTGGCGGGGTTCGTCTTGGGCTCCACCTGGTCCGCCGCCAGGCTGAAGCTCTGGCGGTAAACCGCCACGCCGGAGTAATGGCGGATCCCCTCCTCGGGCCGCTGGCTCCAGTCATCCAGCGCCTGGAACTGGATCCTGGCCGGGCCACCCCACTGGGGATCGAAGGCGACCTCCCACGGTCCGGCCAGGGTGGCCAGCGGTGTGGTCTCCGGGAAATTCCGGCCCAACCCGGTGGCGGCCGTTGTGGCTCCGGGCTGGAACACCACGAAGAACGATTGGTGCGGCGCGAACCGCAGCGGGACCGTGGTGCGGCCGTCCCGGGTTTGGAATTCCGGCAGCGGGCGCACGGAGCCATTCACCGGATCCCATAATTCGGGCGTTTTGCCGGCCACGCGGAAGGTGCAACTGGCCTGGACGCCCTGGTCCGCCCGGCTGGCGACGAAGTAGAAATCGGCCTCCCCCACGCGGCGGTGGGCGCTGCGGAGCGGTCCGTCCGACTCGAAATCGGGGGCCAGGCCCAGGCGGCCCAGGATCCCCGCCACCACCGGGTAGCCGCAATATTGCTCCGGCGGCGGTGGCGCCGGGTTGCCGCCCCGGTTCCAGGGGGGCATGTCCTGCGCGCCCAATTCCAGCGCGGCCGTCCATTGGCCCGGGGGCGCAGCGTCCCCCAGCCAGGCTGCGGTGACCGTGGTGCTGGAGACCCATTGGCGGTCGGTGACGATTTGACGCGTGCTGCCGTCCTGGAAGCGGATCTCCAGGCAGGCGATCAAGCCGGCGGGATTGGGGGCCTCGCCGCCGTTTTCCCCCAGGATGGCCAGTTGGTTCGTGCCCGGCTTCAGCATCGCTTTCACGTCCAGCGGGAACGTCTCATGGAAGTTGTCGCCCGCGCCGGCGCGGTGGCCGTTGACCCACGCCTCGAAGGAATTATCCGCGGTCAGGTGGAGCACGGCGGCCGCCACCGGGGCGCCCCCGGGCAGGCTGAAGGAGCGGTGGAAATAGCGTTTGCCCACCGGCGCGCTGGCCGCAGGATTGCCCTCCGCATGCCAGATCCACCGGGCGGAGGCGAGGGGATTCCGGGGTTCCGGGCGGGCTTCCGCCGCGGGGCCGCGCTCCCACACCACGCGGCCCGCGCCCAGGCGGTGCTCGGTGATTTTTTGCCCGTCGCAATCGCCCCACAGCTCGCCGGCCAGCTGCTGGATTTCCGTGTCGCACCGGGGAAACTCCCCGAGGCTGGGGGATTTGCGCGGCCGGGGGCCCACCACCGTGGCGCCCGCCGCCACCAGGTCCCGCACCTTGCGCAGCAGGGCGGGGGTGATCGTCTCGCGCTCGGGCAGGACCAGCACCCGGTAGCTCATGCCCCCGGGCAGCACCAACCGGCCATCCGCCACCGACATGCCGGCCAGCAGCACCTCGGGCGCGCAGCCGTCGAAATTATAGCCGGGGCGTTCCGGCGGATTGCCCGGAATGGCGGAGCTGGGCGGGCGGAACACCTGGGGGGCGCCTTCCGCCACGAGGTAGCAGATATCGGCCACGGGTAATCCCTGGCGCAGCAGGTGCTGGCACCGGGCCAGGTAGCTGTGGTAGGCCGGGACCATGTCCCACCAGGTTTGGGTGCGCTCCCAATGGATGCCGATGGAGCCCATGGTCATGCCCGGCCGGCGGTCCAGCCAGGGCTGGTGCTGGTAGCGGTGGAAGACGATCCGGTTGATGCCGGCGCTCAGCGCCCAATCCCCCAGCGGCTTCATCGACGCCGGATGGGCCAGCCAGCGCTCCGCGTCGCCGGAGGTGAAAGCCTCCGCCGCCACGATGGGCCGGCCCAGGGTGTGGGCCGCCGAGGCGGATTCGAACACGCTGAAGAAAGTGTTGAAGCCATACATCCAGAACTCGCACATCGGCACATCCGCCACCCCGCCCAGGCTGACATCGGCGCAGGGGGTCATGTCGTACGGCTCGATGGACAGTTTGAACCAATCTTCCCGGCTCAGGTTCTTGAGGTGGGTGGCATGGTTGGCCACGATCATTTCCGAGACGGTTTGCCGGAGGTCCCACAGAAACCGCTCCGACACTTCCAGGCTGTCCACCACCCGGCCGGTTAGCGTCGGCAGATACCGCAGCAGATCGTAGCCGCGGCGGCGCTGGAATTCTTCGCGGAAGGCGGCGGTCCAGTTTTGCGCCCCCATTTCCCAACTGTCGATATGCAGGGAATTCCAGCCCACGTCGGCGGAGCTTTCGCGCGGGCCGATCTCGCGCAGCAAGGCGCCGATGAACGCCTCGTAATGCGCGTCCAGAGCGGCCGGGTCGAGCTTGTCGCATTCCAGGCCCACGCCGGGGGCCGGGGCGGGGCGGGTGTTGGCGCCGGTGCTGGTGCGGCCAAACCGCAGGATGGTCCATTTCCCCTCCGGGATTTCCCAATCCAGCCGGCCTTCCGCGTCCAGCCGGCTGGTCAGGTCCAGGATGCGGGCCGAGGGGATGACCGCGCCCGCCGGCAGCTCCGGATATTGGGCCGGGGAAGTGAAACAGGGCCGGACCCCGGGCTGTGAGGAATAGGGGGCGCGCACGTAATTGGCCTTTTCATCGATATCGCCGATGGTGGCCGGTTGGTCGGGCGTGGGGCAGGCCAGCACCACCACGTCGCGGTAGAACTCGTTCTTCGCTTTTTCCAGCGCGGCCGGCAGATTGCCATCGCCGAAAAAGGCCGGGCGGCGTTTGGGCTGCGGCAGCCGGTCGCGGAATTGGCCCGGGCCCGCCACCTCCACCGCGCTGGCCACCAGGTGCTGCATCGACTGCTCCGGCTTCACCCACGGGCCGCCGCTGCCGGTCCAGCCCGGCCCGGCGTTGAGCGTGATCTGCAGCCCCAGCCGCTCGGCTTCGCGCACCACGTGCTTGAACAGCTGCCGCCATTCGGGGCTCATGAATTTGACCGGCCCCTTGGGCACGCCCACGTCCACCTCCATGATGATCACCCCGCCCAGGCCCGCCCGCGCCATGGCCTCCAGGTCCGCGGTGATGCCCTCGCGGCTCAGGTTGCCATCCATCCAGAACCAATAAACCCAGGGACGCGCCCCGCGCGGCGGCGTGGCGAAGGCGGCGCGCAAATCGGCCGCCGGCTGGGTTTCCGAAACGGCGGCGGCGGGGGCCAAACCGGTGGCCAGCGCCAGGGCGCCCAGGGCAAGCCAGGCAGGGATCATTTTCATAATGTGGCTGGGCGGTTATTTCACCGGGTAAACCGCCAGGCGCGCGGTTTTGGGGGCGAAGGGTTCAATCCGCAGCGCATTGGCGCCGGGTTTCAGGTGCGCGGTCACGTCCAGCCGGAGCGGCCGGCCGATGAATCCACCCGCATACCGGCCATTGACCGTGACGCGGGCCGCGTCTTCCGGCGCGAGGTCCTCGACCTCCAGGTAAACACGCTTTTGGTCCAGGCTGGCGCCGGCCGGCCACTCGCACCGGCCCACGAACGGATCGGCCTTCACCGGGCTCAAGGTCAATTGGCCGGCCGCGAGGCGTCCCCACGGGCTCCCGCCAAACTGGGCCGCCACTTTGGCCGTGGGCCAGGCGGCGTCATCGAAATCGGCCAGGTTCCACCCGCGCCCGCCGGTGCGGGAGGCTTTCCAGGTCGGGTCCACCCGCACCTGCTGGGTCTGGCCGTTATCGAACTCGATCTGCAGGCACCCCAGCAGCCCCGCCGGGCTGGCTTGTTCGGTGGCGTTGATGGCCTCGATCGCCAGTTGGTTCACGCCCGGTTTGAGCAGGCTGGCCACAGGTAATTGAACCGGGTTGCGCCAGCCCTCGCTGCTTTCGTCCCCGTGGCCGGCGTCGCGGCCGTTGATGAACAGGTGGAAGCTGTTGTCGGCGGTGCCCGCGAAGACCGCCTTGGTGATGGCCCCGCCTGGCAGGTGGATCGTTTTCCGGAAATAGCAGGCTCCGGGCGGCGCGCTTTGCCCCGGGTTGCCTTCCGGATACCACACCCAGGCGCCGCCTTCGAACAAGTCGCCCAGCGCTGAGGTTTTTTCCAACTTGGGCTCCACCGGCGGCGGCACCGCCTGGCGGGCGATCGGGATCACCTGGGAGGGGGTGCCGGAGCCGGCCTCCAGGTGGGCGGGAACGGAGCGCGCTTCCGGCTGGAACACCAGCAGGGCGCTCGCGTTGGGCTGCATGGTGAGGGTCAGCTCCACGGCCTGGCCCTGGCGGGTGAAAGGCAGCGCGGTGATTTCATTGCGCATGGCGTCCCACAGCTCCGGCACTCCGGCGGCCTGGATGCGGAACCGGAAATTCCGGGCGGCCCCCTGGTGGTTCTGGTTGGCGATGAAGAAGAGGTCGCGGCCCGCTTTCACGCGGTGCAGCACATGGAGCCAGTGGTCGGTGCGCCCCTCCAGCACTTCCAGGGTGGGGTGGTGGCCGGCGTCGCCCGCCAGCACCTGCTGCAACTGCTCCGGCGTGGGCCGGGCGGGCAGCAGGTAGGAGCGGCCCCCGGCGGCGTTCTCCCGGCACACTCGCAAACCCGGCTGCGGCGTGCCCCAGACCGCTTCCCGCAGGGCGGTGATGTCCGCCGCGGTTTTGCCCAGGGTGGCGGATTGCGTGGGCAGCCAGCCATGGGCCACCACCGTGCCGCCGCTCTCGTAAAATGCCTTCACCTTCGCCAGCGCAGCATAGGGGATGACCTCCACCGCCGGCACCACCAGGATGGAATAATTCTCGTTGCGCAGCCGGAGGTTTTTGCCCTCCACCCGCATGTCCTGTTCAAACACGTCGTACGGCAGCCAATCGCAATCATAGAGGGCGTCCTGCAGCGCCTCGCTCATTTGGTCCGGCAGGATCACCTTCCCGAAGTGCGCGCTGCCGCCCAGGTAGAGCAGGGCCACCGGGCAAACGTGCCGGCCGCCGGTGAGCAGGACGCTGAGGCGGCTCGTGTAATCCGCATACACGCGGTAGAGCGGCCAGCGGGGTTCGAATCCTCCGTTGTAGAAATAGGGCGGGCAATCCGTGTCGTAGGGCGCGCGGGGATTGAAGGAATGCGGGATGTGGAAGTTCACCCCGGAGACGTGCATGTGATCCGTCCACCATTTCATCTCCGGGTAGGTAAGATCCTGGCCGCGGGCGCCGAAGATTTCCACCATCGTGATGTCATCCGGCTTGCCGTAGGCGTGGGTGATGGAGCTGCCGAGCTTGGGCGTCTGCCAGCAGGGGGGGTCGTTGGCCACGCGCTGGCCCATCCGGAACTGGGCGAACACGGCGTCGATGCCACCCATGCTGCTGTATTTCTGCAGCGGGAACATATCCCCGGCGCACAGTTCCTGGTTCAGGTATTCATTGCGGTGCTCCAGCCAGTGGCCGATGGATTTCACCCCGCGCTCCTCGCACCACCGCGTGAGGCCGCCATACAGGGTGCGGCCCCAGGCTTCCGCCAGCGCTTGCTGGTATTGGTAGCGCGCCGCGGCCTGTTCCTCCCCGGCCAGCTTCGCCTTCCAGGCCACCAGCGCCCGCTTCCAATCCACCTGCCGCTCCGCCAGCACCGCCATCACCTCGGTGCCCCAGTCGCCGTGGGTCTCCGGCTCATCGTAGAAAAAGCCGAGGATGTTCCGGCCGAACTCCTCCTTGAAGCGGTCATAGTGCGGCTGGTAAACGGTGCGGATATACCAATCCACGCTTTCCCGGCTGGCGCCATCCACCAGGTAGCGGCTGCCGCTGATCCGGCTGGCCCAGGAAAAATTGAGGATCTGCCAGTCCCCGTCCGGGACTTCCCAGGTGAGGGTTCCCTCCCGCACCTGGTCCCGGAGGTCCACCAGGCTGGCCCCATCGAGGCCCGCCGCGGTGGTCCGCCCCGCCACCACCCCGATGAACTGCGCCCCGCCGAAGCCGGGGGCCTGGAATTTCGCCGGGCCCTTCACGTTCGTGGTCGCGGCCATCAACCGCTTGCTGCCGTAAGCCTTCGGCACCTTCCCGCCCATTTCGCCGCTGGGCCACCATTTCTCGTCGAAGATCCACATCTTCAGCCCGTTTTTCTTCGCCGCTTCCAGGCAGATGGCCAGGTCCCGGAACCACGTTTCGCCCAGCCAATCCTTGTGGGGGCGCGACTCCGCGGTGAACGTGCCATTGCCGCCTTCGGCGACCTTGCCCACGTACATCTCGAGCCGTTCCTGGCTCTCATCCCCGTGCAGCCAGAACAGCGGCCCGGTCCACTGCCGGGCCTCCCCCGGCAATTCGCGGAATTGTTTTTCCAGGAGATCCATGGAAGGTTCCGCCGCCCCCAGGCTCAGGACGGAGGAAACCACCAGCCAACTTGCGTGCCAGATTTTTTTCATAAATGCATTCCCAGCCGATGATTCATTATTGTGTGCGCTGGTATGTTCGGCAATCGGCGCCGGTTGTCAATCCCGCGGGCTGGTTTTTTGGGCCGGCGGGCCCGGCGGGCCAAATAGGGCTGCCCGCCTTGCCGCGCCGTCCCAGCCAGCCGGCGCCGGTTCCCCGCGTGGCGTTTCCCAAACCGCTGGCGGCGGCCGGGCTATGCCTGGTCCAGGCAATCCCGAATGGCCTTCAGCAGGGCGTTGGTGGGGCGCGGCTTGGACAAATACACGATGCCTTCGGAAGTCCCTGTCTGGCTCGCCGCCTCCAGGCTGTAGCCGCTATAGATGATCACCTTCAAACCGGGTTTTTCCCGCACCAGGCGCCGGGCCAGGTCGAGGCCGCTGAGGCCGTCCGGCATCACCATGTCGGTGAACAGCAGATCGATCTGTGCCCGGTGCTCCTCCCAAAGCGCGAGCGCCGCCGGGCCGCTGCCGGCGTCCCACACGCGGTAGCCCACCTGCCGCAGGGTCCGGGCCAGAATCCGCCGGACGCTGGGGGCATCCTCGACCACCAGGATGGTTTCCCGGCCGCCCGGGGCGGCCGGGTTTTCGGGCGC
This sequence comes from uncultured Verrucomicrobiota bacterium, assembly GCA_903845125.1. Classification (GTDB taxonomy): domain Bacteria; phylum Verrucomicrobiota; class Verrucomicrobiia; order Limisphaerales; family UBA1319; genus CAIMWS01. The sequence goes on from CAIMWS010000180.1 coordinate 19,229, forward strand.
TTCTGCCTCCAGGGCTGCAGGTTGGGGCGAGGCGGGCAGGCAAACCCGAAAGGTGGAGCCCTGGCCGGGAATGCTATCAACCTCGATCCACCCTTGGTGCTGGGCCACGATGCCGTGGACGGTGGCCAGGCCGAGACCGGTGCCTTTGCCCACGTCTTTGGTGGTGAAAAACGGCTCGAAAAGATGTCTCAGCGTGGCTTCGTCCATGCCGCAGCCGGTGTCGGCCACCGCCAGGCATACGAACTGCCCGGGCCGGGCTTCCGGGTGGGTTTGGAAGTGATCCACTCCGGTTTTCATCGAGGTGGTGCAGATGGTCAGCCGGCCGCCTCCGGGCATGGCATCGCGGGCGTTGACGGCCAGGTTCACCAGCACTTGCTCCAGCATGCCGGGGTCGGCCTTCACCGCGGGCAGGTTCTGCTCCGGGGTGAAGCTCAGGCTGACGTGCTCGCCCAGTAACCGGCCGAGCATTTTCACCAGGCCGCCAACCACCTGGTTCAGGTCGAGCACTTTCAACTCCAGGGCGGAACGGCGGCTGAAAAGCAGGAGCTGGCGGATGAGGCTGGCCGCCCGATCCACCTCGGAGTGCAGTTCCTGGATGATGTCGTGGCTCTCCGGGCTGAGACCGGAATTCTTTTCCATCAGGCCAAGGTTCATGATCATGGCGGCGAGGATGTTGTTGAAATCGTGGACCACGCCCCCCGCCAGTTGGCCTACCGCCTCGAGCTTCTGGCTCTGGCGCAGCTGCGCTTCCAGCCGCTGGTGTTCGGTGTTGTCCTTGAGGAACGCCACCAGGCACCCCTCCTCCAGGGGCAGGTATTGCGCGCTGACCTCCACCGGGTAGCGGGTGCCATCCTTCCGGCGGTGCCAGGTCTCAAAATGGTCCTGGCCCTGGTCCAGGATTTTCTGGACGCGGGCGGCGATGTCCGCGGCCGATTCCTCCGCCTCCAGCTCCCGGATGTGCCGGGCCAGCAGCTCGGTTTCGCTGTAGCCGCTCATCCGGCAGAACGCTTCATTGACCTCCAGCAGGCGGCCTTGGCGGTCCATCCGGCAGAACCCGTTCAGCGCGGCGTGCAGGATGGTCCGGTGCCGGGCTTCGCTGGCGCGCAGGCGGGCTTCCGTCTGCTTGCGCTCGGTGATATCGAGGAACGATCCCAGCAGGCCTTCCGGCTGGCCCGAGGAGCTGGTGAACAAGCTGGCCGAGAGCTGCAGCACCAGCCGGGCGCCGTCCCGCCGGACCGCATTCATTTCCCCGGACCAGAATCCGGACTCGTGCAGACGCTCGATGACCTGGACCGCCTCTTCGGGATATTCCCAAAAGGATTCCGCGGGCCGGCCCAGCACCTCCGAGTCCTGCTCATAACCCCAAAGCTTCAGGAAGGCTTGGTTGACATAAGTCAGCCGGCCTTGGAGGTCGCTGATGGCCAGGGCGTTGAGCGACGAGCCGATGGCAGCGTCTTTCTGCCACAGGCGGGCTTCCGCCTGCTTGCGCCCGGTGATGTCGCGGGAGAGCATGATGAACCGGGCGGCCGGGGCGGCCGGATCGCCTTTGGCTGCCATGGAAACCTCAAACCAGGACAAGCCGTGGGCCAGGGGCAACGCATAAACCGCGCCCTGGTGCCGGCCGGTGGCCCGGGTTTCCGCCAGTGCCTCATACAAAATCCGGCTTGCTTCGGCGGGCAGGAATTCCCGCATCGTTTTGCCCAGGAAACGGTCGGGCGGAACGTAAAGCAAATCCGCTTCTGGTGAGTGGAAATCGCAAATCCGGCCTTCGGCATCCACCTCGAACAGCAGGTCGGGCAGGGCGCCCAGGGTGGCGGCCAGCCGCTCATTGGTGGAGCGCAGCGTTTCCTCCGCCCGCTTCCGCTCCGTGATGTCCCGCCAGGTGCAATAATAACAGGCAGCCCCCTGCCGGTCCAGCAACTGGGTGGTGACCTGGACATGCCGGAGCTCCCCTTGCCGCGTCCGTTGCAGGGTCTCAAAATCGGCCCGGCCATCGCGGATCGTGGCCGCGATCCGTTCCCGGGTTGCCGCCGGGGTTTCCTGGGCTTCCACGTCGAAGATGCTGAGCTGGGCGAACTCCTCCCGGGTGTAGCCCAGCTGCCGGTGGGCGGCGGTGTTGAATTCCAGGAACCGGGCGGTCTGGGGATCGATGACCAGCAGGCCGTCCGGAGACTGCTCGAACATGATCTGCCGGTGCCGCGCTTCCTGCTCGAGTGCCAGCTCCGCGTGCTTGCGCTTGGTGATGTCGCTCACGCTGCCGATCAGCGCCTGGGGCTCGCCGGCGGCGTTGCTCACCAAAGTGAAGCGGTCCAGCAGCCAGACATAATGACCCGCCTTGTGCCGGAACCGGTATTCCATCTGGCAGGCCACTCCGGCCGGGCCGGCGAGGGCCTCCGCCACCACTCGCTGGACTTGCTTTCGGTCCTCGGGGTTCAGCAAGTCCAGGACGCCTGCCAGCGGCAGGGCCCGCATCTCCTTGGGGGAATAGCCCGAGATCCGGGTGAAAACCGGGCTGAAATATTCGTAGGCGTTGGTTTGCAGATCCCTTTTGTAGGAGGCGTCCTGGGAATTCTCCAGCAACTCCCGCTGGCGGGCCTCGCCGCGGCGCAGCTCGAGGGTGCGCTTTTCCAGGGCCGCCGCGACGTGCAGCAGTTCCTGCTCCCGCCGGGCATTGGTGCACAACTCCACCAGGTATTCAGGGGCGCACGGTTTGGGCGCCACCGCGGCCGCCCCCAGGCGCATCCATTCCAGCGTCTCGCTGGGCCGCAAACCACCCGCCACCGCCAGGAATACCGTGTCTGGCCGCAGCGGCTTCAGGGAGGCCAGCAGCTGGAGGCCCGCCGCGTCCGGCAAATGGTGATCCAGGATCACCGCTTGGTAAGCCCCCAGCCGGAATTTCCGCTCCGCCTCCTGGCGGGTCCGGGCGACATCGGCGCGGCAGCCACGGACCTCGAACGCGTCCCTCAAGGCGCAGGCTTGAAGCTGGTCCTCCTCCACGATCAGCACCGGCAGCCGCCGCCTGGGCAGCCCGCCTTGGAGGAGTTTTTGCGCCAGTGCCAGAAACTCCTGCGGATGAAAGGGAAGCGGCAGGAAGGCGTTGGCCCCAAGATCGGCCGTCAGGCGCCCGCCCGCTTCCGTGTCGAGCGCGGCGGCGAACAAGATCGGAACCTCGTTGAAAAGCGCATAACCGGGGGAACGCAGCCAGCGGCAGAACTGCCAGCCATCCCTCGCCGGCAGGCGCAGGCCCGTCACCACCAGGGCGGGCGGGGCGGACGGCTCCATCCCCTCGAGCGCGGCGGCGGCGTTGGGGAATGCCCGCACCTCCATACCCAGGCCGGTCAGCAGGTCTTCAAACTCCCGGGCTTGGGCCGGATTTTCATGGACTACCACCGCTACCGCAGGGGCCCGCTGATCATCGCGCATAGTCATTCATTTATCGAGGGCTTCAGGTTGTTTTCAGGTTGTTGAATGCTGTGCCATCTGCCTTGCATTCAGGCGCCATAATAGGGCGCTGGGGTTCAAAAGGCAAGCTCCTGCAGCGGCGGGAGTCGGGGTCGCGGTGCTCAAGTATTTCCGGAAAGAGCCGATAGGAGTATCTGGAAATGATCCGCGCGGAACGGGTGCTGAAACCATGTCGGAGGGCGCTCTTTTCGCCGGGAAAAGGACCGGGTGGGACACCCACCAGGCCAACCAAGGAATAACTATGATCTCAGGAATCAATGGCGGTTTTAACGCGCAAGACCTGGCCGCGATGCGCCAGGCTCGGTTCAACCGGTTGGACCAGAACGGGGACAGCAAGCTCTCCAAGGAGGAGCTGCAGGCCGCGGCTCCAGGCAACGGCAAGGGCGCCAACATCGATAAGATCTTCGCCAAGGTGGACACGAACCAGGATGGGAGCATTGACCAGGCGGAAGACCAGGCGGCCTTCGCCAAGGTGCAACAGCACCGGGCCCACGGCCCGCAACGCCCCCCGCCCGACGCCACCAAAATGGCCGACCAGCTTTTTAAAAAGACGGATGGGGATGAGGACGGCAAAATCACCCAGGGCGAACTGACGACGGCGCTGGAAAAGGTCAAAAACGGGCCGAGTGCGGCGGATGTCTTCAAAGTGGTGGATACCGATAACGATGGCGCCATCACCAAAACCGAGCTGGTGGATGCGCTGAAAAAGGCGCTGGAGGAGATGCGGCCCAAAGCCACGGCCGACCAGGCCGGCCAAACCACCCAAAGCGGCCAGGCGGAACCGGCCAGCAGCACCGGCTATGGCGCGGATGGCGTCCCGAAACCGCCGCCGCCGCCCGACGGCCAGTTTTCAGCCCTGGCTTGAAGTTTGCGCTCGGCGGCAGTTTCCCCACGGGCTGCTGCCGGGATCTTTTGGGGCAAGACTTTCGTCATTCGCCACTTGCCGATCCGTTGCGGAGATGCTTGCGGCTCACTCCTCGTCCTGGCAAAGAACCTGTGGCGCAATCAATGCTTGCTTTTTTCAAGCGGGCCGGGAAGGCCACCGGATCGGCCGGCGGCCCGGGGGGGAGGGCAATTAATGGTTTGTCATCGTTCAAGCGGGTTCTAGGATGGGTGTGAATACAAACCCGGAAGGTGACTTATGACGAAAACGAACAGGCTGGCCCACGCGGCCAGGCGCGGCAACCTTCATCCCAGCTGGCCAGCGGGGTTGCTGGTCGGCTGGCTGCTATGGGGGTTGGCGGGAGCGATGCTGGCAGCGGCCCCCAAGGCCGCCCCCGGACCGGGGATCCAGGCCCCGCCGGCTGGTGATATTTTAAAAACGCTCCGGCGGGAGCATCCCCGGCTGATCCTGCTGCCGGCCGACCTGGAGCGCATCCGCCAATACGCAGAGGGGAATGCCGACGCCCGGAAATACCTGGCCACCGTGCGGGAGACCGGGGAGCGGATGCTGGGCCAGCCACCCGTGGAGCGGGTGCTGATCGGGCCGCGGCTGCTGGACAAAAGCCGGCAGGTGGTGAACCGCATGCATACCCTGGGCCTGCTTTACCGGCTCGATGGGGAGCGGAAATGGCTGGATCGCGCCGTGCGGGAGTTGCGCGCGGTGGCGGCCTTCACGGATTGGAATCCCTCGCATTTCCTGGACGTGGCGGAGATGACGCACGCTTTCGCCATTGCCTACGACTGGTTTTATCCCGGTCTGGCCGAGGCGGACCGGGCGCTGGTGAAGCAGGCGCTGGTGGACCGGGGGCTGCGGGAGGCGGAGAAGATCTACCGGCGGAACGGGAGCTGGGTGGTGAGCGCCTTCAACTGGAACAACGTCTGCAACGGGGGCATCCTCTCCGGCGCCCTGGCGGTGGCGGACGAGGAGCCGGAGCTGGCTGGCTACCTGGCCGCGGCGGCGGTGCGGAGCCTGCCCAAGGCGCTGGCCTCCTATGCGCCGGATGGCGCCTGGGCCGAAGGGCCCGGCTACTGGGGTTATGCCACCCGCTACACGGTGGTGGCGCTGGCGTCGCTGCAAAGCGCCCTGGGCACGGACTTCGGCCTCGGGGACCTGCCCGGGATGGCGGAGGCGGGCGTGTTCCGCATCTATGGCGCGGGGCCGGCCGGCCAGTTTTTCAATTTCGCCGATGCGGGGGAGAATTCCGGCGCCGAGCCTTCCCTCTTCTGGCTGGCCCGGCGGTATCAAAACCCCGCCTATGCCGCCGCCGCGCGGCGGGCGGCGGGCGCCCGGCCCTCGGCGCTGGACCTGGCCTATTTCGATCCGCAAGGCGGGTCGGCGGATCTGCAACGGCTGCCGCTGGACCGGCATTTCCGGGCGGCGGACATCGTCTTTTTCCGGTCGGACTGGCTGACGAAGGAGGCCTTTTACGCGGGCTTCAAGGCGGGGGACAACAAGGCCAACCATTCGAATCTGGACCTGGGCACGTTCATCCTGGATGCCCAGGGCGAGCGCTGGGCGATCGAGCTGGGGGCGGACGACTACAACCTGCCCGGCTATTTCGGCAAACAGCGCTGGAACTACTACCGCCTGCGCACGGAGGGCCAGAATTGCCTGCTGCTGGACGGCGGGAACCAGGACCCGAAGGCCGCCGCCTCGATCGTGGCTTTCCACGGCGGGGCGGCGCGGGCGTTTGCGGTCGCCGACCTGACGGCTGGCTACGCCCCGGCCGGGGCGGTGCGGGTATGGCGCGGCCTGGCGGCCTTGGACCAGCACCGGCGGCTGCTGGTTCAGGATGAGATCGCCACCCAAAAACCTGTCGCGGTGGAGTGGGGGATGCACACCCGGGCGACGGTGGAGGTGCAGGGCCGCCGGGCCATCCTCACCCAGCGGGGGCGCCGGCTCCGGGCGGAAATCCTGGCCCCCCCGGAGGCCCTCTTCACCTGCGCCCCGGTGACGCCGCCGCCGCCGCAAAAACCGGCCCCGGGCGTCAGCAAGCTCCTGGTGCGGCTGCCGGAAAAGACGGCGCAAACGCGGCTGGCGATCCTCCTGTCGCCCGAGCCCGAGCCCGCGGCGGCGGGTCCGGTGGCGCTCCAACCGCTGGGCGAGTGGAAATGAAGGCCGGCCACCGGGCGCATCAGCCAGCCCGCGCCGGGGGCCAGGGCCGGAGCGGCTTCAAATATCCTCCGCCAGGCAGGCCTGGATTTCCCGGGTCAAATCAGCGAAGCGGAACGGTTTGTGGAGGAAGCGTTTGAGGCCGTAACGCTGGAAGCGGAAGATGACCTCCTGCTCGCTGTACCCGGTGGCGATCAGGATGCGCGCCTTGGGGCGCATGGAGCGCATGGCCAGGAACGCTTCTTCGCCGTTCATGCGGGGCATGTTCCAGTCCAGGATCACGAGGGCGATCTGCTCCTGGTGCTGGCGGAACAGCTCCACGCCCTGGAGGCCATCCTGGCCCTGGATGACGTCAAAGCCGAGTTCCTGGAGCATCAGCGCGGTCATTTCCCGGACATCCGGCGCGTCCTCCACCAGCAGGATGGTCCCGGAGCCCTGCCAGCCCTCCGCCGCCGCGGCGGGAGCGGAAGCGGGGGCCACCAGCCGGCACGGGAGCCAGATGCTGAAGCGGGCGCCCTGGCCCGGCTCGCTGTGCACTTGCAGGGCGCCCTGGTGCGCCTTGGTGATGCCCAGCACCGCGGACAGGCCCAGTCCGCGGCCGGTCCCCTTGGTGGAGAAAAACGGCTCGAAGATTTTTTCCTGCACGTCCGGCGGCATGCCGCAGCCCGAGTCCTCGACCTCCAAAAGCGCATATTCAGTGGCTGGCGCCGGGGCTGGGGCTGGCACCTCGTTTTCCTGGCCCATCCAGGGGGCCGCGAGGCCGGCCGCGGGCGGGTGGGCCAGGGAGGTGCGCAGGACGATGGTTCCCGGCTGGTCGCCGATGGCTTCCGCCGCGTTGGTGAGCAGGTTGCTGACCAGCTGGCGCAGTTGGGCGGGATCGGCCTGCACGAACAAAGGGGCGGGATGGAACCGGGAACTCAGGTTGACTTGCCGGCTGAGCGAGCGCCGCCGCAACTCCACGGCTTCCTCCGCGAGGTGGTTGAGGTCGGTGTTATCGACGGCGTAACAGCCCTCCCCGGAGGCGGCCAACATCTTGTTGCACAAATCGGCGGCCCGGAGGGCGGTCTGCTCGATCACGTCCGCGTTTTCCCGCAGCTCGGAATCCGGGCGCAGGCGGAGTCGCAGCAGGCTGGCCTGCCCGGCCATGGTGGCGAGCAGGTTGTTGAACTCGTGGGCCACCCCGGCGGCGAGCCGGCCAAGGCTTTCCAACTGCCGGGCCTGGCGCAGCCGGGCTTCCAGGGCGTGGCGCTCGCTGATATCCGTGGTGGAGCCGGCCATGCGGACCACCTGGCCCCCCTCGTCATAGACGGTGCACCCGCGGGAACAAACCCACAGGTAATCACCAAACCGCGTGCGCAGGCGGTGTTCGCTGGTGTAAAAAGGGGTGTGCTTTTCCCAATGCTCGCGGACGATTTGGAGCACCCGCCCGCGATCCTCCGGATGGATCAATTCCTCCCAGATCCGCGGCTCGCCGGGGATGTCCGCTTCGCCATAGCCGAGCATCATTTTCCAGTTCGGCGAATAATAGGCCCCCCCGGTTTCGTAATTGATGTCGAAAATGCCGTCCTTGACTCCGGCCACCGCCAGGTCGTAGCGCTGGTGGCTCTCCAGCAGCGCCTGCGTCTTGCGCAGGCTGGACTGGCGCTCGTGATAAAGCGTCAGCGCGGAGCGGACCCGCAGGAAAAGCTCCACTTCATTCACCGGCTTGGAGAGGAAATCCATGGCGCCGCACTGGAAGCTGCGGGTCAAGGCTTCGTCGCGGCGCAAGGTGCCGCCGGTGATGATGATGATGGGGATCAGCCGGGTTTTGGGATGGGCGCTCAGGCGGCGCGCCACCTCGTACCCGGGCATGCCGGGCATCACGAGGTCCAGCAGCACCAGGCCCACATCATCCTGTTGGTCCAGAACCTCCAGCGCCTCCTGGCCCGAAGCCGCCTTCCGGATCTGTTTCAGGCCGAACTCGGCCAGCATCTGGTACAGGACCTCCCGGATTTCCTCCAGGTCGTCCACCACCAGCACCGGGGTGGCCCGCAGCAAATCGCTCAGGGGCAGCGTGGCCGGGGGGGTGCCGCCCACTTCGCCATCGCCGCCGGGTCGGGCCTGCAGGCTGCCAGTCCCGGGCCCCGGGGCCGGCTGTGGCTCTGGTGCCGGCGTGTTCATGGTTTGTTGGCAAACCTGCTCATAATGGGTGCTGCCATCCAATTTAATCAGTGACTGAGCGTGGCCCGTTTGGAGGCTCCAAACAAGCATTAAATACCTTCTTTAACCAGCCCGGGCCAGGGAAAATGCCGGCGCGCTGGCCTTGGTAGATCCGTTTGGATCTGTGGCTGGTGCGGTTTATACCGTGGGGGATCGGGATAAATTGACCAGCCAAAATAGGGGACTGGTGGCCGGACATTCAGCTTGCGAGGACCGGCCGCATTGATTACGATTTTTCGTAAGTTAGGAGCCAGGTCGTTCTGCCCCTGCGGGTGGTGAAGTGGTATTCTAGTTTATATTTTAATGCCCGTTCAAGTCAAGTCAATTAATTTTAGCCGCCGCCGTTCCAATGATTGAGCATTTGATTTTTATCGCCGGAGTTACGGCGATGGCCTTTGGGATCTTCCTGGTGGCGGACCAGTTGCGTGCGCGTCTGGGCAAAACGAGCCGGGGGTGGGATGGGCTGCTTTTTTCGCTCACCTTCGGCCTGATGGCTGCGGGGTGCATCCAGTTTGGGCATGAAATCAGCGCGGGGGTGATCATCGATGCCCGCGGGGCGGTGCTGGCGGTGGCCACCATCGCCGGGGGATGGCCTGTGGGGGCGGTGGCCGCGGTGATCGCCACCCTCAGCCGGCTGGCCGTCGGGGGCGCCGGCGTGTGGGCCGGGAGCGCCGGCATCGGCCTGGATTTTCTGGTGGCTGCCGGGCTGGTCTGGGTTTGGCAGGGGCGGCAGAAGGGCTGGGCCGGCCAGCTCTCCCTGCTGGCGCTGTGCGGCCTCGGCGTGGGCTGCGTGGAGGCGCTTTCGCTGCGCTGGATCGGGGAGGCGGCCAACGGGGAAGCGCTGTTCCGCTCCGCCGGTTGGAGCCTGTTCATCACCCAGGTGGTCTGCACCCTGCTGCTGGGCAGCCTCATCCACCTCCAGCGCGAGCGCCGGCGGAGCCGGGAGGTTCTGCTTACGGCCCTGGCCACCTCCCTGGATGGCTTTGTCCTGCTTGGGATGGATGGCCAGGTGCGCGAGGTCAACCAGGCGCTGGAGGCCATGACCGGGTATTCGCGTGCGGAATTGCTGGGTCTGAGCCTCCACCAGCTGAAGGTTGGCAGCTCGGCGGCGGAGGCGATCCGGTGGCTGGCGGAACTCAACGCGCGCGGCCAGCATCGTTTCGTCTCCCGCTGGCGCCGCAAGGACGGCACGGAAATCGACCTGGAGGTGGCGGCCACCGCCGCCCCGGAGGCCATCGGCGGGATTTACTCCTTTGTCCATGACATCACCCACCGGCACCGGATGGAGGCGGATCTGCAGGCCAGCCGCAACCAGCTGCAATCGCTGCTGGACAACCTGCCGGATCCGGCCTGGCTCAAGGACGCCGCGGGCCGTTACCAGGCGGTGAATGCCCCCTGGTGCCGTTTTTTTGGCGTGCCCCCCGCCACCGCCCTCGGCCACGCCGCCGGGGATTTCCTGCCGGCCGAGGTGGCCCGGCTGTGGGCCGCCGAAGAGCAGGCGCTGCTCACCCGGCGGCTGCCGCTCAAGCGGGAAGATTGCATCACCGCCGCGGGCGGGGAGCCGCGGTGGTATGAAATCTGGATGTCCGCCCTGTGGGATGCCCAGGGCGCGCCCCAAGGCTTGGTGGGCATCGCCCGGGACATCACCGAGCGCAGGCTGGCGGAGGGCCGGTTGCTGGAAAGCGAGCGCCGTTACCGGCTGGTGGCGGAAAGCAGCAGCGACGTGATCTGGCTCTACAACCTCGCCTCGCAACAATTCGAGTTTGTCAGCCCGGCCGTGGAGCGGTTGCGGGGCTATACCGCCGCGGAAACCCTGCGGCAGTCTTTTGCCGAAACCCTGACTCCGGAGTCCCATCGCCTGGTCACCGAGCGGCTGGGGCCGCGCATTCAGGCCTTGGAGGCCGGGGATGAATCCGCCCGGGTCCGGACCACGGAAATGGTCCACACCCGGCGGGATGGCACCACCTTCCCGGCGGAGGCGGTGACCACCCTGGTGACGGATCCGGCGGGCCGCGTGACGCATATCCAGGGGGTCTCCCGCGACATCACCGAGCGCCAAAAGGCGGAGGCCGAGCGGCAGCAGCTGAACCGCGCCCTGCGCGCCCGGAGCGCCTGCAACCGCGCCCTGGTCCACGCCCTCAAGGAAGGGGAATTCATGGAGCAGGTGTGCCGCCTCCTGGTGGAGGAGGGGGGCTACCGGCTGGCCTGGGTTGGCTGCCCCCTGTCCGATGAAGCCAAAAGCGTGCGGCTGGTGGCCAAAGCGGGCTGCGACGAGGGCTACCTGGCGGGGTTGGACATCACCTGGGCGGATACGGAGCGCGGGCGGGGCCCCACGGGCACCTGCCTCCGCACCCGGCAACCGGTGGTCAACCGCAATGTCGCCACCGACCCCAACTTTGCCCCCTGGCGCCAGGCGGCCCTGGCCCGCGGCTACGCCTCTTCGGCCGCCCTGCCGCTCGTGCACCAGCAGGAACTGCTGGGAGCCCTCATGGTCTATGCGGTTTCGCCCGAAGGTTTTGACGGGGGCGAGGTGGCCTTGCTGACCGAATTGGCGGACGACCTGGCCTTGGGGATTGCGATGCTCCGCGTCCGCGTGGCGCGGGCCGCCGCCGAAGCCGCCCTGGAAAAACGCCTGCGCTATGAGCGCGCCCTCTCCGCCCTCTCCGCCAGCCTCCGGGAAGCGCCGGCGGTGGCCGGGGTGCTGGAGGAAACCTTGAGCCTCCTGCTGCGGACTTCCGGCATGGACCGGGCCAGCCTGTTCGAGAACCACGACGATCCCGAACGCGGCTGGTGCATGACCCGGATCCGGGAGGTTGCCCGGGAGGGCTTGGAACCAGCCTTGGGCCAGCCGTTGTGCCCGGATCTCCCCTACCGCGAGGCCTCCCCCTCCGGCCTGCTGCTCCAGCGGTTCCTCAACCGGGACCCCGTCCGCGGGCCGGTCAGCAGCCTGCCCCCCGGGGAGCGGCAGTTCATGGAGGCCCAGGGAGTCCAGGATTTCCTGATCCTGCCCATCTTCGCCGGCGGCCAGTTTTGGGGGTTCCTGGGCTTGGGCGACTGCACCCCGAGCCACCGCTTCGACGACCTCGACGAGTCCTTGCTGCGGAATGCGGCCAACCTGCTCGGGTGGCACCTCGCCGCCGCCTTGGACCGGGAGGCTTTGCGCGCCAGCGAGCAGGCGCACCGGCAGTTCATTGAATCCCTGCCGGATGGGGTTTACCGCAGCACTCATGCCGGGCGGTTCCTGGAGGTCAACCCCGCCATGGTCAGCATCCTCGGCTATGACAGCAAGGCGGAGCTGATGGCCATCGACATCAAGTCGCAGCTCTATTTTGCCGAGCAGGACCGGGAGAGTGCGGCCCTGGAGGAAAAACAATCCGAGCGGTCCACCTTCCGCCTGCGCAAAAAGGATGGGTCCGAAATCTGGGTGGAGGACCATGGACGCCACGTGCTGGATGCGCAGGGGAATGTCCTCTGGCACGAGGGGGTGCTGCGGGATGTCACCCTGCGCGTGCGGGCGGAAAGGGCCTTGCAGGAGCTGAACCAGCGGCTGGAAGAGCGCGTGCGGGAGCGCACGGCCGAGGCCCTGGAACTGTATCACCAGGCCCCGTGCGGGTATCACTCGCTGGGGCCGGACGGCCTGGTGTTGCAGATGAACGACACCGAGCTGCGGTGGCTGGGCCGCACCCGGGAGGAGGTGGAAGGCCGCCTCTCCTACGCCTCCCTGATGCCTCCGGCGAGCGCGGAACGATTCAGCCAGGCCTTCCCCGGATTCGCCGCCCGGGGCGCCGAGGAAACCGTGGAGTGGGAGCTTTGCCGCCGGGATGGCCCGCCGTTAACCGTCCTGGTGACCAGCACCGCCCTGCGGGATGCCCAGGGCCGGTTCTTGAGAACCCGGGCCACCGTGGTGGATATTACCGGGCGCAATCAGGCGGAACAGGCCCTGCGCGAGGGGCGGCAGCGGCTGGCGGGCATCCTGGAGGGCACCAATGTCGGCACCTGGGAATGGAACATCCAGACCGGGGAAGTGGCGGTCAACGAGCGCTGGGCTGAAATCAAGGGTTTCAGCCTGGCGGAACTGGCCCCGGTGACGATCGGCACCGTGCTGAGGCTGGTCCACCCCGAGGACGTCCCAGTCAGCCAGGCGGTCTTGGAGAAACACTGCCGGCACGAGCTGGACTACTACGAATTTGAAGGGCGGATGCGCCATAAGGATGGCCACTGGGTGTGGGTGTCGGAACATGGCAAGGTGATGCGCTGGACGGCGGATGGCCAGCCCTTGCTCATGCAGGGCACCCAGCAGGACATCTCCTCCCGCAAGCGCCTGGAGGCAGTGCTGCGGGAAAGCGAGGAAAAATTCCGGGTGCTGTACGAGTCGTCCCGGGATGCCCTCGTCACCACCGACCTGGCCGGCCGTTGCCTGGAGTGCAACCCCGCCGCCGTGGCCGTCTTCGGCTGCACCGACCAGGCCGACCTGGTGGCACGCTGGCCGGTGGAGCTGTGCCCGGCCCGGCAGCCGGACGGCCGGGAATCCGGGCCCGCCTTTGCGGAGGTCATCCAACGGTGCCTGGCCGAAGGCAGCTTGTTCTTCGAGTGGTGTCACCAGCGCAAGGATGGCGGGGAGTTCCCCGCCGAGGTGGTCATCAGTGTGGCGGAAATCCATGGCCGGAAAGTGCTCCACGGCGTGGTACGCGACATTTCCCGCCGCAAACAGGCGGAACAGGCGCTGCGGGCCAGCGAAGCCAAATTCCGCCAGCTGGTGGAAATGGCCCCCTTGCCGATGGCGCTGACGGATCCCGCTGGCGCCGTGCAATTGATCAACAGCCAGTTCACCCGGATGCTGGGCTATACGACCGCCGACATGCCCAACACGGAGGCCTGGTGGAGCCTGGCCTACCCGGATGCCGCCTACCGCAGCCTGGTGCGGCAGCAGTGGGAGGTGTTGGTGGAGCGGGCGGCGCAGGGCACTGGTCAGGTGCCACCCACCGAATACCAGGTGGCCGGCCGGGATGGCCGGGTGCGCACCTTGCTGATTTCTGGCACCGTCCTCAAAGACGGCTTTCTGGCGGCCTTCCTCGACGTCACGCAGCTCAAGGAGGCCAATGAAACGCTGCGCAAGCTCTCCCAGGCGGTCGAATTCAGCCCCTCGATGATCCTCATCACCGACCAGCGGGGCCTGGTGGAGTATGCCAACCCGGCCTGGGAGCGGGTCACCGGCTTCCGCCTGGCGGAGGTGGTCGGCAAAAAGCCGGCCGGCCTCAAATCCGGAGTTCATTCGCGCGAATTCTATGCGCACCTGTGGAGCGAGATCACCGCGGGCCGGATCTGGCGCGGCGAGTTCTGCAACCGCCGGAAGAACGGCGAGCTTTACTGGGAGGCCGCCGCCATCGCCCCGGTGCATGACGACGCCGGCCGCATCACCCATTTTGTCGCCGTCAAGGAGGACATCACCGAGCGCCGCAAAGCGGAGGAGGAGCTGCGGTTGGCCAAGGAGGCCGCCGACGCCGCCAACCGCGCCAAGAGCACCTTCCTGGCGAACATGTCCCATGAGATCCGCACCCCGATGAACGCGATCCTGGGCTTTGCGCAGCTGCTGCACCGCGATCCCGACCTCTCCAGCCAGCATCGGGCCCAGTTGGCCACCATCAGCCGCAGCGGCGAGCACCTGATGGACATCATCAACGACATCCTCGAGATGGCCCGCATCGAGTCCGGCCGCATCGCGCTCAACCCGGACACGTTCGATCTGCACCGGCTGCTGGAGGATCTGGAGCGCCTGTTCAGCCTGCGCGCCGAGGCCAGCCAGCTGGGCTTCCAGGTCGAGCGGCAGGGGACCGTGCCGCGCTGGATCCTGGCGGATGAAACCCGCCTGCGCCAGGTGCTGATCAACCTGCTGGGCAACGCGGTGAAATTCACCCCCGCCGGCGGCTCCATCATCCTGCGCGTGAGCGCCACGGAGGAGCCGGACCGGACGCTGCTCCTGCATATGGAGGTGGAGGACACCGGCAAGGGGATCGCCCCGGAGGACATGCCCCACCTGTTCCAGGCTTTCTTCCAGACCCAGACCGGCAAGCAGGTGGCCGGCGGCACAGGCCTGGGGCTGGCCATCAGCCGCGAGTTTGTGCGGCTGATGGGGGGCGATATGACGGTGGCCAGCCGGCTGGGGGCGGGCAGCAGTTTCCGGTTCGCCGTCCGGGTGGCCCCCGGGGACGAGGCCGCCGCGCGGGTGGGCCTGGCCCAGGCCCCGCGGGTCCTGCACCTGGTGCCGGGCCTGGCCGCCTGCCGGGTGCTGGTGGTGGATGACCGGCCGGAAAACTGCGAACTGCTGGAGCGCCTCCTCACCCAGACCGGGTTCGAGATCCGGACCGCCGCCGGCGGGGTGGAGGCGCTGGAGATCGGCCGGCAATGGGAGCCACACCTGGTGCTGCTGGACATCCGGATGCCGGGCATGGATGGCTACGAGGTGGCCCGGCGCCTGCGGGTGGCCCAAGGCCAGGCCGTGCGGATCCTGGCCCTGAGCGCCAGCGTGTTCGCGGAGGATCACCAAAAGGCCCTGGACGCGGGCGCCGACGCCTTCATGGCCAAGCCGTTCCAGCAGGCCGAGCTGCTGGAGTGCATCAAGGAGCTGGCCCGGGTCGAGTATGTGTATGAAAACGCCGGACCGGCGGAGGCCTCGGCCCCGGCGGGCCCCAGTTCGAAACTGCCCTCCGCCGAGGAAATCAGCCAGCTGCCGGCGGAGTTGGTGGCGGCGCTGCGCGACGCCATCTCCCGGGCCGCGTTTGACCAGATGCTGGACCTGGCCGGGCAGGTGGCAGCCCTGAACGGGCCCCTGGGCCGGCGGATGCTGCAGTTGGTGGAGCAATTTGACTACCGCACCCTGCAAAAAATGCTCGCGCTTCCCGGATCATGAGTTCCAAACCCCAAACCAGGCCGTCCCGCGCGCCAGCCATGACCGATGCAGAGCGGATGCGGAAACCGGGCCGGAGTGCTTCTCCCGGGAGGTTCACCGGTGCCGTGCTGGCGCGCATGGTGCTGGTTTTGGCGGCTGGCGGCTTTTTTGCCTGGTGGCTGGCCGCCCGGGTTCGCCACGACCTCCGCACCCAGATCCTCCAGCAGGGGATGCGCGCAGCCCAGGCCCTGGATGCCCGGAAAATGGCCGCGCTCCCGTTCGAGAATTTCGACCGCTCCCGGGATGATTTCCAGTCCCTGGTCAAACAGATGCGGGAGCTTTCCCATGACCTGCAAGTCTGGTGGGCGCCCGCCAGCAAATACGTGGGCCTTTACAGCATGAAAATGCGGGCCGATCAAATCTTTTTCGGCCCGGAAAACATCCCCGTGGACGATCCCCGCTCCTCCCTGCCGGGTACGGTTTACCAGGCTCCGCCGGAGGCCCTGAAAAAGGTGTTCGCCACCGGCCAGCCCGCCGTCACCGGCCCCTTCACGGACGAGTACGGAACCTTTGTGAGCGCCTTTGTCCCCCTTTTGGACCCGGCCGCCCGGCAGTTGGTGGCGGTGATCGGCCTGGATATCATGGCCGACGACCTGCAGCAGATCCTGCTCGCGAAGATGGCCATCCCCCTGGGCCTGGCCTTGGTGCTGGTCATCGGCATGGCCTCCTCGCTGGCCGCCAGCCGGCGGGTGGAGGCCTCCCCCCAGCCGGTGCTGCGGCGCCTGTTCCCGATCATGGTCGTCCTGGCCGCCTGCCTGGTCGCCGGCGCCGCCGCGCTGTTCCTGCGCCAGAATCAGCTGATGCATGCCATGGAAACTGCCACCCGGGTGGTCGAGGTGCACCGCGATCTGCGCGCCGCCACTCAGCAGCAGTCCCTGGGCCTGGCCGCCACGGCGAAATGGATCGCCGCCGAGGCCCGGGTGCAGGCCGCGGTGCGCGCGGGGGACACCACCACCCTGTCCAACATCTGGCAGCCCCTTTACGCCACGTGGCGCCGGGAACTCAAGTTCACGCACTTTTACTTTCTCGATACCAACCGCGTCTGCCTCCTGCGCCTGCATCAGCCGGAGCGGCGCGGCGACCGCATCGACCGCTTCACTGCCCTCCAGGCGGAGCGGACCGGCCGGGCCGCGGCGGGCCTGGAGCTGGGCCTCCTGGGCACCCTTACCCTGCGGGTGGTGCAGCCGATCCTGGCCGACGGCGTGCTCGCGGGCTATGTGGAGTTGGGCAAGGAGATGGATGATGTGCTGGCCGACCTGCCCACCGGCCCGGAGGAAGGCATCGCGGTGGCCATCCACAAAGAGCACCTGGACCGGCAAACCTGGTCGGCCAGCCGGCGCGAGCTCGGGCACGCGGCGGAGTGGGACCGCTTCGCCCGGAACGTGGTCACCTATTCCGCCCCGGGCCGCCTGCCCGAGGCCTTCGCGCCCTGGGTGGATCCGCTGGCAGACTGCGCCGGGCGCATGGAAACCAGCCCGGAAATCCTGTTTGATGGCAAATGCTGGCGGCTGTCCGCCGTGCCCCTGCGGGATGTGGCGGGCAAGGATGTGGGCGCCCTCCTGATCACGCGGAACATCTCCTCCCAAAAGGCGGCGATGGCCCGCCTGCTGGTGGCCGGGGGCAGCGCCGCGGCGGTGCTGCTGGCGCTGCTGCTGGGCTTCATCTACGCGATGCTCCGCCGCACCGATGCCAGCCTCCGTGGCCAGCAGGAAAAACTGCAGCGGAGCGAGGAGCAATACCGGCTGCTTTCGGAATCCAGCAGCGACGTGATCTGGCTGTTCGACCTGGCTGCCAACCGTTACTCGTATGTCAGCCCCGCGGTGGAAAAGCTGCTCGGCTGCACTGCCGCGGAGGCCTTGCGAACGGGGATGGCCGCGGCATTGACGCCGGAATCCTTCCAATTGATGCAGGATGCTTTGCCCGCCCGCCTCGCCGCCTTCGCCGCCGGGGATGGCGCGGCCCGCTCGCAAATCCATGAAGTGGCCCTGCTGCGCCGGGATGGCTCCATTGTGCCCACGGAGGTGGTGACCACCCTGATCGCCGGCCCGGATGGGCGGGCAACCCACCTCCAGGGTGTCACCCGCGACATCTCGGAGCGCAAGCAAGCCGAGGCGGAGCTCCGGCGGCTCAACCGTGCCATCCACGCCCGGAGCGAATGCTACCGCGTGCTGATCGGCGCCCGGGAGGAGGAGGCCTTCCTGGAACAGGTCTGCAGGATCCTGGTGGTGCACGGCGGCTACCGCCTGGCCTGGATCGGGTTCCCCATGCCGGACGCGGCCAAAACCGTCCGCCCCGTGGCGCAAGTCGGCTTCGAGCCAGGCTACCTGGACGGGCTGCAAATCACCTGGGCGGACACCGAGCGGGGCCGGGGCCCCATCGGCACCTGCCTGCGCACCCGGCAGCCGGCCGTGTCCCGCGACGTCGCCCACGATCCCGCCATGGCCCCCTGGCGCCAGTTGGCCCTCCTGCATGGGTTCAATTCCACGGCGGCCTTCCCGTTGCTGCACGATGGACATCTGCTCGGGGCCCTGGCGGTTTATGGCAACCAGCCGGACGTCTTCAATGGCGGGGAGGTGGAATTGCTGACGGAGCTGGCCGCCAACCTCGCGTTTGGCATCGCCGCCCTGCGCACCCGCGCGGCCCGCGCGCAGGCTGAGTTGGAAGTCCTGGCGCTGAACCGGGAATTGGAGCAGCGGGTGCGGGAGCGGACCGCCGAGGCCCTCGACCTGTACCACAACGCCCCCTGCGGCTACCACTCCCTGGGCCCCGAGGGGCGGGTGCTCCAAATGAACGACACCGAGCTGCGGTGGCTGGGCTACCAGCGCGAGCAGGTGGAGGGATGCCTGGATTTCGCGGCCCTGGTCGCGCCCGCCAGCCGGCCGGCGTTCACCCGGCAGTTTGCCGCCCTCCAGGGGGCGGCCGACAAGTATTCCATATCCCTGGAAATGCGGCGCCAGGACGGCTCGACCTACACCGCCCTCGTGAATGCCACCGTCGTGCGCGATGCCGGGGGCCGCCTGGTCAAGACGCATGCGAACAGCATCGACATCACCGGCCTGCGGAAGGCCAATGAAAAGCTGCGCAAGCTTTCGCAAGCGGTCGAGTGCAGCCCCTCCATGATCCAGATCACCGACCGCCACGGCACCCTGGAATATGTCAACCCGGCCTGGGAGGAAACCACCGGTTACGGCCTGGATGAGACCTTGGGCCAAAAGCCCAGCCTCGTGAAATCCGGGACGCATTCGCGCGAGTTCTACGTCCGGATGTGGCGCGAAATCACCGCCGGCCGGATCTGGCGGGGTGAAATCTGCAACCGCAAAAAGAATGGGGAACTCTACTGGGAGGCTGCCGCCATCGCGCCCGTGCAGGACGAAGCCGGAAGCATCACCCACTTTGTGGCCATCAAGGAGGATATCACCGAGCGCCGCCAGGCCGCCGGGGAGCTGCGGGTTGCCAAGGAGGCGGCCGAGTCGGCCAACCGGGCCAAGAGCGCTTTCCTGGCCAGCATGTCCCACGAGATCCGCACCCCGATGAACGCCATTCTCGGCTTCTCCCAGCTGCTGCTGGCCGACCCGCAGCTTTCCGGCGGTCAGCGGGAGCAGGTGGCCACCATCACCCGCAGCGGCAAGCACCTGCTGGGCATCATCAACAATATCCTGGAGATGGCCCGCATCGAATCCGGCCGCGCCGCCCTCAATCCCGCCACCTTCGACCTCCACCAGCTGCTGGCCGACCTGGAACTCATGTTCCGGCTCCGCGCCCAGGGCGGGAAGCTGGGCTTCCAGGTGGTGCGCCTGGGGGATCTGCCGCGGTGGATCCGGGCCGATGAAACCCGCCTGCGCCAGGTGCTCATCAACCTGCTGGGTAACGCGGTGAAATTCACCCCCGCCGGCGGCTCGGTCACCCTCCGGGTGGGCTGCACCGGCGAAACGGACCAGCAGTTCCGCCTGCATGCCGAAGTGGAGGACACCGGCCAGGGCATCGCCCCGGAGGACGTGCCGCACCTGTTCCAGGCTTTCTTCCAGACCCGGACCGGCCGGGAGACCATGGGGGGCACCGGCCTGGGGCTGGCGATCAGCCGCGAGTTTGTGCGGCTGATGGGCGGCGATCTGTCCGTGACCAGCCAGCCGGGCGCGGGCAGCACCTTCCGGTTCGATATCCGGGTGGCCCCGGGCAACCCCGCCGAAGTCCGGGCCGTGATGGCCGGCGCCCCGCGGGTGCTGCACCTGCGGCCGGACCGGCCCGCCTGCCGCGTACTGGCGGTGGATGACCTGCCGGAAAACTGCGACCTGCTGGAGCGCCTGCTCGGCCAGGCGGGCTTTGAGATCCGGACGGCCGGGAGCGGCGCGGAGGCGCTCCCGCTCGTCGCCCAGTGGCGGCCGCACCTGGTGGTGCTGGATCTCCGGATGCCGGGCATGGATGGCTGGGAGGTGGCCCGGCGCCTGCGGGCGGAGCATGGCCAGGACCTCAAGATCCTGGCCCTGAGCGCCAGCGCGTTCCAGGAGGATCAGCAGCGGGCCTTGGCCGCGGGCGCCGACGCCTTCCTGGCCAAGCCGTTCCAGCCGGCCGGGCTGCTGGAGTGCATCAAGGACCTGGCGGGGGTCGAGTATGTGTATGAAAATCCCGGGGCGCCGGAGCCCGCAGCCCCGGCGGAAACCGGACCGGAATTGCCCTCGGCCGCGGAGGTTGCCCGCCTGCCTGCGGAGCTGGTGGCCGAGCTGGCCGACGCCACCACCCGGGCCGCCTATGACAAGATACTGGAGCTGGTGGGGCAGGTGTCCGCCCGGGATGAATCCCTCGGCCGGCGGTTGCTCCGGATGGTGGAGCGATTTGACTATTCCGCCCTGCAAAACCTATTATCCATGAGGAAACTTGATTCATGACTCCCCAATCCAAGCCGAATGCGGGCGCCAGCATCCTGGTCGTGGACGACACGCCAGCAAACCTCCTGCTCCTGACCCGCCTGCTCCAGACGCAGGGCTACAAGGCCCGGCCGGTGCCCGGTGGCGAGCTGGCCCTGCAGGCCGCCAAAAAGGATCCGCCCGACCTGGTGCTGTTGGATATCAACATGCCGGAGATGGACGGGTATGAAGTTTGCGCGCGGCTGAAAAGCGAGCCGGCCCTGGCGGCCATCCCGGTCATCTTCATCAGCGCCTTCAGCGACGCCACGGACAAGATCAAAGGCTTTGAGCTGGGAGCGGTGGATTACGTGACCAAGCCGTTCCAGTTCGAGGAGATCGAGGCGCGGGTGCGCCTCCACCTGGAGGTGGCCCTGCTGCGCCGGGAGCTGGAGCGCCACAATGCGAACCTGGAGCAGACGGTGGCGCGGCGCACGCGGGAGCTGGCGGAGGCGAACGCCCGGCTGGCCATCCTCGACCAGGCCAAGAGCGATTTCCTCGGGCTTATCTCCCATGAGCTGCACACGCCGCTGTGCGGGCTGTTCGGCTCCGCCGACCTGCTGTTCGGCGAATTCGCCGGACACCCCCGGGCCGCCGAATACATGGAGATGTTTGAGCAAAGCCGCCGCCGGCTGCAGACGCTCATCGACGACGCCCTCCTGCTCACCGCCATCAATACCGCCCATAGCGGCGGCCCGCCGCGGCCCTGCTCGCTCCGGGAGGTGCTGGAGGCCGCCCTCCGCCAGGCCGGGATCCTGGCCGAGGCCAGGCAGGTTCAGCTCGGCGGCCTGCCGCCCGATTTGGGCGAGGTCCTGGGCCTGCCGGACTTCCTCGTGCGGGCCCTGCAATCCCTCCTGGAAACGGCGGTCAAATTTTCCCGACCGGGGGGGCAGGTGCGGCTGCGCCGGGAGTCCGGCCAGGGCTCGCTGATCCTCATCCTGGAGGCGGACGGCGAGTCGATTCCCGAGGCGGTCCTGCCCCGCTTTTTCAACTTGCTGGCCGTCTCGGAATCCATCATCCCGGGCGGTGACCTGGGCCTGGCGCCGGCGCTGGCCGAGCGCATCGTCTCCCTTTATGGCGGCTCGGTGGCGGTGGAAAACCTGGCGCCACTGGGCATCCGCCTGACGGTCCGCCTGCCAACCCCTGACTCCCGCAACCTATGAATCCCAGCCTTGCCGCGCCCCGGGCCAGCCTGCTCATCGTGGACGACACGCCGGCCAACCTCCGCCTGCTCTCCGAAATGCTCAAGCGCAGCGGCTACGACGTGCGCCCGGTGCCCGGCGGGGAGCTGGCTTTGGAGGCCGCCCGCCTGGATCCGCCCGACCTGATCCTCCTGGACATCAACATGCCGGAGATGGATGGCTTCGAGGTCTGCCGCCAGCTCCATCTCGATCCCCGGCTGCAGGCCATCCCCATCATTTTCATCAGCGCGCTGCACGAGACGCTGGACAAGATAAAGGCTTTTGGCCTGGGCGGGGTGGATTTCATCACCAAGCCCTTCCAATTCGAGGAGGTGGAGGTCCGGGTGCGCACCCACCTCGAGTTGCGCCGCCGGGAGCTGATGCTCCAGGAAAGCTACGCCCGGCTCCAGAGCCTGGAGCAGCTCCGCGACAACCTCGTCCACATGGTCGTCCACGACATGCGCTCCCACCTGACGATCGTCACGACGGGCTTGGGGCTGATGCAGATCATGAACGACGAGGGGCAGGAGCCGGACGGCAAATTGCTGAGGAACATGGCGGGCGCCGCCAGCCAGCTGAATGAAATGATCACCCAGTTGCTCGACATCAGCCGCCTCGAGGCGGGCCAGATGCCGCTGCGGAAAACCGTCTGCGACCTGGCCCTGATGGCGCGGGAGGCGATGGATTCCCTCGCCGGCTCGGCCACCGGGCGGGAGCTGCGGCTGACGGCCCCGGCGCCGTGCCTGGCGGATTGCGACCAGGATCTCGTGCGCCGCGTAATGGTGAACCTCGTGGCCAACGCCATCAAATTCACCCCCCGGAACGGGCTGGTGGTCGCCAGCCTCTTCCGCCAGGCAGGCCAGGTCCGCATCGCCGTGACGGACACCGGCCCCGGCATCCCGCCGGAATTCCACCAGCGGGTGTTCGAGAAGTTTGCCCAGGTGGAGGCGGGGCATAAAAGGCAGGGCACGGGCCTGGGGCTGACCTTTTGCAAGCTGGCGGTGGAGGCCCAGGGCGGCCGGATTGGCGTGGAAAGCGCCCCGGGCCAGGGCAGCACTTTTTGGTTCACCCTGCCGGCCCTGGAACTGCCGGCCGCCTTATCCGGGCCGCTCGCGGTCCCGGGAGGCTAAGCCGCGGCCCCTTGGCTCCGGCGTGCGGGCTGGTTCTTTTTTTTGCGCCAGACATTCGTCATTCGCCACTGGCCGGCCTGGCCGGGTGCGGCTCGCGCCTCTCTTCTCACCTGGCGCAAAAATCGGCGGAGCCGTTGGTTCCTTCTCCGAGGCCGGCCAACGGCTGGGCGTCTTTTAATTGGAAGGCCAGGCGATGGATCGGCAGGCCCTGGGCTGTGAAATCACACTCGAATTCGGTCATGCTGGCCGCCATTTCCGGGGGGGTTGCCACCGGTTGGAACCAGGGGTTGGCGGCGAATACCTCGCGCATCTGGGCCTGGTAGTCCCGGTCGTCGGTCCGGAGGAAGACGGTGCCGGCCGGGGCCAGGACCCGGCGCGCCAGCTCGGTGAACCGTTCGTTGACCAGCCGGCGGCGATGGTGCCGGCGCTTGGGCCAGGGATCGGGGAAATACACGTGGAGGGCCTGGATGGAGGTGGCGGGCAGGAGGTATTCCAGCAGGTAGGCGGCCTCGATGCGGAGGATGCGCAGGTTTTCGAGGCGGTGGCGGGTGCCCCGGCGGTCCGTTTTCCGCAGCCGGCCCAGCAGGCGCTCCACGCCCAGGAAGTTGACCCCCGGCCGGGCCTGGGCCTGGGCCACCACGAAGGCGCCGTTGCCGCAGCCCAATTCCACCTCCACCGGCTGCGCCTGCGGGAAGCAGCGCCGCCAATCCAGCGGTTCCACGATGGAGGTGAGGCGGATTTCCAGGTTGCCCGGCGGCCGCGCCGGCAACCAGTCCTCGGAGATGATGTTTGTTTCCATGACCGTCTCCCCCTCTACCGGGCTTCCTCTTCGGCCTGGCTCTGGAGGACGTAGAGGAGCGCCTTGACGGCCAGTTCGATCAGCAGGAACGGCTTGGCGATGAAATCGTTGCCGCCGCTCAGTGTGGACCGCGCCCGCACCTCGAAATCGTTCAGGCCCGTGACGAAGAGGACGGGTGTTTTTTTGTTCTGGCTTGAGGCGCGCAACACCTCGCACACCTCGAAGCCGTTCTTGCCCGGCATATTCACATCCAGGATCACCAGGTCGAACCGGTTCTGCCGCAGCACGCTCAAGGCGAGTTCGGAGTCATCCAGGCAGATGGGGCGGAGATTCACCAGCTCGAGCGCGGCGCTGGCGGCCCAGCGGGAGACTGAATCGTCGTCCAGGATCAGGGTCAGCGCCGGGGGCAGCCGGCCGGGCGTGGCGGTGGGGGTCTGGTGCAGCAGGGAGACGAGGAAATCGACCGCCAGGGCCACGGTGCGCAGGGTGGAAGGGTTGATTTTATCGGGCTCCTCGTAAAGCTCCCGCAGGAGGCTCTCCAAGGCGCCGGCGAGCTGGGCGATGCGGGTGAATCCAGCCAGCCAGGCGCTGCTGGCCACCGAGTGCACCGCCTGGTTCAAGGCGAGCAGCGGGTCCAGCCGCCGGCTGGCCTCCGGGCTGCGCGAGAAGGCCTGCAGCGTGTTCCGCAGGTTCACGCACACCGCCGGGAGCTCCCGCAGGAACATCCTCCGCGCCTCCCGCCCGACCCCGCCCAACCCGGCCGGACCCGCTGGCGGGAGCGCCGGCGGGAGGGATCCCGCTGCGGCGGGCAGGGGGGGCGTCGCCGGTGTTTCCTGCTCCTCCACCCGGGAGAGATAGGGGAACAGCTTCTCGAAAATCTGCTCCGTGGTGAACTCCAGCTTGGAGAGGCATTCCGTGGCCCCCGCCGCCCGGGCTTCCTCCAGCATCTCCGGCTGCGTGGCATTGGTGATCACCAGCACCGGCACCCGCCTCAGCGCCTCCTGGGCGCGCAGGAATTTCAGCACCCCGAGGCCGTTTACCTTGGGCATCATCAGGTCGAGCAGCACCAGGTGCGGCCGCAGGTCCTGGAGGATCTCGATCGCCACCTCCCCGTTGGAGGCCACTTCCACCGCGAAGCCCTGTCTCTGGATCATCATCTGCCAGATGCGGGTGATGATCGCGTCATCTTCCACTATCAGGATTTTTTTCATCGTGAGTCGGTTCAGGGGTTGCGGGTGTCCTGGAGGTGTTTTTCGAGGAATTGGCGCGTGCGTTCCAGCTGCCGGGTGGCTTCCTGGAATAAGGGGCCGGCCTCGGCCAGGTTGCCTTCCCGGCCCAGGCGCTCCAGTTCGCGCAGGGGTAGGACCATGGCGTTCATGCCGCAATTGCTGCTCGCCCCCACGCATTTGTGGGCCAAGTGGTCCACTTTTTTGGCGTCCTGGTTTTTCAGCGCCTCCTCCAGGCCCTGCAGCATTTCCCGCGACTGTCCCAGGAACAGGTCCACCAGTTCCTGCTGCTTGTCCTTGTTGCCGCCGGTGATCCGCGTCAGCCGTTTGATGTCCACGGGCGGCGCCTCCGGGGCGGCGGCCGGGGCGGTGGTGGTGGTGGCGGCTGGGGCTGGGCCGGGCTGGGTCCCCGCGGGCGGAGCGGCCTCCGCGAAGGCCGGGGCTTCGCCGGTGAGCGGCAGCCAGCGTTCCAGGGCGGCCTTGAGGGCTTCCTCCTCGATCGGCTTGCTCAGGTAGTCATTCATGCCGGCCGCCAGGCATTTTTCCCGGTCCCCCTGCAGCGCGTGGGCGGTCATGGCGATGATGACCGCCGGCTTGCGGGCACCCGGGGCGCCCGTGAATACCGCCTCCCGCTGCCGGATCCGGCGCGTGGCCTCGTAGCCGTCCATCTCGGGCATCTGGCAGTCCATCAGCACGACGTCGTATGGGTTGCGCTCGAAAGCCTCCAGGGCTTCCACTCCGTCGCTCACCACGTCCGCCATGAACCCGATCTCCTGCAGCTGGCCCAGCGCCACCATCTGGTTGATGCTGTTGTCCTCCGCCAGCAGGATGCGGAAATTCCGGTAGATGGCCGGCTGGCGCCCGGATGCTGCTGGGTGGGCTGGGGCCTGGTGCGGGGGGTGCGCCCGCGGGCGGCCCAGGGCCTGGCTCAGCAGGTCGAACAGCTGCGACTGCTTGGCCGGCTTGGACACGCACACCCGCACGCCCGCCGTCTGCAATTCCGCGGGCGGCACCGGCTCCAGCAGCGGGCAGAGCAGCACCAGGCTGGCGCCGTCCAGCGCGCGGTCCGCGCGGATCAGGCGGGCCAGTTGCAGGGCGTCCTGCTGGCCGGGATGGTGGTCGATGAGGACCAGTTGGAAGGGATCCGCCACGGCGGCGGCCTGGCGCAGTTGCTCGATGGCTTCCTGCCCGGTGCGGACCGAGGCGGGCCGCATTTTCCAGGCCTTCAGCTGCTCCTCCAGGAGCCCGCAGTGGGTGGCGTTGCCGTCCACCACCAGCACCCGGAGATTCACGAGGTCCATCATCGGCTGGATGCCCCCGGCCTGTTTCTCGAACGGGATCGAGAACCAGAACGTGGAGCCTTTGCCCACCTCGCTTTCGACGCCGATCTCCCCGTTCATCAGGCCCACCAGCTGCCGGCAGATCGCCAGGCCCAGGCCCGAACCCCCGTATTTGCGGGTGGTCGAGCCGTCCGCCTGGCTGAAGGAGAGGAACAGCCGGCCGTGCGCCTCTTTGGGGATGCCGATGCCCGTGTCCCGGACCTCGAACCGCAGGCGCGCGTGGCTTTCCGTTTCGTGCTCCAGGGAGACCGTGCACACCACCTCCCCGCGGTGGGTGAATTTGATGGCGTTGCTGACCAGGTTGAGCAGGATCTGGCGCAGCCGGCCCAAGTCCCCGCGCAGGCGGGTGGGGACGTTCGGCCGCACGAAGCCCACCAGCTCGAGGTCCCGGCTGTGGGCCCGCTCGGCCATCAGCTCCAGGGTGCTTTCCACCGCGTCCATCACGGTGAAGTCCAGCCTTTCGAGCGCCAGTTTGCCGGCCTCGATCTTGGAGAAATCCAGGATGTCGTTGATGATCGTGAGCAGCGTGTCCGCGCAGGTGCGCATGGTTTCCACGTAGCCCCCCTGCTGCGTGTTCAAGTCCGTGTGCCGCAGCAGGTTGGTGAGGCCGATGATCCCGTTGAGCGGGGTGCGGATCTCGTGGCTCATGTTGGCCACGAATTCAGCCTTCTGCCGCGCCGCCACCACCGCCGCGTCCCGCGCGTGGGCCAGGTCCCGCTCGATCTCCTTGCGCTCGGTGATGTCCCGCGCCACGGAGATCACGCGGCCCGCCTGCCCGCTGCCGCCCGGCACGTAATTGCTCACCGCCTCGATGTGGCGCACCAGGCCGTTGGGCTGCACGAAGCGGTACTCCATGCGGCGCGCCCCGCTGCTCTCCACCGTCTCCCGGGTCATCTGCCGGATGCGCTCCCGGTCTTCCGGGTGGATCTGCTCGAAGGAGTCGGTGCCCACGAGCTTGCGCGGATCGCCCATGATCCGGGTGTAGGAGGCGCTGTTGAACACGCGCCGGCCGTTGGCGTCGGTCACCGCGATCAGGTCGTCCACGTTGTTCGAGATCAGCTCGAACAGCTTCTCGCTCTTGTGCGCGGCCTCCTCCGCCAGCTTGCGCTGGGTGATGTCCTGCTCCACCGCCTGGATTTCCAACGGTTTCCCCTGCTCGTCATACAGCTGGCGCAGGGTGCATTGATGCCACACCGGCCCGCCGAGCCGGGCGACCTGGTAATCATAGGAGATCACCGGGTTTTCGGCCGTCAGCACGGCCAGGTGCGGCTCGTGCACCCGGCCGCTTTCGCCCGCCAGCATCGGGCTGGGCCGCCCCAGCAGTTGGTCCGGCTCCTTGCCGTAGAACCGGCAGAATACCGGGTTGGCGAAGGTCAGCGTGCCGCCGGGCGTGAACCGGGAGATCAGCTCCGTTTGGTCCTCCACCACCGCCCGGTAGCGTTTTTCGCTTTCGGCCATGGCTTTCTGGGCCCGCCGCCGTTCAGTGGCCGCGGCGGCCAGCAGCAGGTTGCTGATGGCCATGACCCCGATGTAAGTGCCGATGAGCATCAGGCTTTCCTCGGAGCTTTTGGTCAGGAACGGTCCCGTTTTGTTGAGCAGCGAGTAAATCGAGAGGCTGGAGACCAGGAGCGTGCCGGTGGTGGCGCCCCGCTGCCCGAACCGCAGCGCCCCCCAGACCAGGAACGGATACGGCAGGTAGGCGAACGGATAGTTCCTGACCTCGTAAAAGTAATAGGAAATGAAGGAGACATTGGTGCTCAACACCAGGCAGGCAAACCAGATCCCCACTTCCACCGCCTGGCGCATGGTCCCCCGCTCCCGCCAGGGGGCCGCCCAGGCCAGGATGAACGGGGTGACCACCAGGCCCGCCATGGCGTTGGGCACCCACCAGCGCCCCAGCGCCGGCAGCAGGTTGTCCCATTCCGTGAGCTTGCCGCTGTACATCAGCCCCGTCACGTTGAAGCCGGCGTTCACCGTCGTCCCGAACACGCACGCCAGCACAATGAACCCGATGGCATCCCGGACCCGGTCGAGCGACAGCCGCGGGCTGATGAACCGCTCCAGCAGGTAAACGCACACCACCGCGCCGATCGTGTTGCCGAACGCCGTCGCCATCGTGAAAAAACCGAGCGGCACCCCGTTCATGGTGGAGAACAGGATGGCCCCCAGTGCCACCCCGGGCCAGAATTCATACCCGAAAAGCAGGATCGCCGCCAGCGCGATGCCCGCCGGGGGCCAGACCAGGGAAATGGCATCCTGCGGATCCATGATCCCGGGGCCGCGGCCGAAGGCCGAGGCCTGGCCGAGGAGCCCCCCCACAAAGTAAATGGCGGTCAGGATGACGACCCGCGTGAAATTGGTCAGACCGGCCGAATTTACGGGCGGATCGGGCGGGCCGGAACCGGCGGTCGCTAGTTTTTCCAATGCCGACATGTGCAACTAATAACCCACGGTCGAGATCCGAACAATCACTTTGTTTTTTTGCCTGGTTTTTTGCTCGTCAAGCGCCTCCTTTTGGGGCCTGAATAGCGGCGCCATGAAACTTTTTCTTCATCCGCCCGGCTGGGGTCGCCCCGGCCTGGCCGCCGCTCTGCTGGCGGCTGCCCTGCCGCTGCTGGCCGCCCAATTCCGCCCGCCCAACGTGGTGATGGTGTTCACCGACGACCA
>CAIMWS010000181.1 GCA_903845125.1 uncultured Verrucomicrobiota bacterium
CTTGATTATTTTAAGGGCTACCCGCCGGCGGACTGGCTCCTCTTGCTCAGCCATATAGACCACGCCCATGCCGCCTTCGCCGATCTTCTCCAGGAGCTTATAGCGCCCGATCCTGGTCCCCGGCCCCTCTTCCATGGGGAACTCCAAGCCCAGGGTGATGCTGTCGGCCACATCGGTGAGGCATACCAGGGCCGAATGCGGATTCTCGCTGGCCTGGAGCAGATCCTCCAGGAGCTGCCGCAGCGCCGGATCCCCGGCGCAGGCCTGGTCCAGGAAGGCTTTACGCTCCGGTCCCGCCGGCTGGCGCAGCGCTTCACAAAAGATTGCTTCTTCGCGTTTATCGTCGGATTTCATAAATAGGGCATTCGACTCGTCTATTTATATATGCGCCATTTCAGCGCGAAAAGCAGGGGACAAAATGAATGAAAAATACGTGCCTGGCTCCCAGTGGAACAGGGACCACGGATGGCACGGATTCCACGGGTTTTTTTATCCGCGTCACCTGTGCCATCCGTTTGCCATCTTTAAGGCTGCCAGTCCAGCCGGTGAGATTCCGGCGAGTGTTCCCGGGTTTCTTAGCCATGCTTCGCTTTCCTTTTGCGCCAGTGGCTGGGCGTATGCTTTCAAGGCTTCGGGTGAGCCAGGAGCCAATCTATCAAACGGGCGCGCAAGTTGCTGGTGCTGTAATAAACAAGTGTATCGAAATCGGCGCTTTTGACCGACCAGAATTCAACGGCCCCGCCCGGCGGACATTGGGTATAGCGCAGCACGGTTGTATCTGCACCGATTGTTCCGGACTTATAAATAAATGAGGGCACTGCGTCCACCACGGGATCCCGGCTGCCATTTAGTTCGGCCCATATTTGGGCGGTTCTAACGGCACCGGGGACTTCTCCTGTTATTTTAAAATCTATTGAATACCCACCGAAGGTATCACTGCTATTTACTTCCAATACGTTTACGGGTTGGGCAGGGTGACAGTCTTTTGGATTATAAGCAGTAGCCCCAAGTACAGAGGCAATGCCAGCAACTAGATCGGCATGGTCATACGCCACGCGATGGGCCATTTGGCCGCCAGTCCAAAGGCCAAACACGTAAATCCGTTTGGGATCCACGACGAATTGACGGCAGATTTGCTCGATCACACTCCGGAGATATCCTGAATCATCGGCATTGGCGCCAGAGCCTTGCATGAAGTCGGCGCTATTCCACCAGCATCCCCCACTGCCGGTCGGTGTAATACCCTGTGGGTAAGAGAGCAAGAAGCCTTTCGATTCAGCCAGAGAATCAAGCGGGAATAAATAACTAAGGTCTTCAGAAAGTGCACTATGCAGCGCCAGGATCAAGGGCAGCGGCGTGTGGCCATCATAGCGCGCAGGCACATAGACGCTGGTGGGCCGGGCGGTTTGTATTCGGTAGAAGCCAGCGGCTGAAGCAGGCCGGGTGGCGTAAGGAGAACTGGCTTCGGAAACGTCTTCCCAGGGTCCATACACTTGGCCAGCGTGCTGCAATAACCCGGCATCATCCCAACTCATGGCGTACACCCCCTCCTCAAGCTTCGATTTGAGCTTCGCATCCATTGGCGGAATTACGGGCCAAAACCCATTTTGCTGATGAATGACATCCACCATCGTCGATGCCGTCGAGCTGTCCAAAACGGTCCCGTTCGAGGGATTGCTCAACTTCAACCTGAAGGACGTGGTGTTAGTGGCCGCCGGATTAAGCAGGATGGGAATGGTAATATTCTTTATCGCCTCGTTGGCCTCAAATTTCAGTGTGCCAGCAACCGCTTGGTAATCTAATCCCACCTTGGCTGTGGAATCGGCGGTTTGGAAATCGACCGTAGATGAACTCTGTTGGTCCCCACCGCTCCGCAGGACGGGTATGTTTGCAAATCCCGCGCCATGCCAAAACGAATAGCGGTTGGTGGCAAACCGAAGGCCCGGATCATTGTCGATGATATTGACGATCACTGACTTGACACTTGGCAGGATGGCCCCGCCAGTTGGATTGATTAACCTTATGGCGAAGGACTTGGTGGAATTCTTGATATTGTTATCGAGGATGGGAACCCGGATAATTTTCCGGCGCTCGCCCGCGCCAAACCGAACGGTATTGGTTACCCCGGTGTAATCACGTCCAGCCTTCGCTGTGCTATCGTTGGTGGCCAAATCCACAGTGGCATCTGAGTTGTTCTCGCCCCGTAATATACCGACTTCGACGAATGGGGACTCTTCCCGCACGGAGTATTGGGGGAATTCAAACCACACAATTTGGTCTGTATCATTGATGGTCACCGTCATTACCGTAGGCATCGTGTTGGGCGGGGCCAGAACCGCGCCGCCCGTGGGGTTGCTTAGAACCACCTTGAAAGTTTTACCCGGCTCCGGGAGATAGTCGTTGAGGATCGGAACCGTGAACGACTTCACGACTTCACCAGGAGCGAAAGAAAGTGTCCCGGCAGTGGCGGTGTAATCCTGGCCGGCTTTCGCCGTGCCGTTAGTCGTGGCATAATCGACACTAACCCGTTTATCCCCATAATCGCCGCGGGCCACCTTGATCACCACCTGGCCGTCGTCTTCGTTGATCGAGACGGCTGGTAAGTAGAAATGTAAACCGCTATTATTATTTGCGATCGTTACTTTTATATTGGTGCGAGCTCCAAAGACGGCCCCTTCCGTTGGGTTGCTCAGGAGAAGATTAAAAGCTTTTTTGTCGGCCACCGTGCCATCGTTGAGGATGGGGATATGTACCACACACTGGGTTTCACCAGCTTGGAACGTGAGCAATGCATTGGTCCCAATATAGTCGATTCCGTCGATGGCCGTCCCCGCCGTGGTGGCCAGGCTCACCGAAACCACGCTGTTGACATTGGTCTGGCGCTGGACTGGAACGGCCATCCGCCCGCTTCCCTTGGTCATGGTGCAGGCGGTTATTGGGAAATTGATCACGCTATTGGTGATGGTTTGCGCCAGCCCCGGGGACCAGGAGCAAAGCAGGGCTGCGGCCAGCAGGAACCGGGCCAACGCCGGTCGTGGCCATGAGCATTCTGGCAAATGGCTGGAACGGACCGGCGGGTGACCGGCACCAGAAGGGCATGGGGGTTGGTTTTCAAGGCACGCGCGGTCTGCCAATGGCACGGCAGCGCATAGCGAATTTTTCTTCATAGTTTTAGTTTGTTGAGGGCCTTCATTAACGCCCTTCATCGATACATGCGCCAAATGCGTTCAAAAAGTATGGGACAATTCCACTATTTCGTTTGCGCCCGGTAAAAACGCCGGGCTTGGCCGCTGTTCTGCGGGTCGCTGAAATTCAGGATTCCGCCTAGGGTGTTGGTCCAGATGGGCAGGCAGCTAACCATATCGGCCGAGGTTTCAACTACGGCCGTCTGTCCTGAAAATCCTCCTTTGAGGCTGAAGCCGAACTGCCCGCTTTTGGTGCCGGAACCGGCTCCGAGATTGGCAAAAGTGAGGGCTGGGAATCCCATGCGGACCATAAAGTTATCACTATCCGCCAAAAAGATATTGCCGGCGCTGCCCACCACGAGGCACACAGCGCCCTGAAACCGCGCGGCACTGCCCGTCCCGTTGGCTGTGCCTGAATACCCTTGCCCGCCAGGGTGGTGGTCACCCAGTTGGTACCCACCGGTGTCAATTCGCGGATGGTGTTATTGCTATATTCCGACACATAGAGGCAACCCGCGCTGTCCACAGCCACCTCGGTAGGGTTATTAAGCCCGAACTCCGAGATGGAAAAAGAGGTCGTAATGTGCAACCTTCTGAGGCTATAAGGTTTGATGCTATACAAGCCCGCCTCAGACTCGCACCAAACGACCCCCATCGAAATTAGCGCCCGGTTCGGCTGAGCAAAGCTCAAAGTGGACGAAACGCCCAAGGTCATAACGCCCTTCAGCGGACTGGCCTCCTTCATCACGTTTTTAGACCAGATCGACTATGCGCAGGTGGTGCAGCGGTACTTGCCGTTTGCCGCGCCAACGCCGCCTGGCTGGCTGCTCAATCTGCTGGCCTGCCCCTGAAATCCTTTTTCGCGACGGAGTCGGCGTTTCTGGCAGTGCTCTTCGCGTTCAACCTGCTGAGTCTTTACCAGCATCAGACAACCCCGACCCAGCCTTACCGCCAGCCAGGAACATTGCGCAAGGCAGTTTTTCTGGCGGGAGCCGTCCTGGGCCCCATGGGTCGCGATGGGGTGGTGCGACTCTCGGCTGCTTGGGGTGGCCTGGCTAAACACCAGCCATTGATACAAAAAGCCTTGGA
>CAIMWS010000182.1 GCA_903845125.1 uncultured Verrucomicrobiota bacterium
GCATCGTTTGCCGCCCGACGTGAAACCGATGGGTCAAATCCGTTTTGGCTTCACCTAGTCGGCGGGCGCAGCCAGCAGTCCAACCCGATCCCGTGCCCATCTTAATTTTCGCCACCAGACCCATCGGGTCTGGCCTCACCGCTTTGTCCTCTTTCACACGACCCAATTGAAAATTGATCCTGGAGTGCCCCGTGGCGGTTGACGGGGGGGTAATTCGGAATTGCCGGTGGATTTGGGGGGGCGTTGACAGGTTGCGGCGGGAAAGGTATTTTGCGCCCCATGCAATATACCACTATTCACAGACACCTCATTACCACTTGCCTGCTTTCCGGCCTATTAGCCTCGGCTGGTATTGCTCCAGAACGCGCCACGGCTGCCGAACCACTTCCTTCGGTGGATCAAATCCTGGCTAAATACATTCAGGCCAGCGGTGGCAAAGACGCCATCCTTAAGGTGAATTCCCGGGTGATTAAAGGAACCATCGACATACCGGCCATGGGCCTCACCATGCCTTGGGAACAGAACAGCAAAGCCCCCAACAAGCGTTTATCCATCATGGAAATACCGGGTATGGAGCCAATGCTGGATGGCTTCGACGGCGTGGTGGCGTGGACCAAAAGCCAGGGATTGGTGCGCGTGAAAAAGGATGAGGAACTGGCCCGCCAAAAGCGCGAATGCGAATTTTACCGTGATCTGAAATTCAAGGAGGTTTATGACCAATTAACCGTCACGGGCAAACAAAAGCTCGGGAGCCAGGAAGCCTATGCGGTTGAGGCGAAACCGTTCAAAGGTGGTTCGGACTTTTTCTATTTCAACACGCAAAGCGGGTTGCTGGTCCGCTGGGATTCGGTTTTTGAAAACGAATCCGGCAAAAATGACATCAAAGTCAGTTACGACAATTATAAGGAGGTGGATGGCATTAAAATACCCCACGCTTTGGGCATGGAAATCACCGCTCCCACCGGTGAGTTTAAAATCTCGGTTAAATACAGTGAAGTGCGCCACAATGTGGCAGTGGAAGATGCCAAATTCAAAAAACCGGCTCAGTAAACCTGGAATGGCTTGGCCATGTCCAAGACATGGCCCGGCTGTGCAGGGCAAACGCATTCAACAAGCCATATAAATGGCTGGGCATGAGGAAAGGGGGATGGGTGCAATAAAAAATATTGCCAACCAGGCAAATATTGCCCCGGGCCAATTACGTTTTGCGCCAAAACTGACGGTGCTTTAGCATCCTTCCCGCCAGGAGCACGACGTGTCCTGTAAAGCGTGCATACCCTTTCCATAAACAATCAAATCCCGGTGGCCCATCCTACTTGCACTCCAGGCAGCAGCCCAGGCTTGGGATCAGCATCAAGGCCTTGCCGAGGGTGAGATTTGGTTGCATTTGCCGGAACCGCGTACTTCCGGCAATTCGCGTTCCGGCAATGACCGGAACACGATTTAAATAGTCCAGGATCTGACCGTCGCTTTTGAGCACGCAATGCCAAGCTTCGATCCGCCAGGATCAGTCATGCCACCGGAAGCCCTTCCGAATGGATCGGCTATGGGCGGATGACGAACGCCTTTTCTTGAAAGACCCGGGCAGGACGTTCCTGGAGGAAAACCTGGGCCTGGCCCGGGCTGCGGTTGCCAAGGGCGCGGCTGGCGGTTGGCTTGTACGCCGCGCTTGAATCCCACGGGAGGT
This sequence comes from uncultured Verrucomicrobiota bacterium, assembly GCA_903845125.1. Lineage (GTDB taxonomy): Bacteria > Verrucomicrobiota > Verrucomicrobiia > Limisphaerales > UBA1319 > CAIMWS01. The sequence continues at coordinate 1,688 of CAIMWS010000182.1, forward strand.
TGCGGATAATCCGGTGCCAGAGGGCTGGGAGCAATGGTGGAAACGTGGTCTCGCCGCACCTCGATTCACGATGAAAAGTATTGTCCAATCAATGGTGGGTTTGGCGGGGCGATTTGAACAATGTCCCGGCGGCCGCGTGTTTGTCAACTTGTATTCTGCGCTGTGTTCCTGGGTGGCCAGGTTGCCCATCTTGTGCGGGCTCTGCTGCACCTTCCCAGGCGGGCTGGCGATGGGTGGCACGGTGCCGGATGGCGGCGGGATCCGTCTCCACGATCCATCCGTGCGTGAGTGGATATCCCTGCGGGGCCTCACCGAGGCCGAAGCCGCCCTGGTGGCCGGTCCGCAGGCCGAGCCGGGGGCCGGCCGCATCCGGATCACCGCCGGATTGCCCGGCCTGGTGGCGCAGCCCGTAGTGCACTCGGGCCGGCTCTTCACGCGGTTGGAGGCGCCCGGATGGACCTGGCTGAACGAGCCGGGCAAGCCCGCAGTGCTGGTGAAGCATTTCCTGCTGGCCATCCCAGCGGGGAGCACGCCCCGGGTATCGGTGCGGAGAGTGGTGGAGGTGGGCATCGAGGGCCTGGAGGTGGAGCCGGCCCAGGCGCTCCCCTTGGAGAACGGGCCGCCCGAGCCTTTTGCCTGGGATGCGGCCACCTACGCGAACGGGAATCCCTATCCCGCCAGCCAGGTGGTGGCCTGGTCGGTTGGGAGGATCCGCAACCAGGGAGTGCTGTCGCTGGCGGTGGCGCCAGTGCGGGCGCTGCCGGGGCGGCGGGCGGCACTGGCGGCAGTGGAATTGGAGGTGGAGGTGGCCTGGGGACCGGCGGGAGTAACTGCCGCCAGCACCCCGCCCCCGCCAGAGCCGGTGGAAACCATGCCGGAGGGGACTTCGGGGGGGGCGCCAATCCCATACCTGGTGGTGTTACCGGATCAGTTTGCCGGTAATGCCAGGCTGGCGGAGTGGGTGGATTGGAAGCGGCGCAAAGGTTGTGCCATGCGGTTGGTGCGGACTTCCCAGATCAGTCCGGATGGGGCGCCCAGCCCCGAGGCGATCACCAAGTATCTGCGGGGCTTGCCCGCAGCGGAATACCCGGAATATCTTCTGATCCTGGGGGACGCCAATCCCGCCCGCGGTGTTGATGGCCGTCCGATCAGCCGCACCCTGCGCTATGAAGGGCGCTACGACTTGGATTACGCCTGCCGCGACGCGGCGGATATTTACCCGGACCTGGCTTATGGGCGGCTGCCGGCGGCAGATGACCGGCAACTGACGGCGATGCTGGCCAAATGCCTCGCGGCGGACCGGACCCCGCCGGAGGGGGATATGTACCAGAAGGTGGTGGTGGCGGCCATCCTGGAGGATAAAACTCCCCGGGATAACCGGGCGGACAAGCTCTTTTGCGAGACGGCGGACGCGGTGGCGGCCTATTTCGAGCAGGCTCCCCACGGGGTGGCTTACGGCTGCACGCGCGCCTTTGTCAACCCTTATGCAGTAACATCCCAGTGTTACTGGAACCAGAATTCGCTGCTGTGGCGGGCCACGGATCAGATCGGATCGCGGGTGTGGGACCACTTCCTGCCGGAGGAAGCGGCCCGGGAACGGCTGGCCGGCGCCATCAATGCAGGAGTGAGCCTGGTGCTGCATCGGGACCACGGCAACCCTGATGGCTGGATCGACCCGCCCTTCACCTCGGCGGACATCCGCCGCTTGGCCAACGGTGAGCGGCGGCCGCTGGTGCTTTCCATGAACTGCCTGACCGGCAGCTATATGTACGACAACAATTTTGCCGCCGCCTGGTTGCTGCACGAGGGTGGGGGCGCCTACGCGGTGGTGGCCTCAGTGGATGCGAGCACCAGTTGGTGCAACGATTGGGTGACCCATGGTTTTTTGGCCGGCCTGCTGCCCGATTATCTGGCCTGGCACAACCAATCCGCCCAGCCGGATTGGCCCAAAGACCTGCCTGCCCCGGGCGGAGCTTACGGCCAGGTGGGGAGCCGGTCGCGGCTGGGACCGCTGCTGAACTTCGCCAAGATGTATATGCTCGAGCAAAACCGGTATGTGCCGTCGCTGGGCGCCAACCTCGATACCTTACGCATTTTTCAGGTGTTTGGCGATCCGGAAACACACGTGCTGCTGCCGCGTCCGCGTCCGCTGGCCGCCACCTTGCCGCCGGCCCTTTCGCCGGGGTCGCAACGGGTTCAGGTGGCCACCGGCGAGCCGGGCAGCCAGGTCTGTCTCTATGGCCCGGATGTGGGGGTGCACCAGGTGGCCATCGCCGGTGCTGATGGGCAAGCCGCCCTGGGGGTGGCACCCACGGGTCCCGGGATCATCCAGGTGACGGTGACAGCCTATGGCTGCCGGCCCTTTGAGGGGGCTTTAATGGTGAAACCGGCGGCGGGCCAGCCGCCGGTCATCGCCGCCCAGCCCGCGAGCCAGGCGGTGCTGGCCGGTGGGGAGGCGCGGTTGGAGGTGGCCGCCGAAGGACCGGCGCCTTTGAATTGGCAATGGCGGCAGGATGGCACGAATGTGGCCGGGGCCACGGCGGCCCGGTTGAGCCTCCCCGGGGTGCGGGCGGACCAGGCGGGAAACTACAGCGTGGTGGTGAGTAATCCCTTCGGGGCCATCACCAGCGCGGTGGCGGTGCTGACCGTGGTGGTGGATGGCGCCAGCCGCTTCCACTTCGCCCGGCCGGAGGCCATCAACATCGTGGACGACGCGGCGGCCGACCCATACCCCGCGCGGTTGCTGGTTGCGGGCGTGGCGGGTGTGGTGACCAATGTGTCGGTGACTTTATCCAATCTTTCCCACGCCTATTCGGGTGATGTGGCGGTGCTGCTGGTAAGTCCCGCGGGGCAGCGGGTCGTGCTGCTCTCCAAGTCTGGCGGCAGCTTCGGGGCTACGAATGCAACGCTCGTGTTCGACCAGCGGATGGGCAACCTGACCGGACAAAATGCGCCCTTGGTCGCGGGCGGATTCCGGCCCTCAGATTGGGCGAATTATGCTGAAAATGGCGGATTCCCCGCGCCCGCGCCCGATGGGATCTCCAGCACGAACCTGCTGGACCTGGCCGGGCACGATCCCAACGGCGAGTGGTCCCTGTATGTGTGGGATGCGGAGCGGGGGGATTCGGGTATCATCCAGAATGGCTGGAGCCTGGATTTGGATACGGATCCCTTGGGGATGCTGGCGCCGGTGGTGATTCGCGAGCCGGAGCCGGTGACCGTTTTTGCCGGCGCCCGGGCGGAACTGTCCGCCGCGGTTAAGGGTGCGGCGCCGATCGCTTATTCCTGGCTCAAGGAAGGCCGGTCGGTGGGCGGAGGCTGCCAATTGGCCTGGGATCCGGTGACCCTCGCCCAAGCGGGAGTTTATACCCTGGTGGCGAGCAACCGATATGGGGTGGCCACCAGCCTCCAGGCGGTGGTGCAGGTGTTGCCGCCTGGGCCTTTGGCCACGGCGCTGGACAACCCGGCACTGGATTGGTCCACCTATGGCAGCGCGGCTTGGGCGGGGCAGACGGAGGTGAGCCGGGATGGCGTGGGGGCGGCCCGCAGCGGCCGCGTGGGCAACGGGGGCGAATCGCACCTGAAAACCACGGTTGCCGGTCCGGGCTGGGTGACGTTTTGGTGGCGGGTCTCTTCCGAGGAGGGATACGATTTCCTCCGCTTTACTGTGGGCGGCCAGGCCTACGCCGCCATTTCGGGGGAAACCGCCTGGGCGGTTAAAACGCTGCATATTCCGCCCGGCCAGCAAACCCTGCAATGGTCCTACCTCAAGGACTATTCCTTCAGCGGCGGGCAGGACGCCGGCTGGGTGGACCAAGTGGCATTCACTCCTACGCTCGGCTTGCTGGATCATTTCACCTGGGATCTGGCGGGGGGGGATCCCCAAGCGGGTATTCCATTTGCAGCCCGGCTGGAGGCGCGGGACGAGTCGGAAAACCTGGTTGCCATTCCCGGATCCACCCCGGCGATCCGAGGGGCGGCCTACGGGACCGCAGCCAACCTCCTGGGGGAGGTTTCTCCGCAGCAAACTGGAACCAGCGGGGAGATGGGATACACCGACGGCTTCTCGTTCACTCCGGGGCGGGACTTGCTCGTGACCCATTTCCGCACCTATTACGGCGCCAAAGTCAGCCTCTGGCAGGAGGATGGCGGTTTGCTGGCGAGCCAGGCGTTGGCTGGCAACGGATCGGCCTGGGCGGAAAGCCCGCTGTCGGTCCCGGTTTCCTTGCTGGCCGGCCGGCATTACCGTTTGGGTGTTTTCAATCCAGCGAGCTTGACCGCCTACTACCTGACGAACCTCCCGGCTGTATTTGCTGATGGCAGCCTGGGCCAATCCTGGTTCAGCCCCGATGATAACTACCCGGAGAAAGAACTCCGCGGCGCCCGGCCGTTGGTCGATTTGCTTTACCTGCCCGTAGTGCCGGCCGGAGTAAAGGTCACTCCAGGCAGTGCGGTCCTGGCGGGCGGCATCTGGGAGGGGATGGTGACCGTGAGCCAGGCGGCCAGCCAGTTGCGCCTGTGGGCCGACGACGGGTCGGGGCATGCGGGCTATAGCCAGTTCTTTAATGTGATGGCTGATCCAGCCCTGCGGTCACCAGCCATCACCATCCAGCCCCTTGACCAGATGGTGACCGAGGGGGCGGCAGTGAGTTTCTCCGTGGGGGCCATGGGCAGTGCCCCGCTGACCTTTGGCTGGCTGCGCAATGGGGTGGCCATTCCCGGGGCCAGCCAGCAGGAGTATCGACTAGCCCGGGTGCTGCTGGCGGATTCGGGAGCCCGTTTCAGTTGCGTGGCCAGGAACCCCGCAGGCAGTGCCACCAGCCTGGCCGCCGTATTGACGGTGAATCCCGCTCCGCCCACGCTGGCGCAGGCCTTGGACAATGCAACCCTGGCTTGGAGCACGCGCGGCGATAGGCCATGGTTTGCCCAGGCTGGCGTGACCCGCGATGGTTTGGCGGCCCAAAGCGGATTCATCGGGGACAAGCAGGTTTCCATCCTGGAAACTTTTGTGGCTGGCCCGGGAACGGTCTCCTTTTGGTGGCGCGTCTCCTCGGAACAGGATTATGACATCCTGAGTTTCTGGCTGGATGAGAAACGCCTGGCTCGGATTTCCGGAGAGGTGAATTGGAGTCTACAGGAAACCGCAGTGCCGGCCGGAATGCATGTGTTGCACTGGGAGTATAGCAAGGATGTGGATAGCCAAGCGGGGCTTGATGCCGGTTGGGTGGATCGGGTGCAGTTTGCCGCCGGCGGCCTGCCCTGGCTGGAAATTGCCCAGGCTGCCCCCGCTTTGGTCTTGCGTGCACAGGGGGCGCCAGGCTCCCAATGGACGCTTCAGACAGCCTCCCAGGTCACCGGCCCGTGGGTGGCCGGTCAGCGGTTGATCCTCACCAACGCGCCGGTGTTGATCCCCGTCACGAACCTTATTCAATCACCGCGGTTTTTCCGGCTGGGATTGCCCTGAGCCGGGGAGCCAAAGGCTAACCCGGGATCCACTGAAACGCAGGTCCCAAAACCAACGCCGCGCCAGGAGGGATTTCCCAGCGCGGCGTAGAGAAGAGTCACTATGCGTGTGAATCCGATCCTGCCCTATTCCCGGGCCCGGAAAAACCGGGCCTGCATACCCTGGTTCTTTTCGACCCATTCTAAAATGCCATCCGCGTTGGCAATGCCGGTTTCCACCACCGACCAATTTTGCATATCGGGGGAGGTTTCAATGGTATATTGTTTGCGGGCGGTGGCTATAACCCTGAGCGTGAGGATGCCATCAGTGTTCCGGTTCAGGCTGAGCCGCACCTTGGATTCCACAGGCGCTGGAGAAATCCCTTTGAACTCAACGAGCCCGGTGATATTATCCAGCACGATTCCTCCCGCGGTGACGAAATTCTGGTAGGGCAGGGGATAGCCCATGACCAGGTCGAATTTCGGTTCCACCCCAGTCAGGCTTTTGAAAACGGCCGTGCCGAGCAAAACACGGTTGCCAGTCACGCCTTCCAATGGATTGGTGCCGTCCAGTTTCCCGCCCACAATCAGAATTTCCCCGGGAGTTGTCAGGTCAGGATCGCGATACGGGTATCGGTTTTTCCCGTCGGAAAAAAACCACACCGAGGAGTTTTTGGTGGCCTCCCCAGCCACCACCTGGCGCGAATCGTAAAGGAGACGGACCCCGAAGCTCACCAATGGTCCCTTGATGATATCAGCGTAGAGATTTACGGTCACCAGGTTGCCTGCGGTTGCGGCTTCGCCGTAGATGTCCACCGCTCCGGCGGAGAGCCGCTGTGGAGAGCCCGCGATGAGGGTGGCCAGGAGGGGCCAAATCCCTGATAAACACTTCAGTTTCATTGCTTCACCTTTCTCATAGGGGTGCTTCAAAAGTGAAGGTTAGCGTGCCAGGCTGGCTTTTTTTACGCCGTTGGTATGCCCGTATTGGGAGGCGAAGATAGCCAGATCCGCTCCGTCCACCACCCCGTCGCCATTCAAATCGGCGGTGCAGGTTACCTGGGTTCCCGGCCCCACATTGATGAAGTAATGGTCATTGAATGAGGCGCCGTAAATCAGGTTGAAACCATCGGTGGTACGGGCATAAGCCTCAAGGTAGAACTGGTAGGAACAAGTTGTCCAAGGCGCTAAAGTGCCAGCGGTAAAGGCGGTCCCGGCATTGACGAGAATCGGATTGGGGCCGTTCCAAAATGGCCGGGAGGAATCATGCGCTCCAACATACTGGTCGGAGGCGATCACGCCGCCGCTGCGGTTCCGGCCATAGAGCGCAGACAGGCCATAATACTGCAAAAAACCGTTGGTATGGTAGGCCTTGATTTCAAATTGCAGTGGGTCGCGGTCCGTGGCCGCATTGATAAAACCACATTCAGGGATGACATTTCCATTGCGATCCCGCACGGAAACCAATTCGGCGACCACGGGTGAGTTGTCCACCAGCAGCGTGATGCGGCTCAAATCATTGGTGGGAAGGGCAACTTCATAATAACCAAAGAGCGGCAAAATGATTCCTGGAGCCACGGAGGCCCGGCCGCCCAGGAGCGAGCGGTATTGGTAACCTTTGCAGATCAGGTCATAGCGGCCATTTTCCAGGCGCAGGGTATTCCAGATCATCTTCAAATCAGGAAAGGACCAATAACCCGAGTCGGTTCGCTGATAATACCCGTCGGCATTTGGACCTACCTGCACGGGGGTTGAAACCACATGGCCATCGGAGGTGATGGTATACTTTATTTTGGTCAGTGGATCGGTGATGGGCTGAAAGTCGCCGGCGGCGGGAGGGGTGTTGCCATTCCACTTGGCGGCAAATATTTTATAATATTGCACCGTGGAGTCACTCATGCCGAACAATCCATGAATCCACAGCATGCCGCCAAAGGGGGCGTCCTTGTAAGGATAAATGCTCAGGGCGCTGGCCACGGCCGGGGTCACGTTAGCCAGGCCTGCGAGGCTGCCACTGCGGGTGATTTCAGAAGTCGGTATTTTGCCGATGTTGTTGAACAAAAAACCGGTGGTGAGCGGGCTAACCAGGCCCGGAAGCAAGCCACTGGGTCCTCCGTAGGCCCCCATATCGTTGCGGCTTCCATCCCGGTCATTGTACACCAGCGTCGGATCGCCAGCGTCAATGCACGGGGATCCCCGCAACAAGGCATAGCGCGAAATACCGGCCGGATCGAACTTGGGGTCCACCGAAATATCTCCCGGCCCCGCAGCCGCCACCCCACCGGATTGAGCATCGTAATTTTTCCAATTATTGGCCCAGACGTCGTTGAATGAAATCAAGGGAGTGGTTGACCCGTGGGACGCCGAAATACCCGTGCTGTTAGCTGTGAGGATGTTGTTTTTAATGATGACGTTGGCGTCTTGATAACACCAAATGCCGCTGTTTTTATTGCCGGCGATGGTGTTGTTGATCACTTGTGCGCCCGTTGAGGCTGCCCAGGCAAAATAAATCCCCACCCCGGTGTTGTTGATAATCAAATTGTTGGCGATCAAGGGCTTGGATGAAAGGCAGAGGATGCCATAGTCGAGGCTGGAACTCGCCGAATTGCCGTTGCCTTCCACCACATTGTTGCGGATCAAGGCGCTGCTATCACTTTCAATGCGAATTCCATTGATGTTGCCGATGATCCAATTGTTGTTGAAGGCTGGACTGCCACCTTGGATGTAAACTCCAGCGTCCCCGCTGCCATTGCCGCTGTTCGTGATTTTGAATCCCTCCATCCGGCTGTTGGTAACCGAGAGCGCTTGCACCACCCGGCCACTGCCCAGACCACGCAGGATGGTGGACGCAAAACCGGCGCCGATGACGTTGACATCGCTGCGCAGAACGATGTTTTCGTTATAGGTGCCGGGCCCCACCGATACGGTGTCCCCTGGGTCCGCGTGGTCGATGGCGGGCTGGATCACCCCGCCGGTGGTGACCGCCAGGTTGTCCTTGCCCGTAATGCTCAACTCCACACCATTCCTCCGGAAAACGCTCAGCGGAGGATTGGTTCCCTCGGTTTCAACGACTTCCTTGCATCCATCAGTCCAGCTGGTGTTTACGGAAAAGTAAGGCGTTTGACCTGCGGGACCCGAAACCAGTTTCATCACGAAGCAGACCCGGCTGCCTTTGGTGATTTTGAGCGAGGGAAAATAGAAGGGCACCGGCTTGCTTTGGGTGGCATCGCCGGTCAAATCAACCGCCGCTTCCGACGTGCCCAGTACGGCCCCGTCGTAGGTGCCGGCCCGGACGGTCAAACCAAAATGGTAGGTGCCTGCACCGGTAGCCGAAAATGCCAGTGTGGCGGAATCCAGCGTAATGCCGGGATAGCTTGGAATGTAAAAGCCGCGCGTAATCAAATCCCCGGTTTGGTTCGAGGTGCACGCGAGCAGGTTGCCAGCCTGGGTGACAGATGTCCCGAACACGACGCATCCGGCCACCGCAATCGCCCGCGCCAGGGCCGAAAACGATGGGTTCATTGTCCATGTTATCTTCATATTATTCACTGGGTATTGGTTTTGATGAAAAAGGATCCACACCGATCCTGTCTTGAACAAGGACCAGCCTTTGCTCACTGAAGTGCCCCATGACTTCCATGGCTGGCATTTCAGTTTTAATTCTTATGCTGGTCTTAGTTGCAACTTATCAACAGTTGCACAAAAATGCCTCGTGTCAACCGGAGATCAGCCAGTAGTGGTGTGAAACTACATCTTGCCCGAGCCGTGTGCTATCGGCTTAAGCGCCGGAGCGTTTCCGGGATCCAGTATTGGCAGGTGATTCCTGGTCGCGGGGTGTATGGCAAGTTGGCTTGCCGGTGAGACTCACTTGCGATCGCCCAGTGTCCGGATTCCGGTCATTTCCAGGAACTTATTGACATCCATGGTGTTTATATTCATCGATCCTTCGTTAACCGGCATCATGATGATGCGTTTGCCTTTGAGGTTTTCGGCGATTTTCATGCGGACCTGGGTTTCGCCGCCGGCGCTGGCCATGGCTTCCCTCTGTTTTTTGATGGTTTCCGCCTTGTTTTTGCCTTCCACCAGTGTGGCATCGGCGATCGTCTTCTGTTGGTCGAAGTAAGTGTCGGCGGCGGCCACCGTGTTGGTGTAAAAACCATTCACTTGGGCGATCATGCCGTTGACGGTGCCGTGGGCTTCATTGAGCAATTTCGTGTTGGCCTCTTTTTGGGCGATCATTCGCGCCTCAATTTGGGAGCGGTTCTGTTCCGACACCTTTTTTTGCTCGATGATTTTTGAGTAGGCTTCATTGAAGCGGTAGTCCATGAGGGAGACGCTCTCCAGTATGATTCCGTAATCCTTCAAAATATCCTGCAGCCCTTGTTTGGCTTTCTCAGTGGCTACATTCCGCTCCTCCGCGTTATAAAACTGCTGGGTGGTGAGCTCGCCGAAAAAATCCCGGGTGCGGCTGCGCACCACCGTTTTGAATACCTTGTCCCGTATCTCCTCAAAGCTGCTGCCCACGTATTGGCGGATGTAGGGAGCGCGGGTGACGTCGATCCGGAAGGCATATCGGATGTCCAGGTGGAGGTCATTGCCTTCAATGGTCTTAAAGGCCAGTTCATCGTTTTTGCCACCCGCCAGTTCCTTTTTCATTTCAATCACCTCGAGTTTCGTGTCGTAAACGGTCCACTCGTTGATGATGGGCAGGAAGAAGTAAGTGGATCCGGGAAGATAGACTTTCTCCTCGACACCTGGTTTGCCGAAGAAAACCCACTTGCGGGTCCGGACGCCGACTTCGGTGGAATCCGTGGAATGGTAGGAGCAAATGGCGGTTAACACCAGAAGGCCCAGGCCGGCGAGTATGGCGATCAGTTTATTGGCGGTATTCATTGGTTTTCCCTCCGGTTTGATTCAGTTGAAGCATTTGTGATAGCGACTGCAGGTCCAGTGGATTGAACCCACTTTTCCCTCCCGCGGGCACCATGATGTAATCCAAGCCCTTGAGCACTTCCGCCATTTCCATGGCCACAATCCGTTCCGATCCGATTCCCTGGTAGGCCTCATTGATCAGGCGGTTTTTTTCAGCCTCCGCCAGGTTCTTCAATTTGTCCGCTTCGGAGCGCTTGATCCGGTCATATTTTTCCATTTCGGCCGTCTTGCGCGTGATATAGTTGGCGCCATTGGTCAGGACAATGCTCACGGCGGCCTTCCCCTCCTCGATGACCTTGGTCAAACGTCCTTGCGCTTCCGCCTCGGCGGCGGCGGTGATGTTCATGTAGCGGGTTTGTTCCTGGAGATTGCGCTCCTCAATTTTTTGTTGCACCACCGGATTGTAATGGGGGAACCGGATCAGGATTTGATCCACAGCGATCCCCTTGTCGCTAAATTCCTTGTCCAAGGCATTCCGGGCCTCATTTTGTTTTTGAACCCGCAATTTGGTATTGAAAAAATCCTCTGGATTCATGATTCCCAGAGTGGACTTCAAAGTTGGTTCGGCCCGCTGGAGGAGGCCATTGTCTTGATAGTTGCGCCCCAGCCCGTATTGGCTGAGGGTCTTGTAGGGATCTGTGATGTGATACAAAATCGATACATCCAAGCCAATCTGGAAACCATCCGAGGTTTGGATGTTGGCGGCTTTCCCAAAGCGCACGTAAGGGGTGTTTTCTTCGGATGAGCTGTCGGCTTTGAGGGTTAAAACCTGGACATCCTTGGGGAAGGTATGGATGCGTTCGCAGCCGAAAAACTGGCGGTGGATACCCGCATGGTATATCTCCTCGTGAATCCCCATTTTGCCCAGCAAGCCTCCGAGGTTGATGTCCACTTGCTTGATCCCCATTTCGTTGGGTTTGACATACTTTGTGCAGGTGGCGTAGAAAACCACCACACATAGGAAAAGCAGGGCCGCCCCGGTGATCACCAAGGCGCTCGTGCCTTTGAAATAAACCGCCCAAGGCGCTTCCCGATAGGAGCCTCCGTTGAAGATTCGTTTATCCATTTTGTTTTACCTTTTGAGGACGTGGTTGTTCGTTTTGCTTGGCAGTCTCAGGCGTAGTAATCGAGTTTGGGATGGGAGGTGGGCCAACCTCCGCCATGGGTTTGCCGCGATCACTCTTTATTCGCTCCCGCGAAGCCGGGGAATGGGCAAGCCATTCGGTGATGTAATTAGGGTCCCGATCCATAAAAACCTGGTGGGCCAGGAGGAAAAGCTGGTGGAAACGCCGCTGCCTGGCAACCTCGTTATAGACCCCTTTCAGATGCAGTTCCAGGAACCGATCAAAGGCAGGAACCCCCAGGCGTTTGCGGTCTTCGGAGTAAACCGGATCAGCCTGGCAGACTCGGCGGTAATCCTGCCAGAAATCAGTGGCTTTTGGGTATTGCGAGAGAATTTCCATGGCTTCTGCCCGCACCAGTTCATCGGCTCCCATGGCCTCCTTGAAAGCGTCGTATTGTTGATCCACCAACAATTTTTTGTCCAGGCCTTCAATGGCTTGAAAAAATTGGCTGCGGGCCAGGCGAATCCTCCAGCCATCCAATTTGTTGGCAAAATAAAACAAGGAAGCACCCAGGACAGATTCCATCAAGATGGAGGGAATCATCAACTGCGGAGTCAGGCTGCGGCCCCGGGTGAGCAGGGATTCCAGGATTTCCAAGCCAAACACCGTGCCCAGAACATATTTCCATAGGGCACGCTGCGATTGTCTGGCCAGGATAGTGTTTTTCTTGGCGGCGAACTGTTCATACAAAGGCAGGATATCCCGCTGCACCAATTCCTCCAAAAGACAGTAATGGCTGGGATTCACGCTGTTCATGGCCATTTCGTCCGCTTTGATGCGCTCGACGAAAAAATCATGGATTACGCGGGGACCGTCCACCGCATCGGTTGCTTCCAACCGCTCGAAAAGCTCAGGAGCGAGCGTGGCTAAAGAGGGCACGGACATAAAGCTATTAACCCTAAACCTTTACAACAGACGCCCTCAATATAAAGGCCTGAGGTGAAAGCAGCAATGACAATCGGCGCCTGGAAAATCGGCCGCGAGGTCCCTGGCGGAGGTATTTGGAAAGCGGATGGCCAGAGAGGGCCAGCGGTGTCACGCAACCAGATCGCCAGACGGGCGCTGCCAGATTAAAACACAGGTCCGGCCGGCACTCGATGCCCCTTTAATCTTTGTCTCCGGATTTTTTTTCGGGCCGGGCAAATACAAAAGCCGCCCGTGTTGGCGGTGGCATTGGGGATTCGATCCCTTTCACGGAACGCCAAATAACTTCGTTCAAAAGCAAATCGTCAGCCGCGTCTTCCTGGGCGAAATTCATGGTTTCGGATAATTGGGATCCCCAGGCGGTTTTGGTATTACGCTCATTGAGATCCGCCTGAACCGGCAAAGCGGTGTAGGGATCCAGGTTCCGGGTGGCTGTAAACGAATGAAACATGGGCAGCGCGGCGGCATCGAATTGCGACATGGGCTTCAGGCCGAGGATCAATTCCATGGTGCGCAACATGCTCGCCGTGGAGTAGAGCGTGGAATCGACTACCGCCCGTTTGACATAGGGGCTGATCACCAAGGCGACTGTGCGGTGGGCATCCACATGGTCGGGGCCGTTTTGGGCGTCATCCTCCACGACGAATACCGCGGTTTGCGGCCAAAACTTGGAATGGCTGATGGCTTCGATGACCGTTCCCAAAGCCTGGTCGTTGTCAGCTACTTGCGCCGTGGGCGTCAGTTTGCCGGCCGAAGTCCCGGAGGTATGATCATTCGGCAGGCGGACGATTTGCAGGCGGGGCATTTCCCCTTCCTGCTCAAACCGCTTAAGTTCCGCCACAAAACGAGCGGCTCTTTTTACATCCGGGTATTCCATATCGAAGCTTCTGAACCAGGGATCGAAATGTCCTTTCAGAGCTGGGGCTTTGATGGTTCCCGGATCGGAAGGGGTTTTGCCATTGCTTACAAATTCGCCATAACTTCGGTAACTGATGCCGGCGGCCTTGGCCCGGTCCCACAAATAACCTCCAGCCGGGGTGGCAATCGCGTAATTCCCTTCGCTGGGGTAGGAATACTTGCCCCGGGAATTGTGGCCGTAGGATAACGGCCAGGTTTTTTCGACAAAATCCGTGGCGTAGGCCCCCATGCTCCATTCGTGGCCGTCCGCGCTCACCTCGCTTTCCACATAAAAATTATCGAGCAGAACAAATTGGCGGGCCAATTGGTGGTGGTTGGGGGTAACGTGTTCCGGGAACAGGCACAAACTGGGATCGCCATTCCCCATCTTCAAATCACCGAATACCTGGTCGTAAGTTCGATTTTCCTTGATGATGTAAAGGCAATATTTGATGGGGGATGGATCGCCCACCTTGAGCGGGATGGGATTATCTTTTTCGCGCATCGCCACCAGCGCGGGGTCCGAGGTCCGCGGACAGCAGGCATAAGCCTGGGCAGTGTAGGTTTTAAGCTGCTTTTCAAAGGCCTCCCGCTTGGGCAGGGTGATCACGCTGACGGTGCCCTGCAGCAGGCCGCCGATGTATTCCCGGACGCTGGCCGGGGGTTCCTTGCCAGGTTGGGGGCCGTGGCGATTAGCCTTGGAGATGAGGCCCTTGCCGTTGGCCACCACCAGGTATTTGCCATCGGCAGTCACCCGGACCGAGGTGGGATACCAGCCCACAGGAATGAATCCGAGCGACCGGGATTGGCCCGGCTGGCTGACCTCGAAAACCGCCAGGTTGTTGTTGCACGCATTAGCGATAAAAAGCAGTTTCTCATCGGGCGACAGCGCCAGGCTGTTCGGCGTGGAACCGGGTGGCGAGTCGGGATACATCGCGGAGGAAATAGTTTCCAAGACCTGGCCGGTGGCGGTTTCGAGGACCGTCACCGTGTTCCGGTTGGCGTTGGCCACATAAAGAAGTTTGCCGGCGGAAGCCAGCAGCATTTCGTTGGGATGCTCTTGCACGGGCCATTGGCTGGCCACTTGACCACGGTCCAGATCAATCACGGCCACCGAGGACTGCCCCCACTGGCTGACATAAAGGCGATTGCGCACCGGGTCCACCTGGCAATCGTAGGGGAATGGATCCGTTGGCAGGGATCGGTCCAGTGACGCCTCATCCCGTTTGGCAATCGCCGCCAAATCTTCATTCTCAGATGGCTTGGCCAGCTGGGCAGGCGCAGAAAAGGGAACCGTGGCCAGCGAAATTTCACGCACCGTTCCCGGTTCGCTGGTCTGAACGATGGATACGGAATGTTTCCTCAAATTGGCGGCGAAGAGGGTTTTGCCATCGGGATGCACAGCCAAGCCGGCTGGAATGCCACGCTCGCCAACGGGCCGCAGGCGGATTTCCCCTGGATGGGAAAGATAGCCATCGGTGAAGTCAAAGCGGAATAGGGCTTCATTGCTGGCGCCGCTGCAAAAAAGCTGGGTTCCAGCCTGGTTGAAGCGGAGGCCGTAAAAGGTTTCATCCAGCGCTGCCCGGCAAATAATCCTGGCCCCCGGTAAATCCAGAATAATCACCTCATGCCGGCCATACCCGGCATGCAATACTGCGGCGTACCGATGGCCCGGATGCAGCGCGATGTTGACGGGGAAATCGCCCACCAGAACCTGGCGCCCTGCGGGGCGCAGAGACCATTGGTTGGGCAGGAGTACCGAGCCATCGGCTTGCTGTCCGGGCAATTGAACGGCGTCAGGGGGGGCTGACTGGAGGCCGGCCGCGGCGCACCAGCTGATTAGTAAACCATGGAGCCAAAACAGGCAGTGGGAATATTTTTTATTCATGGTATTTAGCCGCCAATCTTGGTGGTCAGCCCATAGGCCCGGAAGCGCTCGGCGACGGCTTCCATGTGGCTCATACTGGGGGGGGATATGTGACTGAGCCCGAACGGCTGCCGCACGCGTTTAAATTTCGGTTCCCCCGAGCGATGGTAGGGCAGAAGGTTCACCTGCTGGAGGGAAGCAACGGTAGTTGTGAAACGTGCCATTTGCTCCAACTCTTCCGGGGTGTCATTAAGGCCGGGAATGACCGGGATTCGCATCCATATATTGGTATGGATTTGACCCAATTGCCGCAGGTTGTGGAGAATCTGTTGATTCGAAACGCCCGTGAATTGGCGATGCAAAGCATCCGAAAAAAATTTCAGGTCAAAAAGGAAGAGATCGGTCAGCGGCGCGATGGATTGGAGCGTTTCCCATGGTGCAAATCCGCAGGTATCCACCGCCGTGGACACTCCATGGCTGCGGCAGGCGGTTAACAAGGACCGCAAAAACCCGGGTTGGACCAGCGGCTCGCCACCGGAAAAAGTGGCTCCTCCCTGGGAGTCATCATAAAAGGTTCTGTCCTTCAGGATTTCGCGCATCACCGTGGCGGACGTCATGAGGCTGCCGCTGAGTTGCCTGGCTCCGGTAGGGCAGACGGCCACACAGCTGCCGCATTGGTTGCAAGCGGGATTGAACCAGCCAGGCTCGAAGTGCGGCAGGTTCCGGGGTTGTGTGCAGGCCTGAAAACACTGCCCACAATGGATGCAGCGATTGTCGAAAACCATGATCTCCGGTTTTGCCGAACGCGTCTCGGGATTGTGGCACCAGGCGCAAGCGAGCGGGCAGCCTTTCAAAAAAACCGTGGTCCGGATGCCCGGACCATCCTGTAGCGAATATTTTTGAATGTTACTAATCCAGCCGCCTATCATTGCGGTCCACGTTATTCGTTTTTAGGACCGGAATGCAATTCCCATCGGCGACATTCCCATCGGCGCCCCATGGGTGGGTCAGGCCGTTGACAGTGGGTTTGACCTGCCTGAAAACGGAAAGAGTTGTCCCCCTGGGTGAGCTGGTTTCTGCGTGATGAAACCGTCCAACAGTCGCGCCACAGGCGCATCGACCAGGACCTTTGTGCGTAACCGGGGCCGGATGGTCCAGAGCCAATTAAACCGGCCCATGAAAAAATTGAAAAGCTGATCGGCGGCAGGATTATGGCGCTTACCGGTTTTTCCCCTTCGATGATCGAGCCAAAGCGGGACCGGTCGAAGTAAACAACCGCGAAACCATGCCTGGTGCCAGGTCCCCAAACCCGGCGGCTGAGTTCTGGCGCGCTTTGGAAGTGTAGCGGCCACCTCGCATCAATTCTTTCCCAGCAGGCGAACCAGGTGCCATGTTTCCGGGGCACTGGAGGCGAGGATGTCCAGTTCAATGGAGTGCAACAATTCGCCATGATGTTCTGCCAGCCACTGGGACATGGTTTTCCCGCGCTGGGCCAGGCCGAAAGAGCTGACCACCACGTAATGCACGGCTGGTTGCGGGCGGCCGCTGGAAAATTGGGGGGGATCAATGCAAACCAGGCGCCGTGAACCATAGGGACGCCAAAGCGAAGTTTCCAAGTCCGTGTATGCTCCCACAAAACCGACCGTCGTCGCTTCCGGGGGAATTAAAGCTCGCAGCGGGGCCAGGATATCCGCTCTTTGGCCGTAAACTGAATAAACTCTCTGTGCGCGTGCCCACAGCTTGCTTTCGGGGTGCCATGCCGCCACCCGGGCAAAAACCTGACGGGCGGGCCACAGCGGACGGGAAGGGGTGAGAACCACCACCATCAGCGCCAAGCCGAAAACCAAACGGCCGCCATACTGCCACCAACGTGCCTGGGTCACCGCCCTTTGCCCGCGTCCCCGCAGGATCAAAGGAGCCAGGAATAGATAATAAGGGCTGATGATCCGAGCGCCGGGCGCCACGCCCATGGAGCACATGTAAAAAAGGAGCGAGCCCAGCGGGGCCAGCAAGATGGCCCACAACCAGATTTCGAGGCCTTGATCCTGGCCGGTGCGATTGGGTGCTCCCGGATTCGGGCCACAAAACCTCCCGCCCAACCAGGAACAGGCTAAAAACATACAGAGGCCAAATCCCAAACCTGCCCACTCTTCATTTTGCAGCTCCCCAATATACAAAAACCCTCTTTCAAAATGGGGAACCAACCGGGAATAAAGTGGTTCCAGAAATCCCGGGCCTTTTTCCACCACTTGGCGGGCGAACGGGAACACCGGCGGCACCAGGTTTTGCATGGGCAGAATGAGAGTGTTGCCCAGCAGCCCCATCGCCGGAGTGGTGGGCAAAAAACCCGCCGGTTCAATGCCATATCCGCTCCAGTTCCGGGAGTATTGGTAGTTGAGCAGAAAAGTCGGGGCAGGGGAGATCAACAGGGCAAAAAGGGCCACCATGGCCGTTTTTAGAGGGCTCGGCAGCAGCAGTCGCCAGCTGGGCAAAACGGCAATAAACCACGGCAGCAATAAAGGTAAATTGCTGCTTTTCGCCCCCACCATCAAGGCTGCTGAGACCAAGGACCATCCCAGGTCGCTGGCTTTCTTGGACTGCCTCGCCGTCAGGGCAAAATCCAAGGCCGCCAAGCCATAGACCGCAGCAAAAGTGTCATTGGCGATGCTGCCGGTTTGCAGGACGAAATTGTAGCCGGTGGGAAGCAGCCACATCCAATGCCAGGCAACCCGGTGTCCCACCCCCAAGCCCAGCAGAACCCGGAAGATCACGGCGGGGAGCAGCAGTTGGGAGACGGTATTGGCCAGGAAAAAAAGCCGGTCACTCCGGGTCAGCAGGAGCAATGGCATGGTGAGCCATTCAAATCCGCAGGTGCGGGTATTCAAGCGCTGGTCGCCGGTGTCAATCCAATGCCACTGCTCAGAGGCCATCCAATGCAGCATGCGCGGCAAACGGTAACTCAAGGCATCATAATTGTTCGGCCGATAAATGAGCCCTCCCAGCGCGGCCAGGCAAAGCAGCACGATGAAGGCCATTGGAAAAAAGCGGCGGTATCGGCAAACCAGGCGGGACCAACTCAGTTGCCTGCTGAAGGCAACCCGATCCGTGGCCGGATTGGAAAACAAATACTTGACGGCCATTCCCAAGCCGCCCAAGGTTGCCAGATAGCCCCAAACATTCAAGGCATGCAAGGATGAAAGAATCCAGCCGGCTCCGCTGAGCGTGGCTGAAATCAAAATCCAGCAACGAATCAACACCCGTCCCAGCGATGGAGGGGCAGGGGCGTTCATCTAATTGTGCGGGAAGGGTTTAGGCTTCGCATCACGTTCGGGAATCCTAAACCAATCCCGGGTGAAGTCAATGGGTCGCTAGATGGTGGTGCGCAAGAGGGGACTTGAACCCCTACCCCTTTCGGGACCAGATCCTAAGTCTGGCGCGTCTGCCGATTCCGCCACATGCGCATCTCACAGCATCAATGACTTATGACTGAAAAGCTCCGGAAAATTTGACAACGGTACAAAAACGGGTCCACTTTCGTGAATTCAAAAACGCAAGCAACTCCAAGTGGACGCTCAGTTGAATCCGGCCAAACAACGGGTGCCTATTCAGCAGCATCTTCCCAATCCTACCAAATCGTGGTCGATTATCGCAAGCGGCCAATTCTTAGCCCGGAAATTTTGGAAGGTGGATCAGCAGATAGCGTGATGAGTATGCGCGAGCCTTTTTTGGGCCGGTTGGGCCGTCCGTAAACTCAAGCGGGCCCAAACCTTCCAATCTCAGCTGAATGGTGAAGACACCTCACCTGGGGTGCGGAATCGCATCGGTTTACAATGTCAAAGAATCCGGGCAATAACCACCCGAGATTTTCTAACTGGTGAGTAGCTGTCGGTGAAGTCCAGATCGTCGATTTTCCACAATTGCGCCTGGTGCTTTTGGCCCTCGTCCTGCTTATATACCCAGTCGGGCGATTGGCGCTTGATTCATCGCTGGGCTTCCCCAACCGCCTCGTATACTCGAAGTCCAGGCCGGGAAAACGGCCCCAGCCAGATTGATTGGGCGGCCCTGCGAAAACGGGAAACTAAAGCCCGCTGGACGCCATTTGCGCTCGCCACGGGTGGTGAAGATTGGGAAGGGTCCGGACGTTTAGCTGGACAGTTTCTCCCTACCAGGCTCGGCGCACTCGCCGATTTTTTGTTGGCTTGTGCGGTTGTTTGGGGCCAATATCGGGTTTTGGCAGCCATGGTTTAAAATCGGCAATGTGATTAGAGAGGCTAAGCTGCACGGGAAAGAAAACGCCAAAATTCTAATTATGCGAACATTAATCAAACATGCGTTGGCTTCGGCGGAACCGAAGGATTTGGTAATCATCAAAGGCTGGATCCGCACCCGGCGGGATTCCAAAGGTTTTTCATTCCTCGAAATCAACGATGGATCCTGCCTGGGGAGCCTGCAAACGGTGGTAAACAGCGGCATTCCCGGATATGATCAGCTGCATCATCTCACCACCGGAGCCTCGGTGATCATCAAGGGTAAATTGGTGGCCTCGCCCGGGTCAGGCCAAAAGTGGGAGCTGGCGGCTACGGAGATTGAATTGGTGGGGACCTCCGATGCGGCGTATCCGCTGCAAAAGAAGGGCCACACGATGGAATTCCTACGGACGATCGCCCATTTGCGGCCCCGGTCGAACCTGTTTGGCGCCATTTTCCGCACGCGCAGCCGGCTGGCCTATGCGGTCCATCAGTTTTTCCAGGAGCGGGATTTTGTGTACGTGCACACGCCGATCATCACTGCCAGCGATTGCGAAGGCGCCGGGGAGATGTTCCGGGTGACGACGCTGAAAGGGAATATCGATGAAAAGCCGGAGGCGGACTTTTTTGGCCGACGCTCCTATCTCACGGTGAGCGGCCAACTGGAAGGCGAGACGTTCGCCTGCGCCCTTTCAAACATTTACACGTTTGGGCCGACCTTCCGGGCCGAGAATTCCAATACCGCCCGGCACGCGGCGGAGTTCTGGATGATCGAACCAGAAATGGCTTTTTGCGACCTGGCCGGGGACATGGACTTGGGCGAACAATTTGTCAAAGCCATGGCGCAATATGCCTTGGAGCATTGCGCCGAGGACGTTGGGCTGTTTGCCAAGTTCGTAGACAAGGGGTTGCATGACCGCCTGCGTTTTGTGGCGGAACGCCCGTTCCAGCGCGTGACTTATACTGAAGCGGTGGGGATCCTGACCTCCTGCGGGCATAAGTTCGAGTTCCCGGTGCAATACGGCCTGAATCTGCAATCTGAGCACGAGCGCTACCTCACCGAGGAGCATTTCAAATGCCCGGTGACGGTTTACAATTATCCGCGGGAGATCAAGCCCTTCTATATGCGCCTGAACGACGACGGCAAGACCGTGGCGGCGATGGATGTGCTGGTGCCGGGCATCGGGGAGGTGATTGGCGGTTCCCAGCGCGAGGAACGGCTGGAGTTGTTGAATGAGAACCTGCGCCGCCACAATCTGCGGCCGGAGGATTATTGGTGGTATGTGGATTTGCGCCGGTTCGGCAGCGTGCCCCATGCCGGTTTTGGCCTGGGATTCGAGCGTTTGATCATGTTCCTGACCGGTGTGTCCAACATCCGCGATGTCATCCCCTTTGCGCGTACGCCAGGCAGCGCCGACTTTTAACCTTGCCAGGCCATACTCCAACCCGCTAAAGCAGTCACTCATATGCGAAAGCTGATATTCCCCAAAAATTACCGGCCCCAGCTGGATTTGATCCAAACCGAAAAAGCCATTAAATCGATCAAGGACTTTTTCGAGCTTAGCCTGGCCTCCGAACTCAACCTGCGCCGGGTCACCGCACCCCTGTTTGTGCTGCGCGGCACGGGCGTGAACGACGATCTCAACGGCGTGGAAAAGCCGGTCTCCTTTGGCGTCAAAGACATGGATGGCACCGTGGCTGAGGTGGTGCAATCGCTGGCCAAATGGAAGCGCATGATGCTGGCCGATTACGGGATCCCGGTGGAATATGGAATTTATACGGACATGAACGCGGTCCGTCCGGACGAAGACTTGGGCAACCTGCATTCGTTGTATGTGGATCAGTGGGATTGGGAACGGGTGGTTTCCCGCGAGCAGCGGACGGTGGCGTTCCTGAAGTATGTGGTGCGGAAAATCTACTCAGCCATCAAGCGTACTGAATACGTTGTATACGAGAATTATCCTGCGCTGGAACCTGGGCTGCCCGAGGAGATCACTTTTGTGCATTCGGAGGAATTGGCGCAAATGTATCCCAAGCTGACGCCGCGGGAACGGGAGACGGAAATCGTCAAACAACACAAAGCCGTGTTTGTCATCGGCATCGGCGGGGAATTGTCCACCGGGGAGATCCACGATGGCCGGGCTCCCGACTACGATGATTGGAGCACTCCCGCCGAAGATGGCCGGCCGGGATTGAACGGGGACATCGTCCTCTGGAATCCGCTGCTGAAGTGCGCCTTTGAGGTCTCCTCCATGGGCATTCGCGTGGATCGCGAGGCGCTCCGCCGCCAGTTGAAAATCCGTGGCATGGTGGAGCGGGAGAAGCTGATGTTCCACCGCCGCTTGCTGGACGGGAAGCTGCCGTTGTCCATTGGGGGTGGGATCGGCCAATCCCGGCTGTGCATGTTTCTCCTGCAGAAGGCGCATGTCGGGGAGGTGCAGGCCAGCGTCTGGCCCGAGGAAATGGTTCGCGAATGCCGCAAGCATAAGATCGTCTTCATGTAATCTAATCCCCGTCGGTGAGGCGGATGGCAGATCCTGCCGTCTGCCTTCCAGGAATTGGCTCACTGGGGCTGGGGAATCGGAAGGCTGGGGCCCAGGAAATGCGGGTCGCGGCGGAAGAGATGAACGTCCAGGACCGCCCGTACCCGGGCGAACATCTCCCGTACATAGGTTTTGGCGGCGGCCGTTACCGCGAGGGTGGGAGCATTGAAGGCCACGGCCTCGATGCCATAGCCGCGGGCCAGGTATAAGGCCCGCTCGTTGTGGAATTGCTGCGAGATGATCGTGAAGGTTTCGAGTTGGAAAACTTTGCGGGCGCGTACTACGGAATCCAGCGTGGTGAAGCCCGCATAATCCCGCACAATACGCTGCGCGGGGATGCCACGTTCGATCAGCGCTTTGCGCATTTCCGTGGGTTCATCGTATTCCTGGCGCCGGTTGTCCCCGCTCACCAGGATATAATCAATCTTGCGGCTTTTATAAAGCTGCTCGGCGGCGTCCATCCGGTGCACGAAGAACGGGTTGGAGCCGCCCCCCTTTTTGAAGGGAGAACAGCCCAAGACGAGACCGACCTGGTTGTGCGGCAAGCCGGATGGATGGTCGTGCGTCAGGCCGGCCAGGGCGGCGACCCGCCAATTGCACGCCAGCACGAATCCCGTGCCCAAAATCAAAAGGCCGACAGCCACCCCCGCCAGCAGCCATTTGCGCGGTCGTTTTTTGCGCTGGATCATGCCTGAGGATGATTCAGCCTGCCTGGCTCACACGAAACCGCACGGTGAGATAGAGGTTGCCGATGCCGAATTGATCCAGGGGAACCTGCACCAGGTATTGCCCGGGAACCCCGGCCGGGAATGAAACCGGGATTGGGTGCTCCACATTCAGGCGGCCGTGGCCTGCGCAGCGCCAGCATTCGTAAAAACCGACGCGGCCCCGGGCCTGGCAGGCCGGGCAGGCGACTTGTCCTGGAACGGTGATGCAGGCCTGGCCGCCGAGGTAAGCCTCCATGGGGGTGATGGGGATATCCACCATCAGGCTTTCCAAGTGCTCGGCTTTGGGATGGCCCGAAGTTTGGAAATTTCGTTCCAAGCGGTCGAAAACCTCCTCGCGGGAAGGGTTGTAAGTTTCAAATGCTTCCGCCAGCCCGATCCGGCCCAGATCCACCTGCAAATCCTCCGGCGGAAATGGCGCCGGCTGGCGCCGGTGGGGAATCAGCGGTTCGGCGGTTGGGATTTTCTGGCGTTCCGTCAACTGGCCGGACCATTGAACCTGATCATAGTGGGAGCGGCGCCTGGGATCGGATAAAACGTGGAAGGCTTGTTGGATCTCATAGAACCGCTGCCCCTCCGGGCGGTAATCGTCCGGGTGCACTTCCTGAATCCGCTGGCGGTAGGCGTCCTTGATTTCGCCCCCGCTGGCGCTCGGTTTCACTCCCAGGATCACGTAAAAGTTTTTCGCCATATGCCTGACTCCGGTAGAACTGGTTTATCAGCCTGAACCGCAAGCATTCAGCGGAATCGGTCGCGCGGGCTGGCTCGTTTTCTTTAAAAACCCGCCGCGCAATCGCGTTCATCCCCGCTGAACGAACACGGCCGAGCCTGGCAACCTGGCCGCCGGGGCGCATCTTTCCCCCCGCGCCTGTCAGGCTGCCACTCAGTGCCATGAAAGCATTTTTTTGTGCGCTATTCAAGCCCGCAAATGGTGCACGGCCCGTTGGCATCGATAAGTTTGGTGGACAAAACCGGCTGATTCCTTAGAATGGGGCCAAGCAATGAAGAACACCGAACAACTCTACACGGAGCGACTGAACCGCTACGTCGCCGCCTTGCGGAACGGTAAGCCTGACCGCGTGCCCATCCGGCCGTTTGTCGC
>CAIMWS010000183.1 GCA_903845125.1 uncultured Verrucomicrobiota bacterium
CACCGGAGATTGGCACTTTCGTTTGCATCCCCAGTGTAATGGGACATTCTGTCTCATTGTACAAGGCAAATTTTGCCTAGTTGCAACTATTTATACATTATTTCTATTCTCTTTTTCTTGCCAATTTCTAAACGGCATTGACTCTAAGCTCTCCGCTCTAAGCTCCGCCCTCAGATCTCGGCTCCAAGCTCGGACCTCCGACTTCGGACCTCGGACCTCCGCCCTCCGCCCTCAGATCTCCGCCCTCGTTTTTTGCCTTTACTCCCAACTCTCAGCCCTAAGCTCTCGGCTCCAAGCTCGGACCTACGACCTCGGACCTCGGACCTCCGCTCTAAGCTCTCCAAGCTGCCCCCGATTTTTCCTCCACGCTCTCGCCCTCCGCCCTCCGCCCTCGGATTTGACTTTCCTCAAACATGAGCGACCTTACCCTCGTATTTGTAGCAGCCTAAGCGGCGCTTCCTTCCTGGAGCGCGGCGCGGGGGAACCAAACTCCCGGTTTGGCAATGGTGGTTTTCACCAGGCGCTGGATCGGGACGGGGCGCATGACAGCGGGCAACCGCCAGTCAGGGCCACTTTCAAGGCCTAGCCCGTCAGCTAACCTCGCCGGCAATTGGAAGGGCGATCCTCTGAGACCGCAAGTCGCGGCACTTAAGTTCACCCCGTAAAACGCACTGGCTGGGTTTGTTTCCAGGCCGTCCAAAAACTGGCGCGCAGGCAGCCGTTGGCGGCGGCTTGGATTCCCGGGTCCAGTGGGAATCAGGCGGTGCCGTTATCGGTGGGCCAGGGTGCGTCAATCATCCCCTCCCCGCCGTTCGCGGTCAGCCATTTGGATTACGATATGAAAAGCTTGATCGGTATGATATCTCCGGAGTTTTTTGGGTGGCTTGGTCTTTTCCTGGTATGCTTGGCTGCCAGCAGCCTCGTGCTGCTGGGGGCGGTTTTTATTCACGAGCGCCAGGTCGGCATTGTGGTGAAGAAATTTGGCTGGCAATCCCTGCCCGCGGGCCATTTGATCGCTCTGAACGGGGAACCCGGTTACCAGGCCGACACCCTGGCTCCGGGTTTGCATTTCAAATATTGGTTCTGGCAATACCGTGTCCTCAAGGTGCCGGTGCAGGTGGTGCCGCAGGGGGAAATCGCCCTGGTGGTGGCAGCCGATGGCGTCGCCATTCCCGCGGGCAGGATTCTGGGCCGCCTGGTCGAGTGCGACAATTTCCAGGATGCCCGCCTGTTCCTGGCCAACGGCGGCGAAAAAGGCCGCCAGCTCGGCATCCTCACCGCTGGCACCTATCGCATCCATACCGCCCTGTTCACCGTGATCACCAGCGTCCGGGCTCAGGATCACGGCATGGACCCAGCCCAGTTGCAGCTCCAGCGCGTCGATCCCGATCAAGTCGGCATCGTCACCACCTTCGACGGCCACCCCATCCCGGAGGCCGAAATCGCCGGCCCCGTGATCCCGGCCCACGATAACTTCCAGAATGCCCAGGCTTTCCTGGATGGCGGCGGCTGCCGGGGCCTGCAGGAGCAGATCCTTTTGTCCGGAACCTGGAATTTGAATCCCTGGTTCGCCCACGTCGAGCAGGTGCCCATGCTGCAGATACCCATCGGCTCCGTGGGGGTGGTCATCTCCTTTGTGGGCATGGCCCACGAGGACGTCAGCGGGGTCGATTTCAAGCATGGGGACCTGGTGAATGCCGGGCATAAGGGCGTTTGGGTCACACCGCTCTACCCCGGCAAACACCCGCTGAACAGCCGGGTGATGAAAGTCGAGCTGGTGCCCACCACCAACATCGTCTTGAACTGGGCCACCCGCACCGAGTCCCATCGCTACGACGAAAAACTCATGTCCGTCACCGTTCGTTCCCGGGATGGTTTCGCCTTCAACCTCGACATATCCCAGATCATTCATGTGGGGGCGCTGGACGCCCCGAAGGTGATCTCCCGCGTCGGATCCATGCAAAACCTGGTGGATCACGTGCTGCAGCCCATTGTGGGCAATTATTTTCGGAACTCCGCCCAGAATTACACCGTCCTGGATTTCCTGAGCGCGCGCAGCGAGCGCCAGCGGGAAGCTGCCGAACACATCCGTGCCGCGCTGGCGGCTTACGATGTCCAGGCCATCGACACGCTCATTGGCGACATCAACCCCCCCGCCCAGCTGATGCAGACGCAGACCGACCGCAAGCTCGCCGAGGAGCAGCGGAAAACGTTCGAAGTCCAGGAGGCCGCTCAAATGCAGCGCCAGCAACTGGTGCGTCAAACCGCCCTGGCCGAAATCCAGCAGCAGGTGGTGGGCGCCGAACAAGGCGTGCACATCGCCGAGCTGCAGGCCCAGGCGCATGTCAAGCAGGCCATCGGTGATGCCGAGGCCATCCGGGCCACGGGCCAGGCCCGCGCCGAAGCCTGGCAGGCCGGTGTTCAAGCCTTGGGCTCCCAGAGCTTCACCGCCCTGCAGCTCATGCAAGTCATCGGCGAACGCGGCGTGCGCATCGTGCCGGATGTCGCCGTCAGCGGCGCGGGTGGCACCACCGGCCTGGTCGATGGTTTGCTGGGCCTGGTTCTGAAAAACCAGGCAGCCGGCAGTAAGGCTTCCTGAAAAGCCCCCACGCCAGGCTTGCCTGGCCGGAACGTTATTCTTATTCTCACCCGGGCCTGGGAATGGCAAACGCCTCTGTTTGGCGGCACGCACGCTCCCGGGCTCGGGCTGGCATGGCGTCAGGCAAGGCCCGGATTACGATATGCGGGAATCCAAAATAAAAGTGCTGGCCATCGACGACCACCAGGATAATTTGAACTTCCTGGGAGCGGTTATCGCCGCCCAGCTGCCGGGTTCCGAGTTCCTCATGGCCACCAACGGCTCCGCTGGGTTCACCCTGGCCATCTCCCGGGATCCGGACGTAATCCTGCTGGATATCCTCATGCCTGAACCGGACGGATTCGAAACCTGCCGCCAGCTCAAATCCCATGCGCGCCTGCGGTGGGTGCCGGTCATATTCCTGACCGCCCTTCAATCCGAGCCAGAGATTCGCATCAAGGCTTTGGAATCTGGCGCTGATGGCTTTCTCACCAAGCCCTGCGACATCATCGAATTGACCGCCCAGATCCGGTCCATGGCGAAGCTCAAGGCGGCCAGTGTCGCCTTGGAAAGGGAAAAGGAGCGGTTGTCGGTCTTGGTGGCCGACCGCACCCATAAGCTGGAGCTCGAGCTGGCGGAGCGCCTGCGTGCGGAGGCGGCCTTGCGCGCCAACAACGAGGAATTGACCCGTTTCAACCAGGCCGCCGTGGGGCGCGAATTGCGAATGCTCGAGTTGAAGGAGGAGATCCAGGGTTTGCGCCAGCGGCTGGGTGAGGCTCCCCATCCGGAGGCCAGTCCCGGTCCTGATCCCGCTTCCCACGGCGGCCCTCTGAGCACCCAGCCTCCATTCCCCGGCTTGGCCGAAACCTTTTCCGGCCCGGAACGGATTTTTCAAACCGTCCAGGATCTGGCGATCCACCAGCGCGCCTGCCTCATTTACGAGACTCCGGAGGAGCGCCTCGATCCCTTGGTGCTTTTTGTGCGGACCGGTTTGGACCGCGGTGACCGCTGCCTCTGCCTCACCGGAGTCATTAACGATGGGCAGCTTTCCGGCGCTTTGCGCGCTGGCGGTGTCGCTCTCGAAAAAGCTTTGCATTCCGGGGCTTTGCAATTGGCCCCGGCGGATTACCTCCTCCAAAATGGCCTGCACCTTCCTGGTGCCATGGTTCGCTTCCTCAACCAGGAAATTCGGGCGGCCCGGCAGGCGGGATTCCCGGTTTTGCGGATTGCCTGCGATGGTGCCTGGATTCCCGGCAGCGATCCGGAGGGAAAGCAACTGCGGGATTATGAGGCGCGGCTGAACGCCTTTTTCGCCGAGCGGGACGTCCTGGCCCTCTGCTTGCATGCCCGTCAAAACCTGCAACCGGAGCAGCTCAAAATCCTCCTGGAGGCGAATCCGCTCATCGTCTGCGGTGGGGTGGTGAACGACAACCGGTTTTACCTCCCTCCCGGGGAATCCGCCGGTGTGCCAGACGCCCGCCGGCAGGTGAACTGGATGCTCGCTCAGTTGCGGGACCGCACCGTTTACCAGCGGCGCATCCACGAGAGCCAGGCCGCTCTGGAGGACGCCAATGCCTTCCTCCAGAATGCCCGGCGGGCCGCCTTGAATCTCATGGAAGACGCCCTCCTGGCACAGCGAAAAGCCGAATCCGCACTGGTTTCCGCCCGGCAGAGTGAGGAGCGGTTCCGGCTCCTGGTCGAAAATGTGTCCGATGTCATCTGGGTGCTCGACCCGGAGCGGAATTGCTTCAACTATGTGAGCCCCACCGTGCAGCGCCTGCGCGGTTATTCCGCCGCGGAAGTCCTGCAGCTGGATGTGAAGCAATCGTTCACTCCCGCCTCCTGGGCCCATCTGCAAAAGGTCATTCCCGGGCGGCTGGCCGATTTCCTCCAGGGCAAGGAGCACATCTACACC
Source organism: uncultured Verrucomicrobiota bacterium (assembly GCA_903845125.1). Classification (GTDB taxonomy): domain Bacteria; phylum Verrucomicrobiota; class Verrucomicrobiia; order Limisphaerales; family UBA1319; genus CAIMWS01. Next base: position 4,494 of record CAIMWS010000183.1, read on the forward strand.
GATGAGCTCGTGCAGCCCCACCGCAATGGCACCATGGTCTGGACGGAAACCTCCAGCCTTTTCCAATTCGCTGAGGGCGGGCGCATTGTCATTTACGGCGTCTCCCGCGATATCAGCGAGCGCAAGCGCATGGAGGAATCCTTGCGGGAAAGCCAGGAACGCTACCAGTTGCTGGTGGAGACCGCCAACGAGGGGATCTGGGCCATCGATCATGAAATGCGCACCATTTATGTCAACCAGGCCATGGCCGACATGCTCGGCTTTGAAATGCGCGAGATCTATGGCCTGAAAACCGGGGCTTTCCTCTTTGAGGAAGACTTGGCGCCGGCCCAGGAGCGCCTGCACCTGCACGGCTTGGGCCTCGATGAGGTTTATGAACGGCGCTTCAAGCGCCGCGATGGCTCCACCTTGTGGACCCTGGTTTCCGCCAAGGCCCTCAAGGATAAAAATGGGCTCTTTAAAGGCTCCTTCGCCATGTTCACCGATATCACCGGCCGCAAGCTGGCCGAAGATGAAGTGCGCGCCTCCCGGGAACAGCTCCGGGCCCTCGCCGCCCGGGTGCAGGCCGCGCGCGAGGAGGAGCGGACCACCATCGCCCGGGAAATCCACGATGTCCTCGCCCAGGAACTCACCCGCCTCAAAATCGATTTAACCTGGGTCAAACGCCGGCTCGGCCGGCTCGGCATTCCGGAGGCCACCGGGCTGTTGGATAGCCGCCTCGCGGAGATGCTGCAGATAGCCGATACCGCCATCGGGTGCGTCCAGCGGATTGCCACCGAGCTGCGGCCGGTGGTCCTCGACAGCCTCGGCCTGGCGGCCGCCATCGAATGGCACGTGCGCGATTTTGAGAAACGCACCGGCCTCCATTGCGCGGTCAGCGTCCCCGCCACCGAACTGCCCCTGGCGCGGGAGGGCGCCACCGCGGCTTACCGCATCCTGCAGGAGGCCATGACCAACATCGTTCGCCACGCCCAGGCCAGCGCCGTGGAGGTGGTCCTGCGCCACGAGGCCGGCGAAGCCGTGCTGGTGGTCCAGGACGACGGGCAAGGCATCCACGCCGCTGCCCTGGCCGATCCCCACTCCATCGGCCTGGCCGGAATGCGCGAGCGCGCCCTGATCCTGGGGGGGCATTTCGAACTGCGCAGCGAGCCCGGCGCCGGCACCACCGTCGAGGCACGCATCCCCCTCGCCGGGCCAGCCTAGTCCGTGGCTTATACCATCCTGCATTGGATCTCTGCGCCGGCCCGCCCCTTGGAACTTGCCCGCTTGAGCGCCTGGAAGTTGTGTCCCGGCTGCACCCAATTCCAACCGGGAAAGCGCCGCCGGCCAGCGTTCTCCAGAACCTGGCGTAGACCTCCCCGTGCCGGATGCGCTGCGGACCAGCAGCTCTCCCGCTTTGTCCGGGAGGCCTTCAGCACTACTCCCGCAGCACTACTCCCGCATTGCCTTTCCCCTTAAAAAACACCACGGATTACACAGATTACCCGGATCTGAACCCATGCCTTTTTTTCCGTGTGATCCGTGTGATCCGTGGTTTTTGCTTTTGTATCCACAGCGGCGCCTCCCATCCAAATCGCAGCTATGGCTCCCGACAAAAAAATTCCCGGCGATGACTCGAAATCACCGCCGGGATGGAAAAATTCACCGCGTCCGCCGGATGGCGGCACCGCCGGTTATTTGATCCGGTAACTGAGCAAAACGTCCTGGTCCCGGATATAAAGATTGCCTTGGGAGATGACCGGGTGCGGCCAGCTATTCTTGCTGCTGCGGGCGGGTTGGTTGAAGCGGCTCTTCTCGGTGAAGCCGGCGGGGGTGGCCTCTGCCAGCACCACGGTGCCATCCCCTTCTTCGGCGCGCAGGTAGAGCATGCCTTCGGCGGCGCAGATGGAGCCTTTCTTGAGCTTGTTCTTCTCGGCCCAGACCACCTTGCCGGTTTTGAATTCCTGGCAGACCCAGCCCCGCTTGTCCGAGTGGCCATACAGATGGTCGCCGATCAGCACCACCCCGCCGTGGTGATTGTCGAAATCCTTGTGGGCATAAACTTGTTCCGCCTGGAAGGCATCGCCCGTTTTGGAGATTTTGAACAAATTGCAGCCGGCTTTGTAACCGGAAGTCACGAAAACATGATGATCCTTGTAGATGGGGGTGGGGATGACCGCCACCTCCCCCTTGCGCGCGGCCTGCCAGAGGATCTTGCCATCCGTGCCCACGCCCACGACATGGGCACCCGTCAGCTGGATGTATTGCCGCACTCCGTCGATTTCCGCCACGATGCACGAGGAATACTGGGCATTGTCCGTGCAGTCCTTGGTGCGCCAGATCTCCGCGCCGGTCTTTTTATCGAAGGCAGCCAGGGTGCCTTTTGGCCCGCCCGGGGTGCAGATGACTTTCTCGCCGTCCACCAGGGGGGATTCCGCAAAGCCCCACTCCGGCATGGGTCCATTCAAATCCGCAACCAGGCTTTTTTGCCACGTTATTTTGCCGGTGGCCTGCTCCAGGCACGCAAACTCCCCATACTGGCTCAGCACATAAACCGCTTCGCCGTCGATGGTGGGCGTGGCGCGCGGCCCTGCAAAGCCGCCCCAGCCGGGCGCTCCCGCCTTGCCGAGGCGGGTGGACCACAGGATCTTCCCGCTTTGGGCATCCAGGGCGTGCACAAAGCTGCCCTCCGAAGTCTCTCCCATGGTATAAAGGCGCCCGCCCAGCGCGGCCACACCCGAGTAGCCGGCGCCGATGCCCGTCGTCTTCCAATTCAACGCCGGGCCATTGGCCGGCCATTCCTTAAACAGGCCGGTTTCAATCGAAATCCCATCGCGTTGGACACCGCGCCATTGGGGCCAGTCCCCGGCGGCGGCTTGGGCAAAGTTGGCCAGGGCGAGCGTTCCGCCCAATATTGATGCGAGTAATTTCATCCTGATCATATACTATAAATGATAATGTATTAAACCGTTTAAAACGGCATCCTCTAAGTATCAGGCCTGCCCAATGTTGGCAATTCCAAAGCGGGGCCGCCTCCACCACCTGCCAAATCCAGCCCTGCCGTATCCCCGGCAGACCAGGAAGCGCGCGCGAGCTTTGGGTTTGCGGCCCCGCGGCCCCGCTTGGGATTTTATTCTTCCTATCCGCATCCACCGGGCGACTTGCGGTCCGTAGGTTGGATTTTACCAGGCTGAACTGGAAAACAGCCGTGCTATCCAATCTATCCGGAAAAGTATTGATTCGGGTTCAAGTCCAAAGCCGTTCTTGTCTCCTCTTCTTTTACCGGCTGCTCGGAGGCGTTACCGAACTGTCCCGTTCCTGCCGGATTGCGATGGGCACATACCCGGCTTCCATACCTTTGGGTGGATTGACGAGCAGCGCGGGGTCAAGCTCGCAGAGCGTTCCGATCGTTGCCGGGGCCAGGTAATCCCGGTCCTTGGGCCAGGAGCGATGGATCTTCTCCACGCGCTTCTGGAGTTGTTCACGCTCCTCGTCCGTAAGATCCGCCTTGAGCAGCGCCGGCTGATCCGCAAACCGATACCAGTAATACGTCACTACACTGCCGTCGCCTGGCCGCGCCTGGAAGGGACCCGCCGCGGGCCCCGGCTTTTTCCAGCAGCTTTCCTTGTTGATCGGCGTCGTGCGCGGCTCGGGGGCCGCTTCGAACGGGCGGGTAAAGCTCGCGCTCGCCAGCCTGGTGTCTGCGGGCACGTCCTTCGGTGAGATCGGCGTCCACTCTGGCTTCTGGTGGGCGTTGGTCGTGAGCTGAAAATACTCTGGCAATCTGACGAGTGAACCATGGGTGGTAGTTGCGCGCGTCAACTGCTCGCTCCAACTGTAACCGAAAGTCAGCGGGTCGGGTGTGTAGGGGCTGGCGAATGTCTTCCAGGCCAGTGGCACCGGTTCCTCCCCCTTTTTCGGCGGCCAAAGCTTCCATCCGGCCCCGCCATCCTTGATTTTCGCCACCTCCGCACCCTTGGGATTGATCGCTCCGCTCACCTCTGGACCTCCTTCAAACCACCGTGTTACATCGTTCCAAAGCGCCTCCTTGTTATAGACGGTCACCCGATGCATCAGCACGCAGTTGCCATTCGTGTCCACGGGGAACAAGGTGGCCGCCGAGCGGAAGTAGGAACCCTTCTCCGCAACCTCGAAAACCCGCACCGGGATATAGGCTGTCTCCATGGACATCGGCTTGTTCGGCTGGCCCGGACGCGCGTCCAGCAACTGGCCGGCCCATTCCCGCTTCTCCACCGTGGTGTGCGACCAAAAGTGGGGCGTGAAAAACGCGACTGGGCCCTTGAAGTTCCTGGTGCTCAGAAACAACGTCCAGGAATGGTTTCCAGTGGGAACCTTGGCGCCATCGGTGGTCGGCTTGGCCGCTGTGAGCGGCAGCGCGAGGTAGCCGTAACCGAACAGCTGGCCGCACGTCCCCTGCCGAACATTCAGCCCATCCAGTGGGAAAAGCAGCCACGGACTGAGCTGGGCAAGGCCGTAGAGACCGCCGTTGCCCCAACCATGCGAGGGGCCATTGGCGATCGCGCTGAAGTTCGGCCCCACGCCGCCCATGATGAATTTCGGCGTCTCCGTGGGGAAATGCGTGTCCGTCCACCAACCGAGACCCCCTTCGATGTCGGAGTAGAGCTTGTCGGGACCACGCCCATCATACTGTGGATGCATCCACGTGCCGAAGAGCCCGCTTTGGAACCGATTCCCAGGATACTTCTCCAGCAGTGGCCACGCCGCCGTATAGAAGGAAAATCCCACGTTGAAAGACGCCGGCACCTGGTTATGGCCAATGCTCAAATAGCCGCCAATGTTCATCTCCCGCAACTCCTCCGCAGCTTGCAGCGAACCCATGGAGCCCATCAGCACGGTTGCCAGGATTACGTTCCTTCTAAAATGCCTCATCCTGTCTCCTGTCATGGGGTCTTCTGCAGCTCCCCCAACGCCTCGGCAAAGGCTTTGCCCATGAGCGCAAAGGTCTTCGCGCAACCGAGATAATGATAACCGGCGTTCGACCCGTTGTGCTGGTAGTACTTCCATTCTTCGGGTGTGAAATTCTCCGCCATGTGTTTCATCTTGTTCTCCCAGGATTCATCCTTCTCTGCTTTGACTTTGGCGTCCACCTTGGGCCAGTTTGCCTCCACCCGCTTTTGCAGCGCTTCCAGTTGATCATCCCAGAAGGGAGCCGTCTGCACCGCGACGACATTTCCTTGAAACTCCGGCAGCAGGGACGGCGCCGCCATCGCCTTGCGGAAGGCCACCATTTCCTTGCCTGCTTTGAGGCCATTGAACCCGGCGACACCGATCACAAAGGGCATCTTCGGCGCCGACAGGTCTTTGCGGATGTCGCGGATGAACAGCGCCATGAGCCGCCCATATTCGTCAAAGCGTTTTTCGCCCCACGCGGGGGGATACCACCACCCATCGCACCAATCGTTCCATGCCTGCAGCCAGACGAAGCCAGCCAGCTCGTAACCCTGCTGCGGATCATATCCCGGGACCACCCGCTTGATGTCACTCAACACCTTTCGCACATGTTCGACCGTATAGCGGTAGTACACGCCCAGGCGTTTGTCCTCCTCTTGTTGAGCCTTGTCGATATCGCCCTTTCGCTCCCGGATCCTGCCCTTGATATAGTCGTGCAATGGCTGGGGGCCGGCGCTGGGCGGGCGGAAATCGGTGTGCAGACTCTTGCCGCCCCAGGCCGTCTTGATGATCAGGATCGGTTCCTGGATCGCCTTGCTGATATAAATGCCAAAGGTGAACTCCGGCCCGATCTTGTCCCCTGGTTTGCCATGGTCCATGCCCCACAGCGACCCGTAGCCGGCGGTCATCCGGCCGGTGGTCTCGATGGTATTGTTGTTGCCCTCACCGGTCAGATACGAGAGCCATACGTTTTGGCAGACGACCGGCTTCCCGTCGGGGCCGATCATCTCCCGGTACATGGGCGCGGTGGCTGGATCATCTCCAATGCCTTCGATGGTTCTGATGTGTGCCGGTCCCTCCATGTTCGACTGCCCGGCGAGGATAAACACCTTCAGCGGTTTGGCTTCCACCTGGCTGGCCGCCGCCACCATCAAGCCAGCCATCACCTCAACGAGCCACTGCTTCACACTGGGTCCTTTGTTTTTCATGGTTTTGTTTACTCCACTTTCTTCTCTTGGGTTGGCGTGGTCAGACCATGGCCTCTGGTGCAGCATCCCAAATCTCCCTGGCGGCCAACGCGGCGAACGCTGCCGTATCGATTCCGACACGCTGCGTAAAAACTGCCTCACCCACTTTGCTGGCACACGGCCTTGGAATCATGCGGGTCTGTCCGGAAATATGTGCATATTCCTATCTACTTGCGGCCAAGCCTTCACGCAAGAAGGAACTCCATGCCTGGCACCGCCGCACCGCTTCGTCCACATCCTGCAACCGCGTCTTGTCCGCCGCCAGGAACACCAGCGTGTTCCGGTAAATGCGCGGGTGTTGTTGAGCGACCGACGAATCGCCGCACGCACAGGCTCCGAGAGCTTCTCGCTCTTGGGAACCTTCTGCTGACCCGAGAACCAGGTGTCGCGGATTTCGGCGTAGGTTCGCGAAGGATGGCTTGCGAACAGGAGCTTGCGGTGCAGGAGCTCCCGGGTGGCGTGTGTGAGGAGAGCTGTTGGGGCGAGTTTCACCGCAGAGCAATGCCGCTGGACAATTGCCGTGGTGGAGCCTTGTGCCTCGGTAGAGTGATCGCCCAGGGGCCAGAACCTGTTGTAGAGGGCTTTGTCGAAATTCCTGGACGGGGCGAAACTCCACAACGGGGCTTGCGGCTTCACGCTCTCGAAGAGGCGCGCGTAATCCTCGAATTGGCGTCTCTTTTCCAAGAAGCGGATTTTTGCCTCCTGGGGCATCGCGGCGATGGTGGCATAGCGCACGGCCTTGCGAGCGGTTTGCTTGTGCCCGCTGCGATAGCCAAGGAATAGGAGCCGTCCTTGCAGAGTCGAGAAGAGGCTCTCGGTTTGAAGGCCGCGGCGGGAATCCGAGTCGATCCCGAGGACCCAGATTTCGTCGAAGAAACGCAGTAACCACTCCCGCGCGAACTGGTATGTGGGTTTGTCGGCGAAGGAGCTCGGAAGGACAAGGCTAACCATCCCTGGAGCGTGAAGGTCCAAGCGAGCGCACCCCCATCTGAGAAACTTTACGAACTCGTTTCGGAGTTGTTTTTGAGTGTTTTGTCTTGCAGAGCGGGAGCCCTCCGGTGGACGCCAATCTTCGAGGAGCTGTAGAATGGCCGTCTGGTTGGGGACCTGGCGCTCCTTTTGGTGCTGGGGATCGATTGACGGGGGGTTCCCGATGATGAGCGTCAGCGGTGGAGTGGATAGTCGTTTCGCGTCTTGCTGCTCCTGCGCGAAAGGGTTTGTCGGTCTCGTAGTGTGAGCAGCATTCTGAAGGGCGTCGGCGAGGGTGTCCGTCAGAAGGACTTTGACCGCGTGGGGATAGGCTCTATGCGAAAGCATGTTCAGCCTGTAGTGGGCCAACGCGTAAGGGCCTGGGAGAATTTCCAAGCCTGTAAGAGAAGCCTTGAATCCGCGCGGCCGGGTTGTTGCTAGGAGTGCTTCGATGAAGGAGCCGGTGCCGCAGCACGGGTCTACTATTCGATTCCCTCGGTCGAAGAGCGTGGTGGGAGCAAGGCGAACCGATGCCAGCGCAGCGGCAATACCCGTGGCAAATGCTGCTACCGGCCTGGGTGTATAGAATGCGCCATAGTTGAATCTGGTGGACGGGTCGTAAGCGGTCAAAAAACGTTCGAAGAGCGTATGATAGTCAGGGGCGGTGCGTTGCTTGGTAGTGAGGTGGACGTGGGCCAGCATCATGCGACAGTCATTGTACCATGTGCCGACGGCGCCAAGTGAGGTGCCTCCGAGTTCCCTTCCTAGTGTCTGGACCAAGGCGCGGAATGGCCTAAGGTGCGCGGATTGTTGCTTGTAGACAACGTGTGCCCAGAAAGCATGCATCTTGTTGTACCGGGTGATTGAGGCGTCCGCGGGCTGGAGTACGATCCGGTGCGCGTAGACAAGACCGAAGATGAGCACTTGCGCAACGAAGTCAGCGAACGCCTCCGGGGTCTTAAGATTTGCGTCCTGGTGCGTCGCGAGTAGTTGTTTGAGTCTGCGGAGTGCGTTAATTGTTCTGTTTTCAGAGGCAGTGAGGCCGGAGCCAACCGGAGCACCGGCGAGTTCGGTGACGGCGCGGGCCAGTTGTGTGGCTCTCAGTGCACACTCTTCGATGAGCTGGTCTTCGGTGCACTCGCGCAGGCCGGTGTCCTTGAAGAAGGTGCGCAGAGCGTTCTCCATGCGAGGGTCGGGCTCCGCGGAGAGGAGGCTGCGGAGGTGCAAGGGCTTCGTCAGAAGTGAGCATTCCGTGACCTGACGTGTGACGGGATCGAAAAAGTGAAATTCGATGCCGTCTGTGACGATCAGTCGTTGCTTGAGTGTCGCGTATTTGGAGAACTGCTCAGCGTGAGATCTGAGGTTGAGCTTGTGGAGGATGTCCGGAGGTTTTGCCTCGCAATACCCGTAAACTCCTAGGTTGGAAGCATTGTGAAACCGCCAGTCCGGACGCCCGGCCTTGCCCTGGCTTCGGGGCTCATGAACTATCTTAATTTCCTTGCTGATTGCTTGAGTGGCCCGTCCGAAGAATGTGTTCAAGGTGTGACGGAAAGAGAGTTCGGGTGTGGCTTCTCCGGATGTGACCGCTGTGGAGAGTGCACCGTGAAGTTCCCTAAGGTAGTCCTTGGCTAGGCGGCAGAAATTCACTATTTGGGCTCCTTTTGCTTCAAGCATTTCTGAGAGTGACAAAGCAGAATGTGGCGGCCCAGGACCTCAGCAAGTCGGGGTGGCACGGCGTTGCCAATCTGCCGGGCGATATCCACCTTTCCCCCGGAGAATCTGAAGCGTTCAGGGAAGGTCTGCAGGAGGGCGCCCTCGCGAAGCGTTATGCTGCGAAGCTGGTCAGGATGACCAAACTTGCCGCGCGTGAAACTGTCAAAACGCGCGGTGATTGTTGGCGCCACCTCGTCCCAGGCCATCCGCCCGTAGACATAGCGGTGGCCGATCTTGTCGGAATCCAACCGGTGACAGTCAGCCAACAGATTCTTGGGAAGGGATTGGCGACCCTGGCCTTGCTGCAATGCGGCGAGCCGCTGCTTATTGAGGGGTGAGATTCGGTCGCGGCGGTGATGCGGCCATTCCGGATGATCGGACCCGTCATCGGGAGGCGGGGGAAGAAAGCCGATCGTGTCACGAACAGTTGGGGTGGCGGCTCCAGTGCCGGGGTCCGGAAAGGAGAATGTGGAGAGACCCAACTCATGGCTCTCGCCAACGACGAATACGCGTTTTCGCCGTTGTGGGACGCCGTAGTCCTGCGCATCGAGAGCAATAGGGCTCACTTAAATTGACCCACCTCTGCTCAGATAAACTGAGCCACTGATGCTACAGAGGAAGCGGTGCTTTTTTCTTTCCAAGTAGCAGTTTCCAATGAGCTGCCAGGAGGCAGGAACTGATCGATTGAGTTC
>CAIMWS010000184.1 GCA_903845125.1 uncultured Verrucomicrobiota bacterium
CCATGAAGGTCCAGTTCAAGAACGTGCGGATCAAATCCTTGAAGTAAATTTTTCGGCCGCGCCGCATGAACCGCAGGACTTTCCTGGGTGTCACTTTTTGGGCCGGGGCCGGGGCTTTGGCCACGCCCCGGTCCGCCTCGGCGGCGGTCCCCCCCGGGGCGCCCTCGCGCCCCTTCAAGATCCGGCCGCATGGCCTGGAGGAAATCACCATCCCCGGCCTCCAGGCGGCCATGGCCGCCGGCCAGTACCGCTCGGAAGGCATTACCCGGCGTTATTTGGCGGCCATCCGGGAGATCGACCAGGCCGGGCCGGGTTTAAATTCCGTGATCGAGCTGAATCCGGACGCCCTGGCCATCGCCCGGGCCATGGACCGGGAACGCCAAACCAAAGGGCCACGCGGGCCGCTGCACGGCATCCCGGTGCTGGTCAAGGACAACCTGGCCACCCAGGACCGCATGTCCACCACGGCGGGCTCCCTGGCGCTGGCGGGGTCGGTGCCCCCCGTGGATTCGTTCGTGGTCCAGCGGCTGCGCGAGGCGGGCGCGGTGATCCTCGGCAAAACCAACCTCAGCGAATGGGCCAATTTCCGGTCGTCCCATTCCATCAGCGGCTGGAGCGGACGGGGCGGTCAGACACGCAATCCCTACGCCTTGGACCGCAACCCCTCCGGATCCAGCTCCGGCTCCGGGGTGGCGGTGGCGGCGAACCTCTGCGCCGCGGCGATCGGCACGGAAACGGACGGCTCGATCCTTTCGCCCTCTTCGTTCAACGGGGTGGTGGGCCTCAAGCCGACCCTGGGCCTGGTGAGCCGGTCCGGCATCATTCCCATCGCCCACAGCCAGGACACCGCGGGCCCCATGGCCCGCTGCGTGCGGGATGCCGCCATCCTGCTCGGCTGCGTGGCCGGCCCGGACCCGCGCGATGAAGCCACGCGCCCCGCCGCCGGGCGGGTGGTCGGCGATTACACCCGCTTTTTGGACCCGAACGGGCTGCGCGGCGCCCGCCTGGGGGTGGCCAGGTGCTACTTTGGCATTTCCAGCGCGGTGGATCACATCATGGAGCAGGCGCTCGCGGAGATGAAAAAGCTGGGGGCCATCGTGATCGATCCGGTGGAGATCCCGTCGAGCGGCCAGCTGGGCGGCTCCGAATTCGAGGTGCTGCTCTACGAATTCAAGGCGGACCTGAACGCCTACCTGGCGGGATTGGGCCCTGCGGCTCCCGTGCATTCCCTGGCGGAGATCATCGATTTCAACGAACGCCACCGCGAGCAGGAAATGCCCTGCTTCGGCCAGGACATCCTGTTGAAGGCCCAAGCCAAAGGGCCGCTGACCGACCCAGCCTACCGGGATGCGCTGGCGAAAAACCACCGGCTTGCCCGGGCCGAAGGCATTGACGCCGTGCTGGCCAAACACCAATTGGATGCCTTGGTGGCCCCCACTACCGGACCCGCCCACTTGACGGACCCGGTTTACGGCGATCGCGACACCGGCGGCAGCACCACCCTGCCGGCGGTGGCGGGTTATCCCAGCCTGACGGTTCCGGCCGGGTTCGTGCGCGGGCTGCCGGTGGGGTTGTCGTTTTTTGGCCAAGCCTGGAGCGAACCCACGCTGCTTAAGCTGGCCTATGCTTTCGAGCAGGCCACGAAAATCCGGAAACCGCCCCGGTTCCTCCGCTCGGTGGCGCTTTAAACCACGGGCGGTTTTGCCCCCGTCCGCAGTTATCCGCCCAGCCCGGCAACCAGGCGGCGGTTTCGCGTGAGTTTATGAAAACCCTCATTTGGGCCACTGTTTTCAGCCGGGGAGCATGGTTGACTTTGCAAATTCCTTTCCGTAGAATTCCAGCATGACAACGGTGGTCCTGCTTATCATAGTCGGAGCCGTATTGCTGCTGCTGGAAACCTTGCTGCCCGGCATGGTGGCCGGCGTGGTGGGTTTCGGTTGCCTGGTGGGTGGCGTGGCGCTTGGATACAACCGTTTCGGAGTGGAAACGGGGAACGTGGTGCTGCTTGCCGTTTTTGTGCTGCTCCTGGTCGGAACGGCCTGCTACGTGCGGTTTTTCCCCCAAACCCGCGCCGCGAACATCCTGACTTCCCATGGCACCGTCGGCGAACTGGGCGTCGAAAAACCGGAACTGCTCCATCAAACCGGTTTGGCCCTGACCATCCTGCGCCCCTCCGGCAGCGCCATCATCAATGGCCACCGGGTGGACGTGGTGGCGGAAAATGGCCTGGTGGAGGCTGGCGCTGCGATCAAAGTGGTGGCAGTGGAAGGATTGCGGGTGGTGGTGAGGCCGGTCCCCGGCGGGCCGGAACGCGG
>CAIMWS010000185.1 GCA_903845125.1 uncultured Verrucomicrobiota bacterium
AACCTGCCCGGCCATGGCGGTCAAGCTGGTCAAGCCCAAGAGGATTCCCAAACGCCTGAAAACAGATTTCATTCTCATAAAAGCTCTTTTGTTGACGGGTGCCACATTTTCCAATTTTCTTTTAGGCTGATTCAGGCCGAAGTCAAGCCTCCTCGGAACTGGTTCAAACCAATCAGGGTTTCCGGCCCAAGGCAAACTCCGTCATCGCCATCATGTTGGCATGGGGTGTGCCCCGGGGGATTTCACAGCCAGCGCCCACGATGAATCGGGGACCTGCCTGGCGATGGCATTCGGCCAGCGTAGCGGCAATGGATTCCGGTGTGCCATTTTTGATGTCGTGCACCGGGTGGGCATTGCCCAGGATTACCTGGTCGGGTCCCATTTTTTGGCGTCCTTCGGACACCGGGGCCAGGTCGAGATCCACCAAATCGGTCCCCAAACTGCCCATTCCTTCCAGGATCCGCCGGGTGTTGCCGCAGATATGGAGCCGGACTTTCGCCCCCATGGCATGGATGGCATCCACCATCTTTTTTTCGTAAGGCAGCACGAATTCCGCATACACTTTGGGCCCCACCAACGAGGCCGCCGCGTCCCCCAGGCCGATGATATCCGCCCCGGCTTGGATCTGCACCCGGGCAAACTGCAGTTCCATCTCCAGCACAAAGTCGAACAAAGCTCGCACGAACCCTGGATCGTCGAAGAAATCGGTCATCAGGTTGTTGATGCCGCGCAGGTCGGCTGCTTCGGCGCAAGGGCCCTCAATCCAGCCTTCCAGCAACAAGTCATTGCCCACCCGGTTTTTTAGCCAGGCCACACCATCCACGCGGTCCTTCATGCGGCCCGCCGCCAGGGGATCGGGAATCCTGAGCCTGGCCAGGACGGTTTTATCCCCCAACAACGCCCGCTGCTCATCCAGGCCCGGTGGCTGATCCGGAAAATACTGGATGGCCGCGCCGCAGTCGGCCGCTTCCCGGGCCGGATCGGATATGACCGAAACGTAATCCAGTTGATATTTTTCCGCGGTAACCAATTGGGCCTGGCCCAGCAGGCGATGGTCCCGGGCGTAATCCCCATATTTTATGCCGGCCTGGTCGGCGGCAAACATCATGGTGATGGGCATCAAGGGCAGGCGGTCGGACGGCCTGCCCTCCAGCAGGTTGAGGACGCGTTCGCGGCTGGTCATAAAAATCGGGAACCAGGATTAATGGGTTGAACGGTGGAGTTCGGACCATCCAGCGCATCAAGCCAGGGTGGCTTTTACCGCCCGGATGAAATCCGGGCTGGTGCCACAACAGCCGCCGATAAAATTGGCGCCCGCCTGGCGCAGGGCGGGGATTTGGGCCGCGAACTCCGCCGCTCCCGTGCGATAAACCGCCTGGCCGCCAATCATCTCCGGAAGGCCGGCATTGGCTTTGATCCACAAAGGCTGGTCGGTGGCCGCACGCATCCGGGCGCAAACCGGGATATACCCGCTGATACCTTGCCCACAGTTGGCCCCCACGACGTCGGCGCCGGCAATCAGGAGTTCTTTGACCACTTTCTCCGGCGTATCGCCCATCATGGTGCGATCTTTATCTTTCCCGGAATCGAAGACCATGGAGACCACGACGGGCAGGCCGGTGGCTTTGGCGGCGGCCAGCGCAATTTTGGCTTCGGCCAGGTCGGCCATGGTTTCCACCACCAGGGCGTCGGCTCCCGCTTCGGCCATGGCTTTGGCTTGCTCGCTGAAAACCAACTGCATCTCATCCTCGCTGGTATCGCCCATCATCAGCATTTTCCCCGTCGGCCCAATGGAGGCGAAGACCAAGGCTTTGCCGGCCGCGGCTTTGCGGGAAATAGCCACGCCCGCCCGGTTCAACTCGGCCACCCGCTCCGCCAGGCCATGCCCAGCCAGGCGCACCCGGTTGGCTCCGAAAGTGTTGGTCAAAATAATCTGGCTGCCGGCTTCCACATAAGCACGGGCCACCTGCTCCACCAAATCCGGGTGGGTGGTGTTCCAGGCATCGGGGCAATCGCCACTGGCGAGCCCGCGAGCCTGCAATTGAGTCCCCCAGGCGCCGTCGGTTATCGCGGGGCCCTGGTCCATTAATCGTTTAATCAGCGGATGCATTAATCCAAAATGTTGGACCCAGCCCAACTGGTCAAGCTGGAAACGCCCGGGCGCGAGGAAAAAATGGAGTTGCTTGAATTGCCAAATCCGGCCTATACTTTCATTGGTCAGGCAGGCTGCTGCGGGCTGCCAGGTGTCCACCGGTGACCCCGGCGCCCGGGATGAACTGCGGTCCGGAAGCACCTGGGTCCGGGGCGCTTTTTAGTTGAACAATCCCATACGTGCTAAAAATATTCCTTATCGGTTGCGATCAGATGGCGGAGGAAGCTCATCTGCCAGCCATGGTTCACCTCCAATCAGAAGGCCTGATTGAGCTGGTGGGCTTGAGCGATTTGGATCAAACCCGGGCCCGGATTTGGGCGCAACGATTTGGGGTGATCCACCATGGTTCGGATTGGCCGGGTTTGGTGGAGAAGACCGGCGCGGAGGCGGTGGTAGTGTGCCTGCCACCGGGCCCCAATGCCGAGGTCAGCATTCGCGCTTTGGAAATGGGCCGGCACGTCCTCTGCGAATTAATCCCCGGGCAGCAAATGTCGCAGGGGGACCGCATGGCGGAGCAGGCCGCCAGCCAATCCCGGCTGATCACGATGCTGGCCTTGAATCGGCGTTTTGCGCCGGCTTTTGCCAAGGTACGCTCCCATACTCGTCCTTACGGTTCCCCCCGTGCTTTGCAGGCGCGGATCGAGGTGCCGGCGGTGCTGGTTCGGGCCGGTCAGGCCGTTTTGCTCAGCCGGGAGGTGGCCCAGGCTTTGGATATGGCCATGGATATTATGGGGATGCCTTACGAAATTGTGGTGCAGGCCGCTGGTGCTGGTTTGAATGTTCCAGGCGGCGGCCCAGCCTTTGCCAGCCTGCGGTTGAATTCGGTCTGTGGGAGCGCTGTGCTGCTGTTCCAGATCAGCGGGGGCGGCAGGATGGAGCAATACCAATGGGCCAATGTGGATTACCAGGCGAGTTTCGATTTTCCCGGCCGGGCCGAATGGAGCAGGCAAGGCCAATTGATGCAAAAATGGAATGCCGCTGAACGGCCCGGCATGCGACTGGAACAGCGGGGATACCTTGGCCTTTATCAATCCTTCGCCGGGGCCATTGCGGGCCAGGGTCCCCGGCCGGTCAACGACTTTGCCTATGCCAAGGTTTTCACCCAGGTGATGGAGCGGGTGGTGGAGGGAATGCAGGCGATTCCCGCCCATGCGCCAGCCGGGATGGCGCCTCATTGATCCTGGCCGGCGGCCGGTTTTTCCTCCGCTGGCGATAAGCGCACTGGCGATAAGCGCACTTGCCAGCGGGATGCCTATGCTTCAGACTTCCTGCATCCGGGTAATTCAGCCAGATTGGCGTTAGACCGCGCTGAGCCTGGAAAAAGCCCAAAATCACTATGAATAGGATTCTGAAGTGGGAAACTGCCGCCCTGCCCGTGGCTGGGGCATGGCTTGCCTGGCTTTCCTGCATGGTTCATCCCCGGCGGATGTTTCAAAACTGCCTTCGGAACCACGAGGATTTTATGATTCCCTCAATCCCATGATACCCATGAACCAAACCACCCAAACCACCCAGACCCAGCACACTGGCCCAGGAAACCTCCGCCTTCGGAGTTTCTTTAACCAGCTTTTCTACCGCCAGCCATCCCCCTGGGTGGCCCTTATCTTTTGCTGGTGCGGCCTGGCGCTGGCCACTGCCCAACCGGCGGGGGTGAAGCTGGTTCAGCCGACGCCGGAACAGGCGGCGTGGCAGGATTTGGAATTGGGGCTGTTTATCCATTATGACATGCCGGTGTTCAAGCCGGGCTGGGACCACCGCCAGTATGAGAAACGGCCGGAGCCCAGCCTGTTCAATCCCCGGAAATTGAACACGGATCAATGGCTGGAGGCCGCCCGGGCCATGGGGGCGAAGTATGCCGTATTCGTCGCCAAACATGGCAGCGGATTCATGGGCTGGCAAAGCGACCTGTATCCTTACGGCATGAAGCAGTCGCCCTTCCAGAATGGCCAGGGGGATATTGTGCGGGATTTCGTCAACTCTTGCCGCAAGTATGGCATCCAGCCTGGGATCTATGCCCACATGGGATGCAATGGATTTCTGGAAGTGGACAACCCCGGATTGGTCAATCGCGGCCGGGGTGGAGATCTGGAAAAACAGGCCCGCTATGCCCGGATTTGCGAAGGCATGCTGACGGAACTGTGGGGTAACTATGGGGAATTGTCCGAGATCTGGTTTGATGGCGGCGTATTGGATCCCGCCGCCGGGGGACCGGACATGCTGCCCATCCTGCGCAAGTTCCAGCCCAAGGCGATCGTTTTCCAGGGGCCAGCGGCTTCGATCCGCTGGATCGGCAACGAGGATGGGGTGGCGCCTTACCCGTGCTGGGCGACCGTGCCCGGGGCCAGGGATTACAATGGGCCGGGCCATCCCGATGGCCCGAAGTGGCTGCCTGGCGAATGCGACGTGCCCATCCGCGAGGGGATTTGGATGTGGCAGCCCAACACCGAGGGTCGACTCTTCACGGTGGCCCAGCTGGTGGACCGCTATTACCGCTCCGTGGGGCACAACTGCAATTTGCTGCTTAACGCCAATCCGGATCCGGATGGCCTCATCCCGGAGCCGGATATGAAGCGTTATCGGGAGTTTGGCGAGGAGATCCGGCGGCGTTTCAGCCAGAGTATTGCCGAGACGGCAGGCCAGGGTGGAATCGTGGAATTGGCGCTGGCCAGGCCAGCCTGCATCAACCATGTAATCACCATGGAGAATATCCTCGAGGGCGAGCGGGTGCGGGAATATGTGATTGAAGGGCTGGTGGGCGGCCAGTGGCGGGAGCTTTGCCGCGGTGCCTCGATCGGCCACAAGAAGATCGATCAGTTCCCGCCAGTGGAAGTGAGCAAGGTGCGCTGGCGATCCCTGAAATCCGCCGCCGAGCCGCGGATCCGCAAGCTGGCCTTATACTCCATCAGCGAGCCCGGGAAAACAGCCCAAGCGGTACCCAAAAACCAGGCGGCCGGCTGGGAAGCCTTCAGCCAGCGCGTGGAAACGGCGCGGGATCCGCTCACCGACCAGGAAAGGCTGGCGCTGTGCAATGTGACCTGGAATACACCCAGCACGGATTCCCTGGGTTCGATGCCGCTGGGCAACGGCGATGTGGGGCTGAATGTGTGGGTGGAAGGCAATGGGGATCTTTTGTTTTACATCAGCAAGGTGGATGCCTTTGACGCCGGGCATGTGCTGCCCAAGCTGGGCCGGTTGCGGTTGCGGTTGGATCCCCCGCTGCCCTTGAGCGGATTCCAGCAAACGCTGGCGCTGCGGGAGGGGGCGGTGACGATCAGCGGCGGAGATGTGCGCCTGCGGGTTTGGGTGGATGCCCATCACCCGGTAATCCGGGTCGAAGGATCATCCTCCACCCCGCGCCAGGCCACGCTCACCTTGGAATCGCTCCGTTCGTTGACCGACGTGGCCGATGCCGCCACCGCGAAATTGCCCGCCAGCGGCACGGTGGGCATCCTGCTCGATGATCGGGAGGACCGGCTGGCGTGGTGTTTTCGGAACCAGTCCTCGGTCTGGACCGAGCAGTTGCGCCGGCAAAATTCCCCCGGGATTGCCACCCAGGCGAAGGATCCTCTCGCGAACCGCACCGCAGGCTGCTGGCTGCAAGCGGATGGCTTTGTGCGGGAGAATGGCCGCCGGCTGGCCTTGAAATCGCCCGCCAACCAGATCGCTTGCACGGTCCATGTCTTTTCGGAGCAGACCGCCACCCTGGCGGAATGGTTTGCCCACGCAGCCGTGCCGGTGAAAGCGGATTGGGCCGCGCACCAGGAATGGTGGCACGCGTTTTGGGCGCGAAGCTATATCATGGTGGGCAAATGCGGGGAGGCGCCGGTGCGTCTGGACGGCTACTTGTTCACGCAATACAAGGAGACGATGGACGCCTACTGCAAGGGACTGGTGTTGAATAGCCAGGAAAACGCCTTCAACCTCACCCAGCGTTACGCGCTGGAACGGTTTGCCCAAGCTTGTGCCAGCCGCGGCGCAGTGCCACCACCGTATAACGGTTCGATTTTCACGATGGATCTGCCCGCCGGCACCCACGCCTTCTCGCCCAAAGGCGGGCGCGCCAATGCCATGAACGCCGATCAGCGCGACTGGGGCAACCTCCTCATCATGTGGCAGAACACCCGGCATCCTTATTGGTCCATGCTGGCCAGAGGGGACTATGACACGATGGCCCCGGTGTTCACCCTGGTGCGGGATTCGCTGGCAGTGTGCCGGGACCGCTGCCGCAAGTGGTTCCAGCACGAAGGCGCCTTCATGACTGAGGCGATGTTGTGGGGGGGTGTTTCGTACTTTGACGATATGCCCGGACACCTGGTTTACCACTACCTAAGTTCGATCGAGCTGCCCGCCATGATGTGCGACTATTATGAGCACACGCAGGATCGGAAGTTCCTGGCCGAAATCCTCCTGCCCTGTGTCGATGAGTTTGTGAAATTCTACGATCTCCACTATCCCAAGCGGGATGCGCAGGGCAAAAGGGTGATCGAACCAGCCGGGGTGACTGAGACTTATCAGCCAGTCACCAATCCTGTGACGGAGGTCTCCGGCTTGCGATACCTGCTGGCCCGCCTGGGAGGTTTGGGTGAGGATCTGGCGGGTCCGACCCGGATGGCTTATTGGGCAAAATTCCTCAAGGAATTGCCGGCCGTGCCGCACCGCACCATCAAGGGCATGGATCTGCTGGCGCCGGGGCAGAAATATGCGGGCCGGCTGATCTGCGAGACGCCCGAACTTTACGCGGTTTATCCGTTCCGGCAGGTCTGGCTGGGCAAGGCCGATTTCCTGGCCAGTGGGCGGCAGTCCTTCCATGTGCGCCAATTGAGCCTCGACGGCACCTCGGACGATCAGAGCTGGGAGACCGGCGGCTGGCAATCGGCGCCCATCTGGGCGGCCTTTCTTGGGCTGCCCCGGGAGGCCGCCCGGCTGGTGACCATTAATTTCGACGACCGCTTGCCCAACTTCAATTTCCAGAACATCGCGATGGAAGAACCGGTGCCCGGGCATCCGCGCCCCCGGTTCCCCGGCTTTTGGGAAACGAAGATGGATTACACGCCCGACAACGACCACGGGTCCGTAAGCGCCAACGCCTTGCAGAGCCTGCTGCTGCAAAGCGATGAGTCGAAGATTTACCTGCTGCCGGCCTGGCCGGAAGATTGGGACGTGGCCTTCAAACTGCATGCGCCTCAGAACACCACCGTGGAAGCCGTTTACCGGAGCGGCCGGATCCAATCCTTGAAAGTCACTCCGCTCTCGCGCCAGGCCGATGTCATCGATATGTCGTCGCTGGAAAACCGGGTGCGGACTTTGGCGGGAGTGGCCTGTGCCGACCGCAATTATCTTTTTGAAATTCCGCCGATGCTCGATGCCCGGGTTTCGCCGGGAGACCAGGATCGGCTCAAAACCACCGGCCCCTGGCTGGCCAAATATGGCGAAAGCCTGGTTGGCACCCGGGCCGGCCCGTTCCCACCGGCCGCCTGGGGCGGCAGCGTCTTCAAGGGCAATACCGTTTACCTGCACATTTTGGATGCCACGGTCAAGCGCGTCCCTTTGCCGGGCCTCCCGCGGCAGCTCCTTTCCGTGAAATGCCTGACCGGCGGGCAGGCCAGTGTCTGGCATGGCGACGGCCGCATGATGGTGATGCTGAAGCCCGGCGATGGCCCGGCGGAGCCGGATGTCATTGTGCAGCTGGACTTCGATGGGGCCATTGCCCCGCTGGCCATGGCGGCCCCCTATCGGGGTTCATTGACTACTGGGGCCAAGGCTGCCGCTTCCAACAGCAAGCCCGGTTGCGAACCGGGGAAAGCTATCGACGAGAATTCCGGGACTGCCTGGGAACCCGCCCAGCCTGGACGCCAGTGGCTGGAAATCGATTTCGGCAAGCCGGTTACCTTTGATCGGATTGAGATTGCCATCAATAATCCCGGTCACCGGCGTGGCCAGGCCCATGCTTTTGGCATTGAAACCCGGGAGCCCAACGGTTCGTGGAAGCCGTGCTGGCAAGGGCACATCTTCGGCAATATCTATGGCCGGAGGGTGGATCCCATTACCGCCCAAACTGTGCGGCTGAATATCGATGCCGCGGGCGTACGCCAGTTCGATCTTTTCCCGCCCAATCCATGATGGCGGATGGTCCGCCCGGGAAAAATTACTCATGAATCCGGTGCCAAACCCCGGTGCGAAAGGCGAGCCCACCGGGGCGGCCGGAAAACCACGAAGCGGTGTAATCCCTGGTTCCTTGGAGCCTGGCTGGGATGGCGGCCGGTTTCCCCTCAGCCGGATCCGGGCTTGGCTCGCCCTGGCCCCTCACGAATGGTTATCCCTCGGGAGGCGCGGTCCAGCTGCTACTACTCGATCTTTGGCGGCTGAAATCCGAATAACCGAACTTTCATGAAATACCCTCCAGCCGCAATCGTCACCGGCCTCACGGCGCTCCTGCTGGGCTTCCAGGGGATCGATCTACGGGCCCAGGCTTTGCCCATCACCAACGGCCTCCAACTATGGCTCAAGGCGGACGCCGGAGTGGACACCAACCGCAGTGGGCAGGTCACCGCCTGGGTCGACCAATCGGGCAGGGGGCAGGTTGCGCGTCCCCCAGCCGGGCCGGCGAAAGCCCCCACCGTGGAATGGAACGCCCTGAACGGATACCCGGTCCTGCGGTTTGCAAATGGCCCGCGGTACTTGGATATTCCCAACTCCCCCGGCCTGGCCCGGTTGACCCAGGACGTGACCATCCTGACCCTGGTAAAGTATGACGACCTATCCACCGGCCATTGCTGTGCCCTATCCAAGACGGTGGGCAACTTGCCCGCTCCTTTCGATTGGTATAATGCCGGCTCGGACCGTGGCCGCACCGCGTTTTACGTGGGGAATGGCGCTCAATTCATGGGCTTTCTGAGCGTGTCAGCTCCGCCGGCAGGCGTTTTCAATGTCCTGGGATTCACCTGGAAAAACGGTCTCGCCGAACAGCATTTGAACGATTTTGAAAATGGCAGCGCCCCTTACACGGTCCCCCTGGGGGACGGTGGCGGCTCCTTGCGCATCGGATCCCGCGCGGACTTGGTCACCCAACTCCAGGGCAGCCTCGCGGAGATTCTGGTTTACCAACCGTCGCTATCCGCCAGCGACCGGCGCACGGTGATCGAGTATTTGCGCGGCAAATATGCGCTGGCCTTCAACCTGCCGCCCACGGTCTCCGTTTCAGCTCCGCCCGGCGGCGCGGTGGTCGATGCCTGCCAAGGCCTGCCGGTGGCCATCGCCGCGGCGGATCCGGACGGATCGGTGGCGCGAGTGGACCTGTTGAATCACGGTATCCCCATCGCCGGGTGGAGCCAGCCCCCTTACACCAACGTTCTGAATCTGCTGCCCGGGCCGACCGTGTTGACCGCGGTGGCCACTGATAATCTCGGCCGGCTGGCCACCTCCGCCCCGGTATCCATTACCGTCACCGGCGCCGCCGTTTACCGGTTCGATGCCTCCCACCTTGCCCATCGCATCGAGCCTTCGCGGGTTAAATTGGGCGCCAACCGGAGCCCGGACGGTATGGGGCTTTCGTTGAACAACTTTTATTTCACGCGCCATGGCAAACCATGGTATCCGGTCATGGGCGAAATCCATTATTCGCGTTATCCGCGCTGGCGCTGGGAGGAGGCTTTGCTGAAAATGAAGGCCGGCGGGATTGAAGTGGTTGCCACCTACCTGTTTGGCATCCACCACCAGGAAATCGAGGGGCAGTGGGATTGGGAGGGGAACCGCGATCTGCGCCATTTCGTCCAGTTATGCGCCCGGCACGGCATGTATGTGTGGCTGCGCGCCGGGCCTTATTGCCACGGGGAATGCCGCAATGGCGGCTATCCGGACTGGCTCCTCCCGAAGTTGGCGGGACCGCGTGAAACCAATCCGGCCTTATTGCAGTATGCCCGGGATTTATACCGGCAAATCCGGAAACAGACCGCCGGATTGCTGTTCAAGGAAGGCGGCCCCGTGATCGGCCTGCAGCTGGACAATGAGTGCACCGGCGAGCCGGGCTACTTGCGGAAGCTCAAGCAACTGGCGCGGGAGGCCGGATTGGACGTGCCCTACTACTCGGCCACGGGCTGGGGGGCCACGCTGCCTTTGGACGAAGTGCTGCCGGTGTGGGGCGGTTATCCCGATGCCCCTTGGGCCGGCGGCACCCAGCCGCTGGTGCCCGCCAATCAATATACCTTTACCGGCACGATCGCCGATGCGGCCATTGGCTACGAGCTGGAGCAATGCCAAAGCCGCCTGGATCAGGGCTTCTGGCTGCCTTCCGGAGTTCCCTTTGCCACCGCGGAAATGGGGACTGGGAACCAGATACGGCATCCCCGCCGGCCGCTCTTCAGCCAGGGGGACATCGATGCCATGCAGTATATCGTGGCTGGCAAAGGGGCCAACCTGCTGGGCTACTACATGTATCACGGAGGCTCCAATCCCCCGGGCCGGCTGACCACCCTGGAGGACACCTATGATTATCCGAAGATCTCCTACGATTTCCTGGCCGCGCTGGGCGAATTCGGCCAGCCACGCCCCTGGTATCACTCCCTCCGGGTGCTGCATCTCTTCCTGAAAAATTTCGGCGAAGTGCTGGCCCCCACTTTCCCCGTGCTCCCCTCCTGCTGGCCCGCCAGCCCGGCCGATACCGATACCCTGCGTTGCATCGCGCGTGTGCGGGGGCGGAGCGGATTTCTCTTTTTCAACAATTATCACCGCCTGGCCCGCAGGCGCGATCTTGGCCCGCTGCAGTTCGAGGTGAAATTGCCCGGCGAAACCTTGGTGGTTCCGCGGGAACCGGTGGGCATTCCCAAGGATGCCTATGGGATCTGGCCGTTGAACCTGGAGCTGGGTGTGCCGGCCTCCGGCTCCGCTCCCGCCACAGCGGGCGCGGTGCTTAAATACGCCACCGCGCAGCCGCTTTGCCTCCTCGAAGTGGACGGTGTGTTCCACTATTTTTTCAAAGCCAGCGACGGGGTGGAGCCGGAATACCTGTGGGACAACCCATCCACCGCGGTGGTGGAGTGTCCGGGCGCCGGCATCGTCCGCTCCGCCGGGTGGACTGCCGTCCGCGGCCTTAAACCAGGAACCGATTGCGTGATCTCGGTTTTGGCCCGGAGTGGCCGGCGGATCCGGGTGACCACGCTGTCCAACGTCCAAGCCTCACAATGTTACCAAGCCGCGATCTGGGGACGGGAACGCTTGTTCCTGTCGCCGGACCTTGTGCTGGGCAATGGCGAGCGGCTGCAAATACTCCATCGCGGGAACACTTCGGCGGCAGATTCCGCCGGCCTGCCGGAGGCGGTCTCCCTGGCCGTCTTTCCCCCGGTGGCCCGCGGGCTTTCCGTTGGGCAGGCTGTTCTCCAATCCGTTCGGGACGGAGGCTTTGAACGCTATCACGCCACCGTGCCCCGCCGTGAATTTCCCATCCAATTCGAAGCCCTGCCGGAGGTTGATTTGCACCGGCGGGAGCGTGCCCTGGCTGGGGCGCTGTGGGTGAGGGCCAGCGATCCCTCGGACCGCCCCACCACCTGGTATTTTCGCCGGGAGTTTTCGCTGGCGGCCGGCGCTGCAGTCCAGCGCGCCACGCTGGTTTATTCGGCCGCTCGCCAGTTGCGGTTGTGGTTGGATGGGCAGTTGGTGGATGAGGGCGGTTCAGCGGCCATGCCGCCGCCCGTTTTGGATGTTACACGCCATATCCACTCCGGACGCAGCGTGATCGCCGTGGCGGCCACGAGCCCGGCGGGCGCCGGCGGGTGGATTGCCAGTCTGGTGGTGGAATTCGCCGATGGCCGCTCGCAAAGGATTGTTTCGGATGCCACCTGGAAAACCTCCCGCGGGGCCCCTCCCGGCTGGCTGGAGGCGGGCTTCGAGGATCAGACCTGGCCGGCCGCAGTGAGGATAGCCACTTGGGGCGGTCAGCCATTCAACCAAGTGCCGGGAAATTGGTATGAGCCAGTCCGGCGCGGCTGGCGGATTCGCCTGCCGGAGCCTATACCCGATCAGCTGGCCGACGTCATTTTGAGCGTCGGTTATGTCGGTGACATTGCCTTTCTGACCGGGAGCCGGGACGGACGCCTGCTGGCGGACGACTTTTACAGCCAGCCGAAGTGGGAGTTGGGCTTGCGTCATTTTGCCCCGGAAATCCTTCGGGACGGACTGGATTTCTGGCTCACACCGTTCAAGCAGGAGGCGCAAATTTACCTGCCGGAAGGCAGCCGGCCGCAGTTCAGCGGCCCGGAATGCGCAGAACTCAAGCACTGGACGGCCATCCCCGAATACCGGATTGAGTTCACCCAAAATCCCGCGCCCCAATGACCACGTCCTGATTTTAAACCCCATCGATCCCAACCCTTCCAAAACTTACCCATGAAAAGAACATCCTCCCCCAATTCCCCGGCGCGGCTGGCGGTGCTGCTGGCCTGGTTCGGCTGCGCGTGGCCGGTTTTCGCCGCCGATGTGCTGTCCCCCGCGCAATTTGCCAATCCACCGTTGGCAGCCCGGCCGGGCGCTTATTGGCCGTGGCTGAACGGCAGCGTGGATTTGGCGACGCTTACCAGCGAGCTGGAGGAGGCGAAGGCCAAAGGCATGAGCGGGCTGGAAATCTGGGATGTGCTGGCCAACAGCGATCCCGGCAAAGTGGTACCCGCCGGGCCGGCTTTTCTGGGGGAGGAATCGGTGCGGGCGATCCGCCATGCCCTGCGGGAAGGGAAACGGCTCGGTTTGCGCCTGGGCCTGGTGGCCTCCAGCGGCTGGAACGCCGGTGGGGCTTGGGTCACGCCGGATTGGGCGCAGAAGCAACTCTACAGCTCGGCCCACGCGGTGAAAGGCCCGGGACTGTTTGCGGGGATCCTGCCGTTTCCAGTAGTGCCGAAGGAATGCCCGAAGCAGGCCGATGGGCGGCCGCAGTATTTCCGGGAAGTCGCGGTATTGGCCGTCCCGAAAAACACCGCCAAAACGGTGGCGGGCCTGGCGTCAGTGTTGAACCTGGGGGACCATTTCCAGGACGGGCGTTTGTCCTGGAATGTCCCGGATGGGGAATGGGTGATCCTGCGGTTCATCTGCTCCAACAACGGGCAGCGGTTGATTGTGCCCAGCCCGAATTCCGATGGCTTGCACATCGATTTTCTGGAGCCTGCCGCCACCCGCCGGCACTTCCAAACCATTCTGGACCGCCTGGGCATCACCCCGGAAAATGCGGCCCAATCCGGATTAAGCTGGCTGGAGCTGGACAGCATGGAACTGGGCGCGGGGATTCCCTGGACGGATCGGTTCCCGGAATATTTCCAGAAATGGTGCGGCTACGATCTGGTTCCTTGCCTGCCCATCCTGGCCGGCTGGAAAATTACCGGGGTGACGGAAGCGTTCCGCTACGATCATCAGAAAGCGTTGAGCGAACAGCTGATCTTCAGCCATTACACCAGCGGGCGGGAGTTCCTCGAGCGGTATGGCCTGCAATTGGTGGCCGAGGCGGGTGGCCCGGGGGCGCCCATCTGGGAAAGCTGTGCGCTGGATGCGCTCAAGGCGTTGGGCAATGTCAGCGTGCCGCGGGGTGAGTTTTGGATCCGGCACCGCAACATGTTTTTGGTGAAGGAAATCGCCAGCGCCGCCCACATCTATGGGGGCAACCTGGTGAGCGCCGAGTCGTTCACCACCTGGCGGCGCTGGAAGGATGGCCCCTTTGCTCTGAAGCAGCTGGCGGACCGGGCCCTCTGCGAGGGCCTCAACCAGTTCGTTTTCCACACTTTTACCCATTCACCCCCAGCCGCGGGGCTGCCCGGCCGCGCTTACCATGCCGGGGCGGATTTGAATCCGCGCGCCACCTGGTGGGCGGATGCGCGGCCGTTCATCGATTACCTTTCCCGTTGCAGCTATATGTTGCAGCGGGGCTTGTTTGTGGCCGATGTCTGCGGCTATTACGGAGATCAATCCCCCAACTTTTGGCCTGCCTTCCACGATGTCCCCAGGAAACCGGTTTTTCCCGGCCTCGATCCAGGCTACGACTATGACATCGCCAACAGCGACGTGATCATAAACCGGATGCGCGTGCAGGGCGGCCGCTGGACCCTTCCGGACGGCCACAGCTACCGTTTGCTGGTGTTGCCCGCCCAGGATCATATTCCCGCCGAAGTGCTGGACCGGATCGCCGTGCTGGTTCGGGCCGGAGGGGTTGTCCTGGGGCCGAAACCGGCGCGCGATCCCCGCCTGGCGGATCAAACCCGCCACACCGCCCGCGTGCGGGAACTGGCGGAGGAATTATGGGGCAGCGAGGCCTCTGCCACTGCCCTGGGCCGCCCGGTTGGCGCCGGAAAAGTGTTCGCCGGTCTCACCCCCTCGCAAGCTCTGGCAGTGCTGGGCGTGCCGCCGGATTTCACCTGTGCGCGGCCCCCGGCAGGTCTTGAAATCGATTTCATCCATCGCCGCACCGCCGCGGAGGATCTCTATTTTGTCCGGAACTCGGGAACCAATGGCGGCCTGGCGCGCTGCCGGTTCCGCGTCCCAGGACAGCTTCCGGAGATTTGGGATCCAGCCACGGGACGGACTGGGCTGCGCCTCGCGGGAGTCGGGGCCGGCGAGGGGATCCAGGTAGATCTGCCGCTGGCGCCGGGCGGTTCGCTCTTCGTGGTCTTTCGTCCTCCGGTTGCCGCCCCGGGGCCGGTCCAGGCGCTGGCCCGTCCGGTGGCCTGGGAGGGGGTGGAAGGCGCGTGGACCGTGCGGTTTGCCGAGGGTTGGGGCGCGCCCGGCGAAGTGCCGTTTCCGACTCTGAAGCCGTGGACGGATTTTGCCGAGGAAGGGATTAAATATTTCTCGGGGACCGCCGCTTACCACCGGCTCCTGGAGCTATCTGCCGAAAAGCTCCATGCGGGCCTGCACGCCCACCTGGACCTGGGGGAGGTGCGTGAACTGGCCGAGGTGATTTTGAATGGCCAGTCGCTGGGAGTCCTCTGGAAGCCCCCTTTCCGGGTGGACCTCACTCCGGTGGCCCGGGCGGGCAAAAATGAGCTGATCGTCAAGGTCACCAATTTATGGATCAACCGGCTGGTGGGCGACCTCCAGACCAAAGGCCGGCGGTATGCCCGGACCAACCAACAACCTTGGACCTGGACCTACGGGGGCGATGAGTCGTGGCGGGAGCAAGCCAGCGGCTTGCTCGGGCCCGTCCAGCTGCTCTGGACGGCCGCCGGGGACCCCATCTGGGAGGACGGCGGACTGCCATCTCCAGCACCGGCCGGCCATTGAATTCCGTGGTTCAAAAACGGTTCCACGGTCACCGGTTTCCCAACTGCACGCTGCCGCCGGCTGGCGATCGGAACCGGTAGGTGCCCGCAGCAATTGCCTAGACGGCCGACTGGCCTTCCAGTCTCAGGAATTTCACCCCCTCAGACTGGTTTGCCGGGCGGTCGGATTCAGTGATGGCCGTTGCATCCAAAGCTGGCTCAAAAACGGTGGCTGTGGTGTTGGCGGGAATGGTTACCTCCAGGGAAAACTGGCCGGCCCGCCGCCGCCAATGGCTGACAATGCGTCCGTGGACCGAGTCGTAGTGGCTCTGCACCCAATGCAGCCCGCTTACCACCCCCGGCTTGATGAGGATCTGTTTGAAACCAGGGCCCGCAGGATCGGGCCGGATGCCCGCCAAACCTTCGGAATGCCAGGAGGAAAGGTTGCCCAGGGAAGGCATGAGCGCCTGCCCGCCCGCCCAGGTTTCCTTAACCAGATCCTGGTCGCTTCCGGCAGTCATGCCATACCAGGATGGATAATCCTGGGCGGCCGTCATCAGCCAGCCGTTTTCGGGGCGCAGTCGGCGAGGACGGACAGGAGATAAGTGGTGGAGACAAAACCGGTGGAGACGCGGTTCCGGTGCGCTGCGATCTCCCGTAGGAGCGCGCGTTGCACCGCCGGGCGGTGTTCCGGCGGGACCAGTCCCAGCGCCAGTGCCTGGCCAGCCTCCGTGCAGGGGCGGTTGCCCGTCCACCACTGCTCATGCGGAACCTGGCCCCCCACCGGGACGATGGGGAAGACTTGCCGGGGCGCTCCCCACGCTTCCAACCAATCGACCGTTATGGCCACAATGCTCCTGCGGCTGCAGCAGAAGCTACCAGCCCATTTCCTTCAACGTCCGGTTGCCCTTCTTGCCGTTCAAGTCC
Organism: uncultured Verrucomicrobiota bacterium; assembly: GCA_903845125.1. Lineage (GTDB taxonomy): Bacteria > Verrucomicrobiota > Verrucomicrobiia > Limisphaerales > UBA1319 > CAIMWS01. The sequence continues at coordinate 16,306 of CAIMWS010000185.1, forward strand.
TTCCGCATCCAGGCCATGTTGCGCCAAGACTTCTTGGCACCACCACGGCTCTTGGGGACGACGTGATCGACCGAAACGTCCGGGCAGTATTCGCCGCTGACCTGGCACCGGAAGTCGTCGCGCTGTCCGATTGCCCGGTTGGTCAGCTTGGGGCGCTTCTTGGGCACTTCGTCGTAGGCGACCGCCACGATGACGGTCGGAACGCGGACAGGGATGTCCATGGTGCCGATGCTCTTGTCGTTGTCTCGGACGGGGAGCTTCATCCACTCCTCCTGCGTGACAGGGCGATAGGGCTCACTTAAATTGACCCACCTCTGCTCAGATAAACTGAGCCACTGATGCTACAGAGGAAGCGGTGCTTTTTTCTTTCCAAGTAGCAGTTTCCAATGAGCTGCCAGGAGGCAGGAACTGATCGATTGAGTTC
>CAIMWS010000186.1 GCA_903845125.1 uncultured Verrucomicrobiota bacterium
CAGGGCATCCAGCACATAGCTGCGTATCAGTTTGCTGTGCAGCCGGGCATAGGTGGCGCTGCGGGATACGGTGTCGCAACCGGCCACCCGCCCCCTTATGGCCACCAGCAGGCCATGCTGGCCGGCCTGGCAGACAAAGGCCGCCAAGGCCTCCTGGGTATCCTGGCGCCGGGCTTCGAAGACTTCGCTCATGGCGCTGGTTGGGGAGTGGTGCTGGGCCTTGCACTGCAATTCCTTGATTTTATCCCATACTTGCCCCTGGTCGGAGCTGTGCCCTTCCCCCCGCTTGAGCCGGTCGGATACCGAGCGCATCTTGCTGTGCCGCAGCTTCATTTCCATAAAAGCATTGGACGAGCTGAATTCCGCCGACACATGCCGCCAGCGGCCCTGCTCCGTGCAGCTGACTGGGATGACGGTTTCCGAGTTGCCGGGCAGGAGCATGCTGGTATTGACGGCCCGGTTCTGCTTGGCACCGATCAGCTCCTCCCCGTCCACAATCAGCAGGTTTTCCCGGGCCAGGTTGTGCACCCTGAGCTGGGGAACCGAACCCCCTTCCGATATTTCGGTCACCCGGGCTTGGTTCGTGCTGAGGGCTTCCTCCAGGGTCTGGTAGCTCGGGCCTTCATCCCCGGGCAGGGACAGGGGCCAGACCACGATGTCCCGGTAGCTTTGGGGGGCGCCGATCCGCAGCCGCGCCAGGAACGCCGCAACCGGATTGCCGTTGCTGGATTCAGTCATATTTGAAGAGGTTTTTATATTCATACGCCAGCAATATACACGCCGGGGTGTGACATCCATGGTCAAGGGCCATGATAATTCCGCGCTGCCATCGTTTTTTCCGCTGCCGCCGGGTTGGTTTTTGCCTGGCCCCAACCAGCCAACCGGGCCGTCGACCACCAACGGGCTCCGGTCAAATGGCAATCAACCCCATCGGCGCCGGCTGGCGCTGGCATTATCCTGGTATCTTTTTCGGAATCCCGGGCGGGTCCGCCGGGGCTGTTATCTTTCAGCGCTAGAAATCCCTGCCCTTCCCCATTTGGGGAAGACGCGGGGGCGCTATACCGCTTTTGGATGGCCGCAACACTTGCCACCACCCGGTCGGCCAGCGCCCGGGGACGCACCCCCATGGCGTGGGTCCCCCAGCCCATCACCCATTGCTGGATTTCTTCGAGGCTGTTCACCCGGAAGGAGATCCGCATTCCTCCGCCGGGCAGAACGGTCACCTGCTGACTTTCGTGCCACCGACGTCTGCGCATCACGTCCGCCGCCCATCGGTCCAACTCAATCACCACCTCGAAATCTTCATCTTTCTTCCTCCTGAAAATGCCGAAACTCCCTTTCAGGTAGTCTGCGATCCCGTAATCCTCCGGGCGCTCGAAGCTACCGGAGGTGATTTCCACCTCCCGATGGCCCGCGGTGCCTTGACCTCCAAGGCGGCGCTCTAGTCGATAGGGCTCACTTAAATTGACCCACCTCTGCTCAGATAAACTGAGCCACTGATGCTACAGAGGAAGCGGTGCTTTTTTCTTTCCAAGTAGCAGTTTCCAATGAGCTGCCAGGAGGCAGGAACTGATCGATTGAGTTC
>CAIMWS010000187.1 GCA_903845125.1 uncultured Verrucomicrobiota bacterium
CCTCGAAATCATCGGCATAAACCCGGGAGGCCAGCATCATCTGGCGCATATTGTTGATGCATTGGGTCGCTTTGGCCTTCTCCTTGGCTTTCGATAAAGAGGGCAACAGCATGCCCGCCAGGATGGCGATGATGGCGATAACCACCAGCAATTCAATCAGCGTGAAGGCCGTTTTGGCGCGGCCCAAGCCGGCGGTCATTCTATCCGTCAGTGTCTTCATGTTCCAATAACCTCTCGTCTGGATAAAGCAGCAAACCTCCTGACACCGCTTTCCACGGCAGCCAAACGCACCTCTAGGCGCTGCCTCATGGACGACATTAGGGTGAAAGGCAGTTGCTAGCCACAACATGGCTTTTGGCTGGTTCCAAGTCAAGCCAAGTCGGGAGGCGATCGGGGAATTAGGCGGGAGCTTGGTTGCGGCGGAAAACTTTGTGCATGGCAGCCTGGTCAGTGGGTTTGATGAGCAATTCGTCGATGCAGACATGGGCCGGGCGGCTGGCAACCCAAACCATGGTTTCGGCGATGTCCTCCGCGCTCAGCGGTGTCATGCCTTCATAAACGCGGTGCGCCCGGGCGGCATCATTCTTAAAGCGGACCAGTGAGAATTCCGTTTCGGCCAGGCCGGGATCGAGGCTGACGACACGCAAGCCTGTGCCGCAAAGTTCCAGGCGCAGGGATCGGGAAACCTGCAGTTCGCCCGCTTTACACGCGCAATACACCGACCCGCCTTCATAGGCGGTGTGGCCCGCGGTGGAGCCGACGTTGATGATGGTGCCGCCGGGATGGTTGACCATCAGGGGCAGCGCGGCCCGTGTTACGCGCACCAAACCGAGCAGGTTGCTCTGGACCATGGCCTCCCAATCCTCGTCCCGGCCTTCGGCCACCGTGTCCAGCCCGTGCGCGCCCCCGGCGTTGTTGATCAACACATCCACCCGGGGCGTCAAGGTGCGGACCCAATCCACAAAAGCCTCGACACTGGAGGTTTGCGCGACGTCCAGCGCGCGGAAGTGGGCGGAGGGTGCGCCCGCTTGACGGGCCAGGTTGGCGGCTTTTTCCAGCTGCGGCACCCGCCTTGCGCCCAAAAGCAGGTTGCACCCTTGGGCGCCAAATGCCTGGGCCGCAGCGGCGCCAAAACCGCTGGAAGCGCCCGTGATCAAAACCCATTGATTTGCCAGATTGCTCATATCCCATTGATAAACCGGCTGGCGCAGGAATACAAGCCGCCTGCGGCTTGTTTAGTGCCCGAATTTGGTGGGCAGCCAGGTGGTCAGCCACGGCCAGTAGGTGATCATCAGCACCCCGGCGGCCAGTACCGCCAGCATGGGGAGGATCGAGCGGGTGACCTCAGCCATGGGCTTGCCAAAGCGGTAGGAGGAGAGGAACAAGTTCATGCCCACCGGCGGCGTGAGGAAACCAAGCTCCAGGTTGGCGAGGAAAATGATGCCCAAATGGACCGGATCGATGCCGAACTTCAACCCCACGGGAACGATCAACGGAACCACCACAATAATGGCCGAATAAATATCCATGAGGCAGCCGACGATGAGGAGGAAGCCATTCAAGGCCAGCAGGAAAACCCATTGCGAATGGATGGAGCGCTGGACCCATTCCACCCCCTGGTCGGGGATTTGGGCCTGGACCAGCAAATTCGTGAAGCCCATCGCCACCCCCAGGATCAGCATCACGCCGCCCACGAGCAGGCCGCACTCGGTGACCACCCGCGGGGTGTCTTTGATCGGCCTGAGGTCACGGTAGAAAAAGGTTTCAATGACCCACGCATACAAGGCTGTGACCGCCGCCGCTTCGACGGCCGTGGCAAAGCCGCCAAACAAGGTCACCAAGGCCACCACGGGCAACAACAGCTCCCATTTGGCGTCCCAGACCGCCGCCCAAGCCTCGCTCCCGTTGAATCGTGAAGCCGGGCCAGCCGCTACTTTGGGCGCTGAGTAGATGCCCCACAGAATGGTCAGGAACACCAGGATGAGCCCCGGCAGCATGCCCCCCAGGAAAATCTGTTTGAGCGTGATGTTCGCCCCCGAGGTGCTGGAAATGAAGGCATACAGGATCAAAGGCAGGCAAGGAGGGAAAAGGAGCCCAAGGGAACCCGCCCCGGTGAGCAGGCCGAGCGCATTGCGTTCCGAGTAACGGGCCGCCAGCAGGACGGGCATCAGCAAGCCTCCCAGCGCCAGGATGGTTACCCCGGAGGCGCCAGTGAAGGTGGTGAAAAAGGCGCACGCCAGGGCGGTGACAATCGCCGCTCCGCCGCGCAGCGAGCCGACCAAGGCTTGGAAAACCCGCACCAGGCGCTTGGAAGCTCCGCCCTCCGCCAGGAAATAACCTGCCAGGGTGAAAAGCGGGATGGTGGGCAGCGAGGCATTCACTACCAATTCATAGTGGCTGATGGACACCGACGCGATCGGTTCCTCGCGACCCCAAAAAAGAATCAAAGCTGCTCCGCCCAGGGTGGTGAAAATGGGGGCCCCCAGGAGGGTGGCCAGCAGCAGCAGTCCCATCGAGGGCCAGACCAGGCGGTCGGTGGAGATGGGCGGTTGCATCGCCAGGGCGATCCATATGCCAGCCAGGACCAGCGTCAGCAGGCGCTCCCGCCAGCGCTCGGCCGAGTGCCACGCCAGGCGGATGCCGATGCCCGCAAAACCGATGGGCAAAACCAGCTGAACGATCCAAATGGGGATGCCATAGGCGAGAATTCTCCCCGAGTCGTAATTGCTGATGACAAACTTGATGCTCGCCACGCACAGAAAGAGGTCGATGGCGATGGCGAAGGAGAAACCGATGACTTGCGCGGCGCTCTTCCATCCCCCCTTGAGAAAGGTGGTTATCGGGGATAGGGACAATAGGCGGTTCTCCCGTGCCGCCACCGCGCCGCCGAGCATGCTGGCCACCAGCACCAGGTGCTGGGTGATGGCCGGGGCGCCCGAGATGCCGACATTAAACAGTTTGCGCAGCGCCGCCTCCGCCAGGGGGATCAGCACGATCAGTCCCAGCACCAGCGTGAGCGTGGCGTTTTCCGCCCAATGGAAGACACCCCAAGGTCCCGCAGGTTTTTGGGCCGGCGTCGAGGCCGGGGCAGGGGAGGCCTCCGGAACGGCTTCCGTAGCCATTTACTTGGCTCCCCCTTTGGCTGTGCGGTATTCCTTCAGCAGACGCTGGACTTCATCGAAAATATCGGCGGGAACGATCGTGCCCCGGATTTTGGGATAAACCTGTTCGGCCGCCATGCGCCATTCCGTTTCCAAATCGCTTGGCACCGGGTGAACTTTCAGCCCCCATTTTCCCTGCATGGTTTTCACGGCATCGTCCCCCTCTTTCCGGCCGGAATCCCGGATTTCCTTGCCGGCTTGGGCGGCGGCCTTCAGGAATTCAGCCTTGTACGCGGGTGGGATGCGGTCCCACGCTTTTTTCGTGATCACCCCGGCTCCCACCAGTGGGGCCCAGTTCAGTTCCAGCATATGCGGGGCGGGGCCGTAAATCTGGTAATAAAGGGCATGGTAAGGGATGGTGGGGGAAGCGTCGATCATGCCGTTGCTCAGGGCGGTGTAAATCTCCGCGGTCTCCAAGGGTACAGGTTTGAACCGCGCATCCTTCATGATGTCCTGCTGCTCGGTATTGCCCGCCCAGGTGAAAATCCGGAGCTTCCGGAAATCATCCGGCGTCAGAGCCTGTTCCTTGGAGAAAAACCGCACCCATCCGGCGTCCGCCCAGAACAGCACCTGGTAACCCTTGGCCTGCAACCGCTTTTCCAGCATCGGCTGCAATTTCTCCCCGATGTAATCCACCTCGTCTAGATTCCGGAACATCATGGGCAAATTCTGCAAACCGGTCACCGCTTTTTCGATGTCCGACAGGCCCACGACCGTGAGCATGCCGGCTTGGATCTGGTCGATGTTCATCCGCTGCACCATGGCCGATTCGCCGCCCTGAATCCCACCGGGGTAAATAATCAGCTCCACCTTGCCGCCCGAAACCTGGCGCCAGGTTTGGGCCATTTTCAGGAGGGATTTGTGGAACGAGGAGTCCTTGGGCGCCAGGGTGGTCAATTTGATGGCCAAAGGCCGTTCCGCCGCCCATGCACTCTGGCCCACAAACAAGCCCAGGCCCGCCGCCAAACTGGCCAGGAACGTCCGCTTTAATATCTTATGCATAATCAATTTTCAGCCGAAATAAACCGTTCAAATCCCGGGTCCGAAGACCGTTTCCTTCCTATTAGATTACAAAAACAGCTTTTCCATTCGATCCAATAACCAGCGGGCCCGGCGCTGGTAAACCAGGTTCGCCAGTCGCCATTCTGGCTTGGCATCCACATTCACCGCCAAGGCTTTTTCCAGCAAGGATTTAAATTCCTCCTTGTTTTGGTTGGCCAGGGCCACCTCTTCAGCGAGGGCTACCAGGGGGCCTGCCTGCAGGCCGCCGCTCAAAGTCAAGGCCCGCTCAAAGTGCTTTCGGCTCCGGAGCGCCGGATCATCCGGTTTCTTCGGCCTGCTCATTTCGAAAGTGATCAGAAAAGTATGGATGGCTCCGGCCTCGTAATCCTCCTGCAATTCCAGGGCGCGGTCGATCAAAGCCTCCACCATCGGCAGGTCGCCCACCAGGTCGGAATTATCCTTGGACAACGCCACCGCGGCCGCCCAGGACACCGCTGTCCAATAGAGCAGGGGAACCTCCGGTTTGCGGCCCAGTTTGGCCGCCGCCACCGGATTGGTCTTCAACAGGGAGGTAAAACCGGGATGGGAAGCGTCCAGTCCGCGCAAGCCGTAGTCCCGGGCCCGCAGGTATAATTTCCGGGCGCGCAGGCGCATGGCGCCGGCTTTGTCCAGATCCTGGTCCGCCAGTTCATCGGCATCCTGTTGCACAAAGGCATACCCATATTGCGTGAATCCGCTGCAGGTGGCCCGCAGCAACCCTTTGTGCTGGGGAACCTCCGCCAGCAGGCTCTCCATTAATTTCAGGCTGAACGGAACCGAGGCTTTGACCAGCTCGGGATCCTCGTCGGAAGCAAAGGTGGTACCCGCCCCGGACAGGGCATCGCCCAGCTTGTTGATGGCCATCTTGCGGATGGAGCAGCCTGGTCCGGTCAATACCAGCAGGCAAACCAGCAGGCGTATCGCCCAGCTTGCCAATTTGCTCGCAGGTGCTTCGGGTTTTTCCCGTTCCATCAATTGCGCCGTATCGTTCATACTTTGCCTTCAGCAAAATCCTGTAAATTCATGCCGCAGCCTCATTCCTTGCTGGGTGCGGAACCGCTGCTAGCCGGTTCTTTCCCGGGCCAGCCAGCGGGTCCATTCTTAAACGGGGCCGGTTCTGAAATAAAGCATAAATCAACCGGCAAAACCGGTCCGGATTCCAGTGCGCATGGCCCCATTTACCCGTTCCGGCAAGACTAGCACAATACCCGCCGAGCGCCTTCATTGAAAAAATTTAAGCGCCATTCAGTAGATCGATATGCATCCGCGTGGGCCAGGTTTACGCCATGCCTGCGGGCACGAAAGGTTTTTAGGCGGACCCCGGGAATGGCCATGGCCGCCCCCCGGATGGTGGCTGCTTTCGCCAGTGGCAAGCCTCCGCCAAAGTTACCTTCCACAAAGGAGTCTTGCCGCCTCCGCCAGCAGTGATTCCTGGAGTTTGCAATCTACCACCCGTGTGCTTGAAACTGTATTAGAGCCTGATAAATCGTGGGCCGGGACGTGCTAAGCTCTTTTCCGTAAATAGAAATCGTCCTTCGCCAGCAAGTCATGGCGACGGACCAGTTCAAGCTGGCGCTGGTGCTCGTAGGTGAATCAATCAGCCAGCTTCACCAACTTGAAGCCGTTGGCTGAATCCGATTCGACAGCCACTTGGAGCTTTTCGCTCCAAGGTGGTGCCGGTTTGCGGGCTTAATCACCAACCCGGACACTACGAATGGATTGGCCAGGTGCCAGCGTTCGAACCTTGTTCCTTAATTGACCGCAAATTTCAACATAAACACTCAAGTCGATCACTTCCAAATTGGCAAGGACATCAGCACCTCCAAGGAATAGCGGTATTTTATAGCCCACGCAATCTGTGAACGCCAAGTCGGTCGGATTGCTGCTCCGCCATTGTCGCCAGAAAGGAGCCGCCAGCGCATCATCGGTATAATCAACCAATTCAATGTTGTGAAAGTCCAGGACAGAGGCTGGAATTTCCATCGCTTCTCCGACCCCAACCTCCAGCATCAGCACCTGAGGTTGCCCGTTTTCAACTCGTGCACGGTCGCATGCAAAGTGTCGCCCAAGCCAATCAAATGCAAAGGGCACGATCCGTCCCCGATACTCCGGAAATTCCCTTTCCATGGCTTGGCTTGCCGCCGTGATCTGATCCGTGTGAAGCACCCGATAAAGACCATGGTTGAAAGTCTTGCCGCCCAGTGCATTTAGAATCTGTCCGAGATTCTTGACACCGAAATCGACGCCAGGCGGAGAGGCTTGTTCCGCGTTATCGGCTGTGATCGTGAAGGTAGCTTTGAATTGGTCCAAACTCATGGATCTGCCATCCTTACCTTATTGACCACGTTCAGGCGGGGAGGTTATTGAGTTGGCCTCTTCCGGGAAGTCCGTGGATTTTTTCATTGGCCGGCGTGGATCGTCCTATGAGATGCCGTTCGGAAAATTTCATAAGTGACCATTCTGTAATGATTTATAACCAGCCAATAGCCTCTGACTTGTGCGTAGGAGCTAAAACGAGCAGGGGCGTGGGCTTTGACAACCCGCTCGCACGCCCCTGCGTTCGAACTTCCTTGGCTCACCCCATTTTCACACTCCCTCGGGTAACCAAGCCCAATTTGAGCCAATTTATTTGCCACCAGACATTCCGTTGCAACCTTTTTAGGGGCTGGTCAAACCCGATCTAAGCTTTCCCGGTCCGCCCCAGCCAGACCGCCAGGAGCAGGAGCACAAAGGTGGCTAGGAGAACCAGGTTACGGTTGCCCCAGGAGGCGGGCCGGATCATGTCAGCCTTGAGGTGCAGGGATAAGTTGGCCCAATTTTCCACCTGGACCGTGCGCGAGAACCGCAGCAGCCGGCCTTGCTCGGGGATCGAAGCCCGGATGGCGGCGGGGCTGGAGATGGCAGCGTCCTGTTGCTGGATGAGTCGCTCAGCGAGACGGGTCAGGGCGGCGTTTTCATCGCCGGGAGTGCGGTTCAGGATTTCCTTGGCGGCCTGCTGGGTGTAGGCTACTTCATCCCGGCTGCGCAGTTCCCGCAAGCGGGTGGATTGGGCGCCGGCCTCGCCCGCCACGGAAGCCTGGCGGACATTTAATCCCACCAGGGCCTGCTGCAGCTTTAGATTGTGCAGCTGGACCCGGGCATCCTCGTTGAAGGCGTTGTCGTGCTGGGAAAGGCCATAGGCGGCCTGGAAAGCCCGGCGGGCCTGCTGGGGGCTGCCTTTCTCGAGCAGGGAGTTGCCCATTTGGAGCATTTGTTCCGCCTCGCGGGTTTTATCCCGCAACTGGCTGGCCTCGTTATTGAAATAACTGTTGAGGTCGATGGTGGCGGCGGGGGACATGGTCTGGGCATCCACCAACTGCAGGGTGCCGGACCAGCGTTTCAGCGTCCATTTTTCACCCAGGTAAATGTTCCAGCTGATGTTTTCCAGGGGGAGGTCAAACTGCGGCGCCACCAGCTGGAGGTCCAGGGCGCGGGACTGTCCATTGCCGACCCGGCTGCTGTAGTAAAGCTCCACCAGGGTGAACTGGCCCGATTTGGAGGCGGGCTCGAGCGGGATGAGCGTCTGGCCGGAATCCTTGTCCTGCCCTTTCCAGGGCCAGACCCCGTTTTGATTCACGAATGCGAACCAGAAGCGTGAATCGTCCGTCAGCTTGAAACGCAGGAGGCGCTGGTCGCCGGGCACCAGCTCCATCCGCACCTGGGTGAGCATGATGCCCGCATCCGAGATCACCGAGGTCATGGCCACCGAGTTGACGCGGGTGGAAAGGAGCCGGGCGGCGTCGTGGCGGTCCAGCTTGAGCGACAGGCGCCAGGCAGATTCCACGAGGCGGAAGGTGAAATTGGCGGGCGCGTTGGAAAGATCCTGGCGCAGGTCCTTGGGGATGCCCTGCCATTCGGTGGCCTGCAACGTGGCGGGCACGGCTGGCACCTGGACTTGCAGGCGGCCCATCGACTGGATGGTGAGGAATCCGCGGTGCAGGTTCACATTTTCCGGCACCACGCCCAAAGCCACGGCCTCCGTCCCTTTCTCGGGCACGCGCACCTGGTAAGTGGCCTGCAGCAGGTATTTGCCCATGATCCGCCGGTGCATCTTCACTTCCCACAGCTGCAGTTCCCCGGTGGCGGGGCCTTCAACCTTCAGGAAGTCGGCCACCTGGTCGCCCTGGAAGACCACGCTGTCCGCGTCGGCTGGCAGCCGGACACGCAGGCTTTTCAAACCGGTATTTTCGATCTGGTATTGCACGTTGGCCGTCACCTTCAACTGGGCTTCGCTGACGACCACGTGCTGGAGGCTGGAGGCTTGGATCCAAGGGTCCACCCGCTCCAAGTCCAGGGCCAGGTTCCATTGGTTCTGGAGCAGCCGGAAGGCCATCACCCCTTTTTGGCGGATACCCGATTTCTGGGGATCCAGCTGGGTGACGCCATCGCGGGCCCCCACCTGCAAACGCAGGCCTTGCTCCGGCACGATCACCAGTTGGCCGCGCTGCTTGGCCGCCTCCCGTACGAAGAGGTTGGGCGCCGCCCAGGCCGGAACCGGGCGGAGGCCCGGCCCCGCCAGGCCAATGTCAAATTGCTGGGTGCCGGTGGTTTTGCCTTTGAGATGGCAGGTGATGATCCGTGCCTCAGGTGTTTTCAGCTCGGTCCAATGGCTCAAGGCCGCCCCCGTCAGGGATTCCACTTCCAGGCCGGCCGGCAAGGCGAAACTGAAGCGGAAAATGCCGGCGCGGTTGATTTCCAGGGCCAGGTTCACCGCCAGCACCGTGCGGTCCTCGCCGAGGGAGAGCGTCTGCTGGGCTTCCACCCGCACGTCCGGCTCCACCGCGGAGGCTTTCAAGCTGGCGGTGATTTTGGGATCGGAGTAGCGGAAAGCCCGGCGCAGCGTCAGTTCGGCGGCCTGTGTGCGGGCTGCGTTCAGCAAGGCGGTGGGGAAATCCTCCAGGTTGATCGGCGCCAGGGCGCCGGCCTCCACATTATCCAGCTGCACCTCCGGCCCGGTGGCGAAGGCCAGCAGGCCGACCTGTCCGGCGGCCTGGTCTGCGGTGATCACCCCCACGCCTTGCTCGAAGGGCAGGGTACCCGCGCTCATTTGGGACCGGACCAGGATGCCAAACGGCCTGGCTTGCGGCGGCGAAAAATTAATGCGCAATTTGCGTTCCTCCGGATCGAACCGCCACAGTTGGATGAAGGAGGCGGTCTTGGCCGCCTTGCCATCCACGGCCTCGGCTGCCGGCTGCAGGCTGAAGACATCGGAGATCGTTACGCTGGCGGGAATGCCCAGCACCAATTCACCCAATTCACCCTGGGCGGGGCGGACTTGGACCAGGTGGGTGCCCTCCACCGCTCCGGCGGAGGGGACATACAGCTGGTGGATCTCCGCGAAAAATACTGCTTTTTCCCGGCGGGTGTCGCGGCTGCGCGGCTTCCAGCCGATCCAGGGCTCGCTGACCGGCCGCAGCACCAGCTGGGCGGCGGTTTCCTTGGGTTTTGTCCCCGGTTCGGTTTTGACCGACACCGCTTGGGGGGAGGCGATATCCACCTCCAAATCCGCCAGGGCGAGGCGGACCCGGTTGATCAAGCCAAAGCGGGTGGGCAGGACGAACCCGCTCTCGTCGTTGCGCCGCCGCACCTGCAGTTGATATTGCGCTTCCACTTCAAAAGTGCCATCGCGGAGCGCCAGGAGCAGCTGGCCCGGCCGGTCGGGCGCCTGGGCCTGGATCAATTTCAGGTCGTTGGTGGGGCAGGACATCCGGGTGAGCACGCCCGGCTCGGACAGCAGGGGCAATACCTGGCCCTTGCGGGCGGTCCACCGCACCGCTGCCTTGGCGAAGACATAATCGTTTTCCACGCGGATCTCCTGCACCACGGATTCTGCCACTGGCACTGCCGGCGGCTGGGTGGCCACCGCGGCCGTGGCAGGCTGGCCCAGGCCCAGCCAAACCAAAAGCAAGGCGGCCGCCGCCGGCGTGGCCGGGCTGGGCGGTGTGGGCCGCGGCTTGCGGGGCAGTTTCCACAATTGCCAGAGCGCCGGGAGTACCGCCTCGATCAAAAAGCAGAGGAGCAGCACCACCAGGAAGGCCGGGGCGCCGCCGGGCCAGCGCAAGGCCGCCCAGGCGAGGAGCGTCCAGGCGGCGCCGCGGGCGGCGGCTTGCCGGAGCTGGCTGGCAGCGATGAGGCTGTAGATCCAGGCCGGGAAGGCCAGGAGAGCCGGCCAGGCATAGGCTGCATAGCTGAACACTGATGGTTCAACCGACAGGTTGTCCACTTCCAGGGAGAGGGAGCTGCCGGCTTGCTGCACCGGGGCCAAAAAGCTCAAGGTGGTTGCCGGCGCGGGCAGTCGTTCGGCGGCGAGCCGCAGCGTGGAGGCCCAGTTCACGAGGGCCAGCACCAAGGCCAGCAGGCCGAGCAGGCTGCCCGAGATATTCCGGGGCGTGAACTTATGCACCCCCGCGGCCGCGGCGAGCCGCCAGGCCCAGAGCCCGATGATCATCATGCCCAGGAACATGCCCAGCCAGGTCAGGAATAACAGCGCGTGGTTGCCCTCGACCAACTGGATGAGCTTGGCGAAGCCGGATATGTCCTCCAGGCCTTTGGCGGGGGTGAGGGAGCCGCGGCGGTAAATCAGCCGCTGGCCTGAATCGGGCTGCAGCGTCCATTCCGCGAACATCACGGGGGCCGACAGCTCGGGTGTCGCCACGGCCACCCGCCGCGCCGTTTTCGATCGATTCGCCAGCTTCAGCTGAACCTTGTGCACCGCATTGGGATCGGAGCGCTGGGGCAGGGGGATTAAATCCACCTGCTGGTCGCGGATGGGGACCGCGTTGACGCCATCCACTTCCGCCGACCATAGCTCGGCTCCGGCCGGCAGCTTCAGGCTCAAATGCGGCAGACCGCGGTTCTTGACATAATAGGACACATCGGTCAGCACCTGGCCTTCCTTGGAAATGCGGGTTTTGTAAAGGGCGCGGTCCACCACCTGGTTGAGCGTTTCGCCTTGGGTGAGCGGGCTCAAGGCCAGCTGGAGGTCGAACGGGCGGGAGGCGTAGCGATAGGCCGCCAGGATCGGGGCATCAAAAAACAGGCGGTATTCGCCGGGCACTTCGCCGGGCTCCAGCGGCAGCAGGCCCGCCGAGATGGCCACTGGCTTGACTTGAAACTGGTAGGTGCTCATCACGATCGTGTGCCCCTGCTCGGTTTGTGCATCCAGGGAGCGCGCGCCCGTGAAGCCAAGCGTTTCACCCCGGGCTTTGAAGGGCCGTTCGTAGGTGGCTAGCAGCGTGTAGGCGCCGGAGACGGGGGTGTGAAGCTGCACGACATAGCTGTCCCCGGTTTTCTGCCAGTTGCGGATGTCCTTGCCGGTGAATTCCACGTTGAAATATTCATTGGAGAGCGCAATTTTGAACGCCGCCATGGGCGCGCCGGACACAAGGAAATTCAGAATGCTGCTGCCATAGGCAATGCCCTCACCCACCGAAAACAGGTGCAGGGCGTCCGCCTGGATCGACTGCGGCAGGCGCTCCACTCGCAGGGCCGATTGCCACATCGTTTCGCTGATCCGATAAGCTGCCTGCAAGCCGGCCTGCTTGCGGGGGAAAAAGGCGGTGGCGATCTCGGTCAATCCCTCCGCCGTGGTGGCGGTGAGCCGGTAGCCGGGATCGGCCGAGACCCCGATATGCCCGCGAACCGCTTTGGCGCGGCCCACTTCAATGCGGGGCAGGACCCAGTTGGTTTCGCCGGCGACTTTGTTCCGCTCCAGCCGCAACTGTACCATCTGCCGCCCGGTGATCGGCTTGCCGTAAACCAGCCGCAGCTGGGCCGAGGCCTGGTTGGTCTCCTCCTTGAGGAAATAATCGCTCAGTTCCGGAGCCGTCAGCCGGGCGATCGCAAAGCCCTTGGGGATGGAAAGGTTGAGTTCACGGATGGGCGCCTCCCGCACCTCCACTTCCAGTTCGCCATCGATGGCCAGCTCCGTGTCCCCCCAGTGGTAGGTCGCCAGCTGGGAGACATTCAGCTCGGGCACCACGTGGTCCGCCTGGATGCGCAGCTGGTATTCTCCACCCGCGAAGCGGTAGGCGAAGGTGTGGCTGGCGGCGGCCCGCAGCAGGGCGCGCGTGGCATCGGTTTCGGGGAATTGCTCCGGCGAAATCTGGGACATCCCGGCGGCCTGGAGCACCTCCAGCCGCACCGCCCCCTGGTTCACGATTCGGACGTGGCCGGCGAAGCGGGTGGCGCCCTCTGGGCGCAGGCTCACCGGCTCCACCGCCAGGGGAAAGGCCCCCAGGGTGGTCTGCAGCTGCACCTGCAGGGCGAACTGGTCCTTTTGCGGCTGGTTGAACTGGATCAGCAGCTGGCGGTCCAGCGCATTGGTGACGGCATTCATCTTCCAGGCCAGCACCCCGGCGCCCTGGACCCGGATGACTTCACCCGCTCCGCCCAGGCGCAACACCAACTGGTTCATCTCGCCCTGCATCACCTTGCCTTCGAGCAGGGCCGTTTGATGCATCAGCCCCGGGCTGATGGCGATGTGGGAGAGCAGCTGGGCGGCGTAAAACAGCTTGCCTTCGGTTTCCTTGCGGGCCTCCTGCCACGCCAGCCTGACCCGTCCGTTGGGTGGAGCGAAGCTCAGGAATTCCCCGCCGGTGCGTTCCGGCCGGGCGCCTTCGGAGAACCGGAATTGCGTATCCTCAGCCACGCCTTGCAGCACCACCGGTTGGATCAGGCTGGGCGCCAGCTGGAAATCGATGGCATGCCAGAGGTTCGAATTTTGGACGGCGGCATCGAATTTGATTTGCAGCGGAAATACACCGGCCTGATCGCAAACCAGCACAAACCGATCCTGGTCCATTTTGATGCGGCATTCCGGGCGGCAGGCGATTTCGGTCAAAGCCACGCCCCCGGCCAGCAAAACGGCCGAGCCGCCCTTGGGGTTCTTGACTTGGACCTCGGTATTGAATTGGAACGTGGCTGACGTTTCACTGAGCTTGCCTGCCAGGCGGCTGCTTTTCAGGACCACCTGTCGCGATTCGGGATCCGCTTCCTCGATCCGCACGGGAAGCGAATAGGGGGCGCCTTGGAAGCGGAAGGCCTGGGATTCCGCTGCGGCGGCCGTGGCCACCATTTCCTTGGGAAGGAATTTGGCCTCCACGGGATTGGCCCCGCTCAGGTTGGTGGCCACCACTTCCAGGGTGGCGGGTGAATCGAGGCGCACATACCCCGCGAACAGCACCGGCATTTCCGGCGCCAGGGTCAGCAGGTTGAGGCTGGCAGGCAGTTCCTTGAATTCCGTCTCGGCGTTGATTTTCACGCGCAGCTGAGGGGCGGGCTTGTCGGTTTTGGCGAAGCGCAGCACCAACTTCCGGAGGCCGTTGGTTTCCTGGCGGATGCTCCACGCTTGCAGGCCGTCCCCTGTCACCTCGCGGATCTGGCCATCCCCGTTGATCACCAGGGCCAGTTCCTCGGGCGTCCCGCGCACCAGGTCGAACTGGGCGGAGAATTGATGGACGGCTTGGTTGCGCCCCGCCTGGACAAAGTGGTGGAGAGTCGTGGCAAAGAGCGCTTTTTCGCGCTCCTTGTCCAGGCCCTTCAGTTGGGCCTGAATCACCAGCCGGGCCTGCTCCTCATTCAGTTCTCCGTTCACCGATAGTTTTTGCACCTCCGCCTCGGCCGGCCGGGCGACCGCCGCGGAGAGGAGCCACAAACAACAACCCGCCCAGGTCCGCCAGGGAAACCGCGAAGCCCGGCGGCGGTTGGCGGCCGGGGGATGCTGCGTTGCGCCATATCCCGGCGCGGGCCGTGTTTCCCACTGCGGTGTTTCCGGCCTGCCATTCATAGGTTCTTTGGACATAATTGTTACCTCACGATCTTGTTTCATTCGCAAAAATTGCCGGCCCCTGGTTCCGCCCGCGAGGGCGGCCGGTGGCCGGGTGTTCATCACCGGTTGCCGATGGCCCGGGCCTGGCGGATCATCCATTCCAGCTGGCCGGGCCTCTTATTAGGTTCAAAAGCCGCGGGCACGCCCTGCAGCAGGGCGAGCAGTTTGTCCGGCGTGACCTCGGCGGCGAACGGGCTGGACACGAGCCATTCCGAGAAGGCCGCGGCGGTGGCCGCCAGGCGGAGGGCCGGGCTGGCAGTTTCCAAAGCCGGGGTCGTGCCGGAGCAGGGCAGGGGCCATTGGTTTTCGCGGTATTCGCTCGTGCCGGGAATTTTGTACCGGGCCCGCACGGTGCCCAGGTTGCCTTCGCCACGGGGGTTGACCTGCAGGACGTAAAGCGCATTGCCGGTTTCCGCCGCCCCCAGTTCCGCGGCGTCCACGGTGTTGTCCCGGAACTGTTCTTTCTTGAGCTGGTGCTTGGCGTAGCCGATTTGCCGGTAGGCGGTGACGCGCCGGGGATTGAACTCCACCTGCACCTTGACATCGGAGGCCGCCACCTGCAGCGCTCCGGCCAATTGCCCGGCGAAGCCGGTGGCGGCTTCGGAGGAATCATTGACGAAGCCGTACCGGCCATCCCCATTGCGGGACAAGTTTTCCAGCAGATCGTCGTTGTAGCCTTCCCACCCGATCCCGAAACAATCCAGGGCGATGCCCGCCCGCCGCTGGGCTTCCACCACGTTCTTCAGGGCCTGGGGATTCACATTGCCCAGGTTGGCGGCTCCGTCCGTCAGCATCACCAC
The DNA here is from genome assembly GCA_903845125.1 of uncultured Verrucomicrobiota bacterium. Taxonomy (GTDB): domain Bacteria; phylum Verrucomicrobiota; class Verrucomicrobiia; order Limisphaerales; family UBA1319; genus CAIMWS01. The sequence goes on from CAIMWS010000187.1 coordinate 14,871, forward strand.
GCGGTTGACACCCTGCTCCAGGAAGTGGCGGCGGGCCGTGGCGTAAGCCAGGTTGAGCGCCTCTTCCAAATTGGTTCCGCCTCCGGGCGTCAGCTGGCTTACCCGGCCGGCGATCTGTCCGGCTTGGTTTCCGGGCAGGCCATCCAACAGGAGGTGGGCCGTGCGGGCAAAGGTCACCACGCTGATCCGGTCCGTGGGTTTCAGCTGGGCAGCCAGCACCTGCAGACACTCCTGGATGATCCGCACCCGGTCGGCCCGTTCCATGGATCCTGAATTATCCAGCAGCAAAACCAGGTTGAGTGGCCGGCCGGGTTCGCGGCCTTGAGCCGCAGTGCGCAAGGAAAGCCGGAGCAGCTCACGGTCGTGGGCAAAGGGATAGCGGGCTCGTTCCCAGGCGAAGGCAAGGCTCGATCCAGGTGCGGGTTCGGGATCCCGGTATTGGAAGGCATTGACGAATTCCTCGCTGCGTACCGAGGCGGGGTCCGGCAGGGTGTTTTGATTCAGGCTGGTCATCGCCAGCTTGAAGGAGACATCGGCCACATTGAGAGAAAAGGTGGAAAAAGCGTTTTCGGTGGTTTGGATTTCGGGCTGGGGCACCGGCGCCGGCCCGCGTGTTTTGGCCGCCGGGTCGGTCGTGGGAGGTTCGGCGCTTTCCAGCGCGGGCAGGGGCATCGCCGCGGGCTGGTTTTGAGGGGCTGGGCTGGATCCACCTTGCAGGCCAATTTCAGGCCGTGCGGCCGGCCCGCTGGCCGGCGCCGCGAGGGCGGGGGCCGGAGGAGCAGTCAGCAGGCCATAGCGCTGCATCATGGTGGGAGTCATGGTCGAACGGTTGCGCCGGGTGCTAACTTCCTCCTGTTTACCCTCTTCTGTGGCTGCGGGAGCGCCCGCCGGCGGGGCTGGCTGGCTGGCTTTGGCGTCTTGCTTGTATCTTTCTATAGGCAAATCCTTTCCGTGCTGGATCTGATTGGCCTTCATCAGCTGCGCAACGGCAGCTGGCTCGGTGAATTCGGCGGCCTCCGGGTTGGTCGCGATCAACCCGTTGACGATCACGCTTCCGTCGAGGCTGCCGGATAGCTTGCCTATATTTCCGGCAGATCCATTAAAATCTAATGCCACTGCCTCCCGCGCTGGCTGGGCTTTGGCATCTTTAAGCGCGTAGAAATATTGATGGGTATCGCCGTTGCCGGCCACGGGTGCCGCTGCCAGGGAACCGGCGTTTTCCAAGCCGGAAATCAAGGGGTTGGGATCCGCGCGTAATGGCGTGTCGGCGCGGCCGTTCTCGTTCACCACGCCTTCGCCATCAAAGTCGTATAAAACGTTAGGACCACCGATTGGACCCGGGGGCTTGGCTGGTTCTTCGCGGAAGGTGGTCACGGCGTCCCCGGCC
>CAIMWS010000188.1 GCA_903845125.1 uncultured Verrucomicrobiota bacterium
GTCAAGGCTTTGGAATATTGTCCCGTATTGCGATAATGCTTGCCTAGGTTAATGCGTAAACCCGGTACCCAAGGCGATTTGGGATGCGCGTCGATGTATTCCTCGAGGGCTTGCGCTTGCACCTCGGCTTCCTGGCTGAGGAACAAAGTGACGGTGGCCGCCAAAGTGAGGGTGTCGGTTTGCGTTGGAGGTTTGTCACCCACCGGCAAGATCGGCTGCTCGAACCAATATGGCCGGGACACTTGGGCTGGCGCCCATGCGCCGCCACAGAGGCAGGCTAAAAGCACGATCTGCGGCCACCACCGCCCCCATGCTTTCCAATAATTCAACCCCATGATCTGGTCCGGTTAAGAGTGTTTTGGCAACTTGGAAGTACTCTTATCCCCGGGGCCCGGCCCGTGTCAAACCTGTTTTACGATTTCAACACGGGGTTTTCCAGCCGGCGAAGGCCACCGGCGCCGCCGGAAGCGAAAACTAACGCCAAAAATGGAAACGGGATTACGCCTTGAGGAGCGTTTCGATTCCTTTCGGCCTGGCCCAACAATGTTCCACCAGGTCCAGGCTTGGCATCGGCTATACTCCGTTCCCAATAAACCGCGCTCAAGCGAAAACCTGACCTTGGCCAGCATACGGCTCCCGCAGGCTGGCGCCTGATATCAAAGTCACTGTGGCTGAGGCAAAGAAACAGGAGAAGAGCAGCTTCACCTATCAACTGGACAAAGACCAACTGCGCACATTACGTCGCCGGGAAGGCAACTACCGCTTGCGCAGCAAGCTGAGCGAAACCGATCCGGCTGCCTGGCTTGATGGGCAATGCTTTATACGCTGGGCCAACGCCTTTCGGGGATTTTGAATGAATTGCGTTCACGGCGGAGGAGGTGAGCTGGCGGTGTAAAACCAGCAGGATGCCGCCGCCCGGCTGGCGGAGGCCACCCATGGCGACTATTCGGCGGATTAGGTCGATCCCGGCAACTTGACGCCGGGCCGGATCCAGTCCGTGGGCGGCCCCCCGCTGGCGTGCGTTATTACGGCGCCGGTTTTTGCTCAAGGCGGGGAGGGGCCCACGGTAAGGGCCTGGCCGTTATGTTTGGCGGTGAGCCCCAGGATGAAGGGCACCGCCTGGACGGCCCAGGCGGCGGGCGAAGGATAGTTCCCCGCCGAAGCGCCGAAACAGCTGCGCAGCATTGGGGTGTCGATGATTCCCGGATTGAGCGCCACCGCCGCCAGGCCGTCCGGAAGTTCCTGGGCCAGCGCCTGGGTGAGGCCTTCGATCGCCCACTTGGTGGCGCAGTACGGGGCCACGCCGGCATCCGTGGAGCGTCCCCAGCCGGAGCTGAAATTGACGATGATGCCCCGGCGGGCCTGGACCATCAGCGGCCCAAAATAGCGGATGGTGCAGGCGGTCCCCTTGAGGTTGACATCGACCAATTCGGAAAATTCCTCCGGCTCGATTTCCCAGAGCGGGGCCTGGCGATTGATCAGGGCGGCATTGTTGATCAGCAGGTGGGGGGGGCCGAGCGAGGCGGAGATTTTTTCCGCCCAATCCCGCACGGCCTGGCCGTGGCGGACATCCACCTGTTCGAAGCTGTGGGGAGGGCCGAACTGGAGGCGCAATTGGCGGAGGCGATCAGCCGTGCGCCCGCAGCCTGCCACCGTCCAGCCCGCTTGCGCCAGGCCTTCCGCCAAAGCCTGTCCCAGCCCGCGGGTGACCCCGGTGATGACGGCCAGTTGGTGTGGGTTTTTCTGCATGCCCCTCCATCTTGGAGTGGCCCGCCGCGAAGCGCAAGCCTCCGCCCCGGCACCTCCGGACCACGGTTCGGGCCACGGTTCGGGATTGACACCCCAACCGGTATGCCCAGTCTTGCGGCATGGCTGCTACAGGAAACATTCGCGCGGTGGTTTTCGACATGGATGGGGTGCTGACGGACTCCGAGCCGTTGATTTGCGCCGCCGCCATGGCGATGTTCCAGGAGTTGGGATTGGTGGTGCAGCCGGAGGATTTCACCCCCTTCGTGGGGACGGGGGAGAATAAATACCTGGGCGGGGTGGCCGAAAAATACGGATTCCCGGTGGATATCCCCACGGCCAAGAAACGCACCTATGAAATCTACCTGGCCCTGGTGCCCGAGCGCCTCCACGCCTTCCCGGGCGCGGTGGCGTTGGTGCGCCAGTGCCGCGCGGCGGGCTTGAAGGTGGCGGTGGCTTCCAGCGCGGATGCGATCAAGATCGAGGCCAACCTGCACAAGATCGGCCTGCCGCCGGCGGAGTGGGACGCCATTGTCGGCGCTGAAGACGTGGTGAATAAAAAGCCGGCGCCGGATATTTTCCTCGCCGCCGCCCGCAAGCTGGGGCTGCCGCCGGGCGCGTGCGTGGTGGTGGAGGACGCCATCAATGGCATCCAGGCCGCCCGGGCGGCTGGCATGCGCTGCGTGGCGGTGGCCCAGAGCTTTCCGGCCGCGCGGTTGGGCGCAGCCGACCTGGTGGTGGGCCGCATCGCCGAGGTCACCCTCGGCCATCTCGTGGGAGCATGATGAATATGAGAAGTTGTTTGTCGCTGATTTGTTGGGGGCTGCTGCTGGCAGCCCGGGCCAGTGCCGCCCCGTCCGGGGCGGAGCTGCTGACGGTGGCCGAAAAAAGCCGGTTCGCCGCCACCGCCAATTACGAGGAAACCTCGGCCTGGGTGGATCAATTATGCACCTTTTCGCCCCTGGCCCGGCGCCTGGAATTGGGCCGCAGCACGGAGGGGCGGTCCCTGCCCCTGCTGATCCTGGCGGATCCGCCGGTGGCCTCGGTGGAGCAGGCCCGCAGCCAACCGGGCAAGCTCGTGGTGCTGATGCTGGGCAACCTGCACGGCGGCGAGGTGGATGGCAAAGAGGCGCTCTGCCTGCTGGCCCGGGAAATCTGCCAGGCCACCAATCACCCGATCCTGAAGGACTTCATCCTGGCGATCGTCCCGCTGTATAATCCGGATGGCAACGAACGGATGGCCCCGGACAACCGGCCCAACCAGGATGGCCCCCGCAACGGCATGGGCATCCGGGCCAACGGGCAGGGGCTGGATCTGAACCGCGACCTCGTCAAGCTGGAGGCGCCGGAAACCCGCGCTTTGGTGGGCTTTCTCAACGAGTGGGATCCCGCCCTGGTGCTCGACCTGCACACCACGGACGGGTCGTTCCACCGGAACCTGGTCACCTACGTGGGGCCGAATGTGCTGGCGGGCAACAAGCCGCTCGCCAAATACGTACGCAACGATTTCCTGCCCGCGGTGCGGCGGGAGGTGAAACGGCAGGCCGGCTTCAACTCCTTCGTCTATGGGAATTTCGATGCCAGCCATGCCCAATGGCGTTCCGTGGCCGGCCTGGGCCGGTACGTCACCTCGTATGTGGGGCTGCGCGGGCGGATTGGCATCCTGCTGGAATCCTACTCGCATGCGCCCTACAAGAAGCGGGTGCTGGGTTTGCGGGATTTCGTCCGGGTGTTGCTCGCGCAGGCCGCCGCGCAAAAAGCCGTGCTGCAGAAGAACCTCGCGCAAGCGCGCTCGGAAGCCATGGCGGGGGTCCCCACGGAGGATGGCGGGACCGCGCCGGAGGCGCAATCCCTGGTGGCCATCCGTTCGGAGCTGGCGCCCGCCGCAAAGAAAGCAAAAATCGCCGGGTTCGAGGAGGAGTTGCGGGATAACCGGCCGGTTTCCACCGGGCGCCCGCAGACCTACGAGGTGGAGCTCTGGGATCGCGCCCGCCCGTTATTATCGGTCAGGCGTCCGTTCGCCTACGTGTTCCCCGGCAGCCAGACCAACCTGGCGGCGCATCTGCAGCGGCACGGGATTGAGGTGGATGTCTTGCGGGAGGATCTCGACCTGGACCTGGAAACCTACCGGATCGATGCGCTGGCCCGGGACCCGGGGACCTTCCAAAAACACAATTTGCGGCGGATCGATGCCACCGCCCGGCAAACCCACCGGCGGGTGGCCGCCGGCAGTTTCGTGGTTCGCGCGCGGCAGAAACTGGCCGACTTGATCGTCTATCTGCTGGAGCCGCAATCCGAGGATGGGCTGGGGACATGGAATTTTTTTGACGACGGCCTGCAAGCCCAGGGCGATTTCCCGGTGCAGCGCCTGCCGCAGGCGATCCCGCTGTTCACCGCGCGCACGCCTTCCTTAACCGGGCAGAAAACCCCAGCGCGCATTACTTACGAGGGGGTGTTTGAATTGGGCCAGGCTCCCAACCTGTCCGGTTCCCCCGCCGGTGGCTACCGCTGGCTGGAGGATGACCGGCACTTTTTGCTGCCGCGGGAGGGCCGCTGGCGCAAGGTGGAAGCCGCCACCGGCCAGGCGACCGTGTTTTATGACGTCAGCAAACTGGCTGCCGCGCTGGCCAAAATCCCCGGCTTGGACAGCCAGGCGGCCCAAGGGCTGGCGGGCAGGGCAGGGGACCAATTGTCTCCGGACCACTCGGCAACGCTGCTGCAATATGAAAACGATCTTTACTACGCGCGGATGGATGGCTCCCAGGCCCGGCGGCTGACCGCCACCCCCGAGCCCGAGGAACTGGCTTCTTTCAGCCCGGATGGGCGCTGGGTGGCCTTTGTGCGGAAGAATGATCTCCACGTGGTGGAGGTGGCCTCCGGCACCGAGCGGGCCTTGACCACCGGCGCTACGGACCTGCTGCTCAACGGCAAGGCGGATTGGATTTATTTCGAGGAAGTGTTCAACCGCAATTACCGCGCCTATTGGTGGAGCCCGGATTCCCGGCGCATCGCCTTTTTCCAGACGGACGATTCCCCCCTGCCCACCTTCACGCTGGTGAACGATTTGCCGCGCAACCAAGTCCTGGAACGGGCCCGCTATCCCCGGCCCGGGGAGCCCAACCCCCGGGTGCGCCTGGGAGTGGTGAACGTGGCGGGGGGCGGCCCGCGGTTTGCCGATCTATCTGATTACGACGTGGAGGGCCACCTCCTCACGGCGGTGGGATGGTGGCCGGACAGTTCCAACATCTATTGCTGCGTGCAGGATCGCGCCCAGACCTGGCTGGATTTCTGCTCGGTATCCCCGGCCGGCGGCAACGTGGCCCGCCTGTTCCGGGACCAGACCAAGGCCTGGATCGAGGCCCCGGAAAAAGTGGTTTTTGGCGCGGATGGCTCCTTCATCCTCACCAGCGAGCGCTCCGGCTGGAAACACCTTTACCACTACTCCCGGCAGGGAACCTTGAAAAAGGCTTTGACCAGTGGGGATTGGGAAGTCCGGCACCTGCTCCACCTCGACGAGCCCGGGCAATGGCTTTATTTCACGGGCACCCGGGACAACCTGATCGGTGAAAACCTTTACCGGGTGAGCCTGACCAACCAGGCCATCGAGCGCCTGACCCGGGAGCCGGGCAGCCACCGCCTCCAAATCAGCCCCCGGGGCGGATTATTCATCGATCATTGGTCGGGTTTCGACTCGCCGGCCCAGGTGGCTTTGCGCAAGGCGGATGGGAGCCTGGTCCGCCGGCTCGACAGCAACCCGGTGCCCGGCCTCGGGGAATGGGTGCTGGGCAAGCGGGAGCGGGCGTCCATTCCCATGGCGGACGGTTTTCAGGTGGAGGCGGTCTGGACCTTGCCGCCGGATTTTGACGCGCGGAAAAAATATCCGGTCTGGCTGATGACCTACGCCGGGCCGCAGATGCCCAGCATTTCGGATGCCTGGAGCGGCAGCGTTTGGGACCAGGTGCTGGCCTCGGCAGGGATCATTGCCTTGCACGTGGATCCGCGGTCGGCCAGCGGCAAAGGGGCCCAATCCGCCTGGACAGCGTATAAGCAACTGGGGGTCCAGGAGCTGAAGGATCTCGAGGGGGCGGTGGCCTGGTTCCAGAAAAAAGGGTGGGTGGATGGCACGCGCATCGGCCTTTCCGGCTACAGTTACGGCGGGTTCATGACCGCCTTTGCCCTGACCCACAGCAAAATGTTCGCGGCCGGCATCGCCGGGGGCTCGCCCACGGATTGGCGGGATTACGATTCGATATACACCGAGCGCTACATGCAGACCCCGCAGAATAATCCGGATGGCTACCAGGCCACCTCGGTAGTCAAAGCTGCGCGGAACCTGCACGGGCGGTTGCTGCTGGTCCACGGCCTGCTGGATGACAATGTGCACCCGGCCAACAGCCTCAAACTGATCCAGGCGCTGCAGCAGGCCGGCCAGCAATTCGACATGATGCTGTATCCCGATTACCGGCATGGCATCGGCGGCGGGCAATACCAGCGCGCCCAATACGATTTTATCCTGCGCACGCTGGGGATCGCCCCGGCCAAAACCGGGCCGCCGGCGGCCCCCGCTGGAAAATAATCGGGCATACACGGCCATTTCAGGCCATTTCGGGCCATTTCGGGCTTGCTAATGCCGCTTAAATTCGCTCTAACGACCCGATGGCAATCTGGCTGGCGGTAGTAATATTGGGGATTATTGAAGGTATCACGGAGTTCCTGCCGATCTCATCGACGGGGCACCTGCTGATCGCCCAAAAATGGCTGGCGCACCAATCCGATCTCTTCGACATCGTCATCCAATGCGGGGCGGTGCTGGCGGTCCTGCCATTGTTCCCGGACCGTTGCCGGCAGGTATTGTTCAAGTGGCGCGAGGCGGAAACCCGGGATTACGTGTTCAAACTCCTGGCCGCGTTTTTCATCACCGGGGCGGTCGGGGTCGTGCTGGATAAGAAAGGGTTCAAATTGCGCGAGGAAACCACGCCCATCGCCCTGGCGCTCCTGATCGGGGGGATCCTGTTCGTGGTGGTGGAGCGGTTGATCAAAAACCGCGCGCAAACGGAAAAGGTTTCGTGGACCATGGCCGTTTTGGCGGGCGTGGGCCAGCTCATCGCCGCGATCTTCCCGGGTTCCTCGCGGTCCGGCACCACCATTCTTTTGCTGCTCACCAGCGGCCTGAACCGGACCGCCGCCACGGAATTTTCCTTCCTGCTGGGCATCCCCACGATGCTGGCGGCCGGCGGGCTGAAGATTTTCAAGGCGCTGCGCCATGCCCCGGGGGGGCAGCCGGAAGATTGGGGCATGGTCGCGCTGGGGTTTGTGGTGTCCGCCCTGGTTTCCTTTGGGGTCGTCAAATGGCTGATCCGGTATGTCCAGACGCACACGTTTGAAATCTTCGGCTGGTACCGCATCGCGCTGGCGGTGATCCTCCTGGCCTTATTCCGGTAAGCAAAAGCGCGGTTTCCGAAGAAACCGCGCGGCGCGCACTGCCAAAATCGGATTTTGAGTTTACTTCTTCCTATAGGAGACGAACTTCCCGTCCTTGACGGTGACCATCTCGAAGGCCTCCAGCGTCAGGCCGGTGTGATCGGTGGGTGAGAAATTGAACACGCCCGCGATCCCCACATGGTTTTTCAGGTTTTCCAGGGCTTCCCGCACCTTGGCGCGGTCGGTGCTTTTGGCCTTTTGGATGGCGGCCTTGAGCACCATCACCGCATCGTAGGCATGGCCGCCGAAGGTGCTGACATCCTCCTTGAAGCGGCTCTCATACTCTTTCTTGTAGGCGGCCAGCACCTTTTTCTGGGGGTGGGAGTTGGGCAGTTCCTCCACGATCAGCAGGCGGCCGGCGGGAAAGATGATGCCTTCGGCGGCCACTCCGGCCTGCTCCACATACTTGCGGTTGCCGAACCCGTGGCTCTGATACAGCGGCACATTCAGGCCGATCTGCTTCATGTTCTTGGCCAGGATGCTCTGGGCGGGCACGATGGACCAGTTGACCACGGCTTGCACCCCCGGGGTGCCTTTGATCTTGGTCAGGAGGTCCGTCAGGTCGGTGGCCTGCTTGTCATAGACTTCGTTGGCCACGAGCTCGAGCCCGAACGGTTTGACCATGTCCTCGAGCTGCTTCTTGCCGGCGTTGCCGAAGCCGTCGTTGCTGCTCAGCACGGCGATTTTTTTGATGCCATTGGTCTGCATGTGCTGGTAGATCCAGGTGACGGCCTGGCTGTCCTTCTGGGGCGTCTTGAAGACATATTTGGCCAGCGGGTTGACGATCACTTCCGCCGCCGCGCAGGAAACCAGGATCATCTTGTTCTGCTCGCAGATGGGCTTGATCTGGATGGTTTCACCGCTGGTGGACGGGCCGATGATGGCCACCACATCGTCCTCTTCGATCAATTGTTTGGCGAAGGAGACGGCCTTCTCCGGGCTGCTCGCGGTGTCCTTGATGATCAGCTGGACCTTCCGGCCGAGCAATCCGCCCGAAGCGTTCATTTGATCCACCAGCATCTGGGCGGTTTTGGCCTCGGGCGCCCCGAGGAAGGAGGCCGGACCGGTTTGGGCGAACAAGGCGCCAATCTTGATGGGCTCTTGATTCCGAGCCGCCGCGGCCACATTCAAACTGGAGAGGCCGGTGAAGACCGCCACGCCCGCCAGCGCCGTCATTAATCGTTTCATGTTTTTTTCAGGTTTATAAGTTTGTTTCGTTACGCCTGGGAAAAGACGCTGCTGAAGGAAGGCTCATTCAAACCAACGCTGTCCCCAGGCTGCGCGGCCGAGCTTGGAAGGAGACCGGCTGCTTGTCAAGCCGGGATAACCTCCCGGAATCCAATTGATTAGATAAAATGCGGTTAAGGCGGATGGGTCAGGTCTCCACGTTGAATCCCAGCTGCAGGGCCGCCCCACGATTGGCGATGCGGGCGCCGCCCCGGAAACGGTTGCCCAGGACGATCCCCGCTTTCACCGTGGCGGCCACTTCCAGGTGCGGCTTGGGATCCATGAAGTCGCAGGCCATGATGGTGAGCCCCTCGCAGCCGGCCCGGAGGCACGGGGCGCCCTCATTTTTACGGTCCCACCAGGTGAAATGGCACCCGTTGAAGGTGACGTGGCCCTTGCCCTCCAGCCACGCCTGGGTGGTCATGCCGGGATTCTGGAAATCGCCCGCGCTGGGCCCCCAGAAGCCGCAGTTGTTGAATTTGACCGGGCCGGCATTGCTGGCCGCCACCTCGATGGCGCCCATGAACTGGCTGTTGGTGAAGGCGATGCCGGCATGCGGCTGCGAATGCTCCACGCGCACCGCCACGGGGGCGATGTCGTGCCCGCATTGGGTCAGGGTGGTATTGCCGGGGCCGTGCTGGAGCTGGGTGAACCGGAAGCCGGTGTGGTGGATGATGCTGAAACAGTTCACCATGTATTCCCAATCCGTTTTGGCCAGGATGAAGGCTTCCCCCTGGGTGACCATGAATTTCACCACCGCCTCGGAGGTGGACCACCACGGGTTGAAATGCACGTTTTCGATCCGGCCGATGTCATACACCTGGTCCACCAGGATGCCGCGCCGCAAGGGTTGGCCATGGACGTTGCGGATCAGGTGGCGCTCGTTGTCGGTGGCGTCTATGCCCTGGTAGGGGTTGAGCAATTCCACATCCAGCACCGCCGGGTTTTTCCCGCGCAGGGCAATGGCCCAAGGGTAGGGGACCGGCGCCGCCTTGGGATCCGGCTCCGGATAGTAAATGACCAGGCCTTTGACGGTGCTGTTGGTGGTGAGCGTCAGGAAAGGCTCGCCGGTCTCCCGGCCCCGGCCGGCGGTGGGGAGCAGGGTGGTGCCATCCTCCCCCGGCTTGGGGAGCCCGGCGTCCCGGATGCCGTTATGCGCGGGCACGCTGCGGAACGTGCCTTCCAGCGTCACTGAGGCGGGCACCTTGAGATTCCCGGCGCAGAGGTAGCGGCCGGTTGGGGCGAACACGATGCCGCCACCGGCCTGGTGCGCGGTATCCAGGGCTTTTTGGAAGGCGCCAGTGTCATCGGCCCGGCCATCCCCCCGGGCGCCGAAATCGCGCACGTTCCATACGCCGCGGGCCGCTGCCGGGGTTCCCGGCTCCGCGCCGAGAACCGCCGGGCTGGCCAGCATGGCGGCCGCCCCGGCGGACCCGAACCCGGCCAAAAAATGCCTCCGGCTCACTGTTTCCCCCGCTGTCTCGCTAGTCATAATCCGCATTCCTTTCTGGTTTCGGTTGGTGTTTCAATGTGTCCCGCAGACTAGCGGGCGGCGGCCGTTTGACGAATCATTTTTTCGCCGCCTGATTGCCCGGGGGGGCGGGCTGGCCGCCGGCGCCGCCCGGGGGGGGCGGCCGCGCGGGGGTGTAGGAAAAATTAGTTGGTAGATTGGGGAGAAACTCAAACCGAACCTGTATTGGTTGGTTTTTTTGCTGGCCGTATTGTCTAGGTTATAGACAATGTTCGGCATGACGCATTCTAACCTTTCGATCGAAGAGCAAAA
>CAIMWS010000189.1 GCA_903845125.1 uncultured Verrucomicrobiota bacterium
CATCAAGAAGATTGAGCGTGCGCGGGCCAAGTTGGAAGCCATTAAACCTGGTTGCACACTACCCCGTCGGCAGCAAAAAGACGAAGCATGATATGTCTAGCTATTTGCGGGACACTACACTAGCGTCTCGGTGCTGGGTAACCGGGCGAGATTGAAGTCTGCGAATACCGGCTCGTTGCGCGTACCCACGAGCACGCTCCGAGGACACAGGTTTCTATGAACGATCTTGACGGCCTCGGGATCGGTGAGTTTGTGAATCTCATGTAACGCAGTGCAACAGTTAGCGGCAAACTCGATACGGGCGCAGGCGGTCCACGAAGCATCCAGCGCTCGATCCATGAGCGTAGGGGCACCAGGATCAATCAAGGTGAAATAACACAGCTCACCTGGGAATTCCGGCAACTCGCGGAGAGTGTCACGCACACGCGGCACGAAGCGCGACGTTTGGAGCATCTGCAAGGCACGCGATTCGCGCTCAGCTTGGCGTGCAGGGTTCCTTTCCTCGCTCGCGGAAAGATCATAAAGGTGAAGGATCACGCGTTCCTTGGTCCGCTGATGCGCGCCTTTGTAGATGCGATGGAACGCCAGCTCGTTCGGTGTCAGAAGCTCCAGGTTTTGATAGGTCGCGATCCGCCGAATTTTGCCATCCAACTTAAGCTTGGCTGCCGGTTCAAGCGAGCCCGTGAGCAGCTTCACTAGGCACTCGGTGAGGATTCCCGTCGGCAGGTCACGAAATACAGTCGCCAGTTCGCGCAGAGTCCAGACCGGAACACCTCGAAGTTTCTTAGGTAGATTCTGGCCAACCGGCTCGCGCGTGACCAGAAATGCCTGGTTGACCTTGGGAGGATTAAGGGTGAGAACGCGTTTAACTCGGCCGGCGAGGCGCTTGGCTTTGCTCGTCAGCTTCTCGGCTTCGGCCTCGGCAGTGGCCCGGTTGCCGTTGATCCAGGCCGCGTCCCAATGTTTGACCTCGATTAGAAAAACGCCGCGCGGGCCGATTGGAACGAGATCTAGGTCGTCTGATTGATAGAGGGGCGAGGAAGAGGAGGCAAGGCCGGCGAAGACAATCCAGGGAACCGGGTCATTCAAGGCATTGAGCACTGCCTTGAGCTTGGACTCGGCGGCGACCTCACTGGCATTTACCGGTGCACTGAAGCGGATTACTTTTGCAGCCATAAGCTCCTGATTAGCGGGCAGGGGTGACGAAGCATCCTGCTGAACACGGAGTGTCGATTCGAGATTCCGACGTCGAGTTATTGCAGGGAAAGCCTCGACACGGGATAGAAAACGGATTGCTGGATAGCGGCGTCATCGCAACCCGATTATTCTCTGCAGCACTAAATTCGGCATTATAGTCCGAAATGACACAGATGGTCAGAGCGATGGCACAATTAGTGCCATCACCGGACGTGTTTGGTTTGAATGGGTGGTGCGCGTGAACATGGGTCTGGATATCATGAGGTTTTTTTCGTCTGCGACGTATCGACGACAGGTTAAATCCTCGGCATTTTTCCCGCACGGCAAATCTGTGGCGCTGAGGGGGGATGGCAGGAGTCCACCGTGACAACATGAACAGGAAGGAATACCGGTAATTGTCCTGTCGTTTATTTCCAATTGGAGACAGGTTTTTATCAGGGTTCTGGAAAGGACTCGGAGTGCGTCTGCGGTTACCGCCACGGTCCGCTTCAAAGCTCTGGAGGGGAAGGGATGGTATGGACGGCAGCTTTGAGGGTTTCGCATTCAAAGTGGGTGAGAAAGTCGTCAACGGAGACGGTCTGGAGGCCTGCGAGCTTGCGCCGGATCTCGGGATTGGAGCTGGAGTTGGCCAAGTCGAACACAAAAGTGTGGTGCAAGGAATGGAACGAGCGCTTGGCGAACTTGCGTCCGGCGGGGTTGGCAACCTCCCGACGGTCCACCCCAGCTTTCGCCGCAGCCACTCGTTCATCCAAGAGCAAACGGAAGTGGTACCCAAACGCTCCGTGGAACCGGAACGGACCATGATGCCATTGAGGAACTTTAGGAACTGCGTCTCGTTGGCCTGGGTTTCCTTGACCAGGCGCTCGGCGCGCTCCACCGCGACCGCCGGGGCCTGGTTTCGGTCGGTTTGTTTGGTGAAACGTAGAATCTGCCGCCCGTTGGTGTCATACCAACTGGCGTGCCAGAACTTGAAATTGGGACGGCGTTGGATGCTGGCCATGCGTCCTTGCTAATAAAGCTGCCAATGTCAGGGATGTCAAACATGTTCGAAGGCGTATTTTCCCAGGAGTTCGATACCACCGCGGGACAGGAATACCATTTCGGCGCCCTGCGAGGCCAAGGAGTCAAATCCCTCCTTCAGTATGAATGGCTGATCAACCACCCACAAGGCCGGCAAATAGGTCGAGGCAAGTAACTGATTACCTGCCACGGACCGGGGGTTGGACAGGCTTCGCCCCGGTCAATTCGCAGGGGTAAGCCCCGCCAATAAAAACCAACGCATCCCAAACATATTCCAGTGTCTCCCCTACCCTTGGCCAGACCGTGCACGCTGCACGGGAATCCCGACCAGCCTGGAACCCTTCGGACACACCCGCAGCGCCGCCCAGAAACAGCCAGCGCCACGCATCGGATTACCCGGGGCTGCACTGGCTTGCCCAGTCCTTGCAGGCCAAGTGCTGCCAGACAGCCTCAGAAAAGAAAATGGTATCTTTAATGACCAATACGGTCAAATATTATTAAAACCAAAATGTAAAACCTTGAATTGATATGGTTTACATAACATTTTCGAGAGTTTTTACGGACACGTGGTATCCGTACTTGTACGGACAGGCGGTATCCTTGCTGGTGCGTATCCTCTACGGATCAGCCCTTAGCCTGCCCTCTGTATTGGCCCGGGTATAGGACTCTGGATGTTGTTTGTTGATAGGGGTTTAGGGATTAGTAAGGCGGGTTTTATCGGGCGGGGAGGCGGCCGGATTGGCCGTTGAGTGGAAGCGGGGGCGGCGATGGGTCGCCCCGGTAATCGGCGCGTTGGTGAAATACCGCTGGCAACGGTACGGCGCGGCGGCGGCGGGCGCCACGCTGAGGTTTACCAACGGGTTCTCCTGGTAAACATTTCCCGGCGGCGGCCCGTTGGCCGGAATGGCCACCGGTCTGCCGGGGCGGCTACCTGTCGCAGCCGGGACTTGACCGCTCCTTCAGCGCTGGCGGTTTTAAAGTTTCCCTGGGGGCGGCGCGGTGGCCAGCATTTCCTGGATCACCGGGCGGATGGCTGCGGCCCAAAGCTGGTAGCCTCGGGCTGTGAGGTGGACCCCATCCGCGGACACCTCCGGGGCCAGCACGCCGGCCTGGTCGAGCAGGTGGTGGCTGAGATCCAGGAAGCGAACCCGCTGCCCATCATTGAATTGGGCGATCAGGGAATTGACCGCCTGAATCTTGCGGCGGTCCGGTGTGCCGGGGGCACGGTCTTTGGGAAAGGTCCCGAGCAGGAGCACCCGGGTGCCCGGGAACTTCCCGTACAGGCGCTCGAGGATGGCGGAAATGCCGTGGGCAATGTCGGCCGCGGTCTGCGAGGGAGCGGCCATGATGTTATTCACCCCGATCATGAGGACCGCCACGCGCGGGCTGCCGCCACCCAGGGCCGCCTGGTCCAATTGCCAGAGGAGGTGGGAGGTCTGGCTGCCGGCGATGCCGAGGTTGACGGCCCGCCAGGGGGCGAACGCGGATTCCCAAACGGCCCGGCCGGTGTCGGCCCAGCCGCAGGTAATCGAATCGCCCAGGAACAGGAGGTCCAATTGGCCCGCCGCCGCCTGGTAGGCCGTGAGCTTCTCGCCGTGGCGCAGGAGCCATTCCGGGTTGCCAGGCTCGGGTTCCCAGGCGCGGCGGACTGGCGCGGCCAGGGGGGCGGCCGGGGGGCCACCGGCCAGGTTGGTTCCGGCGGGAATGATCGACACGGCCTCGTCCTTGCCCAGGGACAGGCACAACTTCCCAGCCACCACCGGAACCCGCGTTTTGAGCGGCACGCTGCCATCCAGGGTGATTTGGTAAAGGTCCACGCTGGGGACCGCGCTCCAGGCGGCCGGCAGCAGCCACGTTTTGTTTTCATAGCCGTTCCGGCTGTAGGCGATGAGCTCTTGTTCGTGCCACTGGGCAGGCACGAAGAGGTCGTCATCCTCGCGCAGGATGAATCCGCCTTGGCGGATGACGCGCCGGCCGCCCTCGGTGCGCGCCACCACCCCCCCGCTGTAACACAGCGCGCCATCGGCGAACTTCTGCCGCTCCAGCCGGCTCAGGTAGTACCAGGGCAGGGTGGTGCGGCAGAACATGCCGAGGAACCCGGGCATGCGGTCCCGGTCCCGCTGCCAGATTTCCTCGCCGTGCATGCTGGAGCCGAAGCGGAAATCCCCATCCCCGTCGCGGTGCGTGCGCCCGCGGGCCATCAAGCATTCCGGTATGCGCATCTGGTATTGGGTGTCCGCCGGGTACCACCACGACATGGGCTGCCAGCCGGTGAAACCTTCCCCCGGCGGGTGCGCCCAGAAGATGCCCTCCCCGGTGACATCGAAGCCGCGCTCGCGCCAGTAATGGAAGATTTTGCCCTGGGTCTCGACATATTTGTCCGGGGTCAGGCCGCCGTTCTCCGGCTTCGCGTGCCAGGGGCTGATGGGCTTGCCCCCTTCGCGCTGCGCAATGAACACATCGATGTGGATGGTGCGCCCCTCGCTCAGCTCGGGGATCATGGCGATCAGGCGGTCGATCCGCCGCTGCGCCAGGCCGGCGGCCCATTCCCGGGGATAGACGACGTTGTACATGGGCTCGCCCTGCATCTGGATGCCGGCGGAGAGGAGGGCGCCGTGCTCATCGCGCGCGAAGCAATCCCTGGCCACGTATTCCGCCCAGGCCGGGCTTTGTTCGTAAGCGTCCACCATGTTGAGGTGCAGGCTCACGGTGGTATTGTATTGCCGGGCCTCCCGGATGAGCCACCGCAGGCTGTCGAGCGCGGTGGCGTCCTGGGCGCGCTTCAGCCGCGGATTCACCTCGTCCCAGGCGGGATACCCATGGTCGTGCCCCCCCTTTTGCCAGCCCACGAGGTAGATGATCATCGGGATGCCGCGGGTCAGGTGGCTGGCCTTGCGGATCACCTCCAGCGCTTGCTCGAAGGTGCAGAGCACCGCGTGCGGTTTGAGGAACATCGGCTCTTTGGCCAGGCGTTCCACCGGGGTGCCCTCCATCCCCAGGAACAGTTTCAGCACCAGGGCCTGGTGATAATCGCGGTAGAAAGGGGCCACCACCACCTCGGTGGAAGCCTTGAGCCGCCGCCCCCCCTGCACCACGGTGGCCTCGATGGTGGCGATGCCGCCCTCCCGGGGCGTCACCTCGCCGCCCTCCACGGTGACGACCTCCTCCTGGCCGCTGGCGCTCAGGTTCCGGGCCTTGAACACCGCCTCCGTGGGGCGCAGGATGCGCAGGGATCCGTCTGCGCCAACGCCGGTCAGCGTCAGCCGGGCCTTCACCTTCGGCTCCCGGACGGGATTGAGGACTTTCCGGTCGAGGGCCAGCGTGAGGCGCTCCAGGGCGCCCGGGCCGGCGGGCGCCGCCGGGCCGGGGGCGGGGACAACCTTGGTCTCATCCACCGCCAGCCAGTCGAAAACCACGCGCTGCGGCTCCGCCCGGGCGCCCGCCGGCAGAACTTCGAATTCACCGGCGTGATATTCGCGCGCGCCGCGCTGGCGGCCGGCGTTGTCCAATTCCACGCGGTCCCCGCCCGCGGGCGAAAACAGGCCCACCCAGACCTGGTAGGAGCCCGGCGCGGCATCCTCCGGCACCAAGATGGGGAACGGGCCTTCGCGCACGAAAGCCTCCCGGGGCCACTCCGGGGTGGGCCGCTGCGGGGTGAAATCCGCGCCAATGTGCCGCCCATCGGGGCGCACCACGTGGACAAAGACAGCCAGTTCCGCCGCCGCCGGGCCGGGGGATCGGAAAGTATAGGTGGCCTGCACCGTCTGCCCGGGCGCAACCTGGCGGCGATCCAGCTCCAGGCGGGCGATGGCCGGCCGGAACTCCGGCGGCGGTTTGGCGGCCGCCGCGCGGGTGCCGGCTCCGGCCCACGCGGCCCAGGCCACCAGCACCAGGCCGAGCCAGGGGGGGCTGCCCGTTGAAAAAAATGCACCGGGCCGCAGGCGCGGGGTCCGGGAGGGTCGGAATTGTTGGATCATAGCCTATGGTATTCATGCTGCCCGAGCCACCCGCCGCCTTCAACCTGGAAATAGCGGGGCGGGATACCCGGGCTGGACGCAGATGGATTTAATTTGGCTGGCGGCCGGCGGCGCCAGCGGGCAACATCCAGTCATCTAGTATTAACCGCCAGCCGGTCCATCGCCGGGGGGCAGCCGGCCGGGCTGGTTCGGAGGATCTTGAGGCCAGGCCCCGGCGGAGAACAACCGTATGATGAAGACAAAGACTCAATGGGCGGCGGGAGCGATCCTCCTGCTGACCGCAGCCACGGCCGCCCTGGCCGCACAGAACACTGCTGGTGGAACGCCGGAGCCGACAGTGAGCTTGAACTCTTTGCTGGAGGAAATGACCGACCGGGAGGCGGTGACGAGGTGGCCGGCGCCGGCTTATACCTGCCAGCAGGCCAGCAGCCACGACCGCCGGAAGCAGGATCCCGCGGACGCCGCCGGGTGGCACTCGAACGTGGATCACGGGCAGTTCATCCGCACGGAGGTCAACCAGGGCCGGCGGGAATGGGTGATCATGGAAGGAACGGGACCGGGCGCGATCACGCGCTTCTGGACGCCGCTCGAACCGTCGAAGGAAAGCGCGATCATCCGGTTTTACCTGGATGGGGCACCCGAGCCGGCGATTACGGCGCGGTTCAACGACCTGTTCCGCGGCTGCGGATTCGTGCGCTCGCCGTTGGCGTTTGTGGCCTGGAACGAAACGGACCTGCGCGACCAGGCGAAAGTCCCGCGCCAGGGGGCGCGCGGCGTGGCGGGGGATCTTTACCTGCCGATCCCGTTCGCCCGCGGCTGCCGGATCACGCTGGACCTGGTGCCCTTCTACTATGTCATCAACTACCGCCTTTACGAGGCCGGCACCGCGGTGGAGACCTTCACCATGGGCCGTTACGAGGCGGCCAAGGCGACCCTGAAGCGGGTGGGTGACCTGCTGGCCGCCCCCCTGGAGCCGGCCGCCGGGCCGGATCGCCGGGCCACGCTGGCGCCCGGCGGGGAGCTGGCGCTCGAGCTGCCGGGCGGGCCCGCCGCCGTGCGCGGGCTGCGGGTGCGGATCGATCCGCGGGAGGCGCCCCAAGTCCTGCGCTCAACCATCCTGGAGGGGGACTTCGACGGCGAGGCCACCGTGTGGTGCCCGCTGGGGGAATTCTTCGGCCCCGGCGCCCGGCTGAACCCGGTGCAGGATTGGTGGCGCACGGCGGGCCCGGATGGCACGTTCACGGCGCGGTGGGTCATGCCGTACCAGCGCTCCGGCCGGCTGGCCCTGCGCAACGCCGGCACCACGCCGGTGTCCCTCACCCTCGCGGCCGGCACCAGCCCGCGGCCCTGGGACGGCCGCTCGCTGTATTTCCACGCCCGCTGGCGGAGCCAGGGCGGCATCCCGACCCGGCCGCACTCCGACTGGAACTACCTGGAGGCGGAGGGGCGCGGGCTGTATGTGGGGGACACCCTGACGGTGTTCAGCCCGGTGGCACCGTGGTATGGCGAGGGGGATGAACGGATCTTCATCGACGGGGAAAAGGGGGCCGCCCACATCGGCACGGGCACGGAAGATTATTACGGGTATGCCTGGGGCATGGCCGGCTTTTTCAACTCGCCCTTCATCGCCATGCCCCAGCGCGACGCCGTGGGGCAGGGCAACTGGCGCGGCTACACCACCACCTCCCGGGTGCGCCCGCTGGACGCCATCCCGTGGCGGAGCGGGATCCGGCACAACATGGAGATCTGGCATTGGGCCGACACCCGGGTGGATTACGCGGTGGGGACGTTTTTCTACAGCGCCGGCGGGAAGCACAACCGGCCGCCGCAGCCGGCGGAGGCGGCCCGCCCCCTGCGGGAAACGCCCGCGGGAGCCACGCCGCTGAAGATCGCCGGGGCCCTGGAGTGCGAGACGCTGCCCATCGCCGCGCAGTCCCTCGGCCTGCGGATCGGCACGCAGGACGCCGGGCTGACGGAGGGCCAGTGGAGCGGGGAAAGGCAGCTGTTTGTGCAGGCCACCCGCGTGGGGGACTTCGTGGAGATGGACCTCCCCTGCCCGGCCGCCAAGCCGCGCACTGTGACGATCTACGGCACCCGGAGCATGGATTACGGCAGCCTCCGGTTCACGATCAACGGCCAGCCCGCCGGGAAGGAATATGACGCCTACGCCCCGGCGCCGATCG
>CAIMWS010000190.1 GCA_903845125.1 uncultured Verrucomicrobiota bacterium
GAGGGCTTGGAGCGGAGGGCTTGGAGCGGAGGGCTTGGAGCGGAGGGCTTGGAGCGGAGGGCTTGGAGCGGAGGGCTCGGAAAAAACGAGGTCTGAGGGCGGAGGTCTGAGGGCGGAGAGCCGGAGCTTAGAGCTTAGAGCTTAGAGCGGAGAGTCGGCTTGCCCCTGGCCAAAATTCCGGCGTGAACTGGCCACTTTTTTTGTTTCCGACTCCTTACTGAAAGGTTTTCATTTTCCGCCCGGCATGGGATCATGGGCGGTAATATATGAAAACGTCGATATTGATCCTGGCTTTGAGCCTCGAAGCTGGCGCTTGGGGCTCGGAATCCAGACCGGTGCCAGTGGCCCCCCTCCTGCCGGCGGCATCCGAAATCCTGGCCCGACACCTCCAGGCGATCGGCGGCAAGGAGGCGTTGGAAAAGGTGGCCAGCTACGAGTTCAAAGCGGTGGGCCGGGAAAAAGAGATGGAGTTTGACCTCCGTATCCGGCTGAAACGGCCCAACCGGCTGCGCCTGGAATGTTCCCTGCCCAACGGCATGAAAATCCAGTCTGGTTACGACGGCACGAACGCGTGGCGGGTCGATCCCAGTGGAATTCACGATTTGGATCCCAAACGCAATGACCAGGATTTTGGCGAGCTGATCCGCTGCCTGGACCGCCAGACGGAGCTGGCCTGGGGACCGAATATGGCCCAAGCCCACGTGACCAAAGCCTCGCGGGACAACCGGGAGGTCTATAGTTTGCGGGCCGATGCCCAAGCCGGCCCGCCCATCACCATGGAGTTTGACGTGAAATCCGGCCTGCTGATCCATACGGGCCACTCTGCCCTGGATGATTACCGCACCGTGGACGGGATCCAGGTTCCCTTTGCCATACGCAACGAACAGGATCAAACCGCCATCCGCATTCAAGCCGTGGCTTTGAATGTGGCCATGAATGATTCCGAATTCACGAAGCCGGGGAAGGTGCCGGCGGAAAACCGGGCGGTGGTTGAATACCGGGATTTGCTTAATAAATCCAACGCGCTGGAAATTGTGCGGCGACCTCCCCCGTCGCGGATCCAGCGGGGAAAACTCAAGGCGTTGCCGGTTTACGATCCCAATACTGGACGGCCTTTTCAGGTCGATGTGCGAGGTGCGGATCTCACCGGTTTGGTGCTCACCAACCGGCTGGCTGATCTGTTGCGAGCCGATTTTGACCAAAACACCCGCTGGCCGGCCCGATTACCGGCGGGCTTCGACCATCAGAAAATCATGGATCTGGGGAAAAATCCCGGGCTGAAAGTACGCGAACTACATCGCCGGGGTATTACCGGCAAAGGGGTAGGCATCGCCATTATCGACCAAAACCTGCTCGTGGACCACGTGGAATATAAGGATCGCCTCAAACTATATGAGGAAATGCATGTATCCACCCAGGATGAAACCGCCCAAATGCATGGCCCAGCGGTGGCCTCGATCGCCGTGGGCAAAACCTGCGGCGTGGCTCCCGAAGCCGATTTGTTTTATATCTCCGTGGTTAACGGGGAAATGCAAAATGGCCGGTTCGAATGGGATTTCACCCACCTGGCCCGCGCCGTGAACCGGATTTTGGATCTCAATGCGTCGTTGGCGGGCAACCCAATCCGGGTAATTTCGATATCGGTCGGCTGGAGCGCGGATCAAAAAGGGGGCAAGGAAATCACGGCGGCGGTAAATCGGGCAAAAAAAGAGGGGGTTTTCGTGATTTCAACCAGCCTGGAGACGACTCATAAATTAGCCTTCCACGGCCTGGGCCGGGAACCGATGGATGATCCCGATAAATTCACCGCCTACGGTCCCGGTTCGTGGTGGGCCAAGGTGTTCCTTTCCAAAGTGCGCCGTTTCCCTCCGGGCCAGCGGCTGCTGGTCCCCATGGATTCGCGGGCGACCGCCAGCCCTACCGGCGCCCAGGATTACGTGTTTTACGCGGATGGCGGCTGGAGTTGGTCCGTTCCCTACCTGGCGGGTTTATATGCCCTGGCTTGCCAGGAAAAACCGGATATCACTCCCACCCAATTTTGGGCGGCCGCTTTGGAAACCGGAAAGATCATTACTTTCACGCATATGCGTGAAAAAATCGCTCTAGGAACGGTAGCGAATCCAGTCGAGTTAATGGAAAGCCTGCGGAAAAAGCCATAGCGTCCATTATCATAGCAACCGGTAGCCCCAATAAGCAGGGGAATTCATTCCCAAACACACCACTACGGCCAAGCCAATAAAAAAAACGGGCTCAGGACACCCATCCTGAGCCCTACGGAGGATTTTCGGATGCTCAAAATTAATTGAGCAATGAATTATTAGCACCTTCCATGCCGGGAATTTGGCAAAATCCATTTATACTCCACCCGTCTGCCACTGATTTTGAGCGGGATATGGCGGTATTGGATTAGGCTTGAGAAAAACGGGGTATTCAGGTGAGGATTGCTTTCATGAAGAGCGGATATCACTTGGAAGCGGACGAATTTCGCCGTTTGGGCCATCAATTGATCGATTGGATTGCGGATTATCAGCAAAAGGTGGAAACCCTGCCGGTGCTGTCCCAGGTAAAACCGGGCCAAGTGCGGTCTTTGCTGCCCGCGGCGGCGCCGGAGCAGGGGGAATCCTGGGGGCGTATTATGGCGGATGTCAACCGGATCATCATGCCGGGGATCACGCATTGGCAATCGCCCAACTTTTTCGCCTATTTCCCAGCCAACAGTTCCGGTCCCGCGGTGTTGGGTGACCTGCTTTCAGCCGGGTTGGGGGTGCAGGGCATGCTCTGGACCACGAGCCCCGCCTGCACTGAACTGGAAACCCACATCATGGACTGGCTGGTGGATATGCTGGGGCTGCCCGCGCATTTCAAATCGAGCCAGTCCGGTGGGGGAGTCATCCAGGATTCGGCCTCCAGTGCCGCCCTGTGTGCGCTGCTGGCCGGGCGCGAACGGGCCACCCAGTTTAGCGGCAACGAAAAAGGTTTGCGAGCGCCATTAACCGTCTATGCCTCGAGCCAGACCCACTCGTCCATCGAAAAAGGGGTGAAAATCGCCGGGTTGGGGAAGGAGAACCTGCGTTTGATCCCCGTGGATGACCATTTTGCCATGCGGCCGGACCTCCTGGCGGCGCAAATCGCCCGGGATCGCAAGGAGGGATTCCTCCCTTGCTTTGTCTGCGCCACCGTGGGCACCACTTCCTCCAACGCCATCGATCCCCTGCCCGCCATCGGCTCCATCTGCCGCCAGGAAGGCGTGTGGCTGCATGTGGACGCGGCGATGGCGGGAGCGGCCGCAGTCTGCCCGGAATTCCGGAATCTGCAGGAAGGCCTGGAACTGGCCGACAGCTATTGTTTTAATCCACACAAGTGGCTCTTCACGAATTTCGACTGCGATTGCTTCTTTGTGCGCGACCGGGCCGCCTTGATCCAAACCTTGAGCATCCTGCCGGAATACCTGCGCAACCAGGCCACCGAATCCGGGGCGGTGATAGATTACCGCGACTGGCAGATCCCCCTGGGACGCCGATTCCGCTCGCTAAAGCTTTGGTTCGTGCTGCGCCACTATGGGGTGGAGGGCCTCCGTTTCCATGTCCACCAGCATGTGGACCTGGCCCGCCAATTCGCGGATTGGGTGGCTGCCTCAGAGCATTTTGAACTGGCAGCCCCGCGGCCGCTCAACCTCGTCTGCTTCCGCCACAAAGGGGGGGACGAAATCAACCGGCGCATCCAGGAACGGCTGAACCAAAGCGGCGCGTTATTCCTGTCCCACACCGTTCTGAACGGCCGGCACACCCTGCGCCTATGCGTCGGCCAAACCCATACCGCGCTGAACCATGTTCAAAAAGCCTGGGAACTTATCCAGGCAGCGGCCCAAGACTGATCCGGTGGCTGGTCTTTCGGGGCCCACGGGCGCCGGCCAGCCCAGCCGCGGGACCGGGCACCGCTGAGCGAAACCGGAAAGCCAGCCGGGCAACTGCGGCTCCCGGATGGTTTTGGGGCCGGCCCAAGGACCGGCCAGGTACCCACCGGAGGGACCAGGCCGGGAGGCCTTTTTCCCTGTTCACGGGCGTGGTTCATTTCACCCGGCCGCGCCGTTCCAGCGGCGGCAGCGCCGGGAAGGGAGCGTGGGGCTCGGTTTGATACCAATAGGCCACGGAGGCAATATCATCGTTGAGCAACTTGTATTTGCCGTCCGTGCCCCAGCCCAGCGCCTGGATGGTGACCTTCAGGTCGCGGTCGAAACTGACCGGGTCCAGGATATGCCAGCGGTAGAGGCTCCAGTAGCTGGGCGGTTCGCGGTCGGCATTGGCGGGCAGCGTCGTGCCGGCATAGGCGGTGGTGTAAGGCTCCTGGAAGCCGTAGCTACCGCAGAAATAATCCTCCGTTCCCGTGCCGCAAATGGTCGGGAACCGGCCATCCCCGTCCATGAAAAACTTGATTTCACCTTCCCCGAACCAGCCTTTGGACCGCTGCGTCCAGGCCAGGAACGTGCCCGCGTAACGCCCCTTGCCGCGCACGCCGTCCAGGATCACATAAGGATTCTGTTCGGCGGTGCCGGCCCGGCGCCATTGGGCGTGCAAATAGCCGGCCTCGCGGGGAACCGGGGCCTGGGCATAGGTGATCTGGAAAGCGAGCAGCTCCAGGTCTTTCGCGCTTTCGTTCGAGAAGGTGATCCGGGCATGGCGCCGGAAGGGCATGGGCCAATAGCAGTTGAGCGCGTTGGCGGGGTTGACCACCACCGCCTGGGAGTTGACCCGGGCGAACATCTCGTGGCCCACGGCGAAGAAATCGGGCGCGGGCACCTCGATGGATGGGGCGCTCTCGCCATCCCAATAGAAGCGCAGGATGTTGGCCCGGCTCAAGCCTTCCACCATCCAGATGTGCTGGATGGTCCCGGGGCCGT
The DNA here is from genome assembly GCA_903845125.1 of uncultured Verrucomicrobiota bacterium. GTDB lineage: Bacteria > Verrucomicrobiota > Verrucomicrobiia > Limisphaerales > UBA1319 > CAIMWS01. Next base: position 4,898 of record CAIMWS010000190.1, read on the forward strand.
CCACATCCATCAGCGTGACCGTCTCGCCCGCGTTGACCCGCAGGAACGGCCGCACTTTCCAGCCCTGCCCGAGGTTATCCGCCGCCCGCGCGCTGGCGGCCGGCTTGGTTTCTCCCGGTTGCGGGATGGCCATGCCGCCCTGCCCCACCGCGCCGGTGGGATTCTCCGCCGAGATGGAGCGGGTCCGCGCGGAGGTCAGCAGCGGCAGCTGACCGATGCCCGCGCCCAGGCTCGCGGGAGCGTTGGGGGAGCTTTCCGTAGTGGGGGTGGTTTGGCAGCCGGCCCAACCGATGACGAGCAAGGCTAGGAGTAGATTCCGAGGCATAGGTTTTTTCCTTTCTGGTTGATCATTTATTACTCAAAAGAACGGCGGCCCAGGCAGGGCAGAGCCCCTCCCCTGCCCCGCTTTGCCCTCCCCGCGATCCCAAATTTACCGGCGGCCTTTCACCTGCAATTGGCGGATGGCGCAGGCACCGGCGGGGCCCGGGGTGGAAAAGTCCTCGTTGGCGCCGGCGGAGCTCATTTTGCCCACCCGCACTGCCACCGGCTCCCCGGGAAATTCACCGCGCGGCAGGCGGGCGATTTCCTGCCAGGAACCGCCTTCCGGCTGGGCGCCCAGCACGATCTCTTTGGCATCCAATCCGACCATCAACTGGCAGCGGCCGCCCGCCTCCGCCCAACCTTCCAGGATTTGGCGCCCGCCGGCATCCACCCCGAACCGCCCCTCCGCGCGCTGGTTTATCCGCAAGGTTTTGCCACCCGGCCACACCAGCGCGACCCCCGGCCCCCAGGAAGCGCCCTGGTCGGTGCGCATCTCCAGAGTGCAGACGACCAGGGCCGTGCCCGGCGCCAGGGCGTGCTCGGCATAAGCGGCCGAATTGGCGGCGGCCTGGATGGTCAATTCACCTGGGGCAGGAACCAGCCGGGTGCCAGCCCGTGGCGAAGCGAATGGGCGCCAGCCCGGCGGCCATTGACCGCCGGCAAAGTTCTCCTCCAGCAGCAAGGGGCCGCCGGCGGACAGGCCCGGGAGCGCATTGCTGATCGCGGCCGCCGGATGCGATTGCTCATCCACCAGCAACAGCCAGCCGCGCCCGGGCGCCACGGGGATTTCCCCGCCGGCCCGGAAGCGGGCTTCCGGTTGAAAGCCCCGGATGGGCGGGGCGTATAAGCCGAGCCGGGCCGGATCGAGGCCCAGCGCCGCCGCGTCCAGCGCCAGCCGGATGGGGACTGCATTGGTGGCCCAGCTGGCGATGGATACCAGGGTTTGCCCCCGTTTCACATAAGCCGTGGCGAGCACGTCCGCCCGGCCGGTTTGGGCTGGGCACTGGGGATCCCAAAAACCACGCATTCGTGCCTCGCCGATGCCGAACTCGTCCCACAGCTTCCAGAGGGAGCGGGGATCGCCGCCCCAGCCGAGGCGGCTGCTCATGCCGAAGAGCATCCCGCGCCAGGGATTGCCCCCGCCCTGGAGCATCTCCCCAAACAAGCCGTAGGGAATGCCAGCCATCTCCACCAGCCAGTAATCGGGCGGCTCGTTGTAATCGAACCCCTCCCCGAACCACAGGCTGTCCACGTAGGGAAACAGCTCGAGGTATTGGTTGGCGCAATTGTTCAAGCCGTATTCGGGGTGGAAGTTGTTGCCGCTGTGGAAATCGATCAGGCACCCGGCGCGGCTCCGTTGCATGACCTTCCGCACCCGTTTCATGATCTCCCGGTCGTAGCCCACGCCGTCCAGGTAAAGCCCGTCGATGCCCACGTTGCGGATGAGCCAGCTCAGCCCTTCGAGGTAATAATTATGCCAGCGCGAGAGGCCGGTGGTGGCGAGCGCCGCGTCGATGCGGCCGTTGCCCAGGGGCGTGTGCCAGGCCGGGGTGTAGCCGTCCACCACGTGTTCGCACAACCAGGAATCGCCGGTCTTGGGCAGCGCCTGGCCGGGCTGGCCGGGCTGGAAATGATCGGCGAGATGGAAGCCCGGGCCATCCGAAAACACCTCGCCACCCAGGCTGCGCAGCGCCCAGAATTCAGCGGTGAAATCGCTCAGCTCGCGGATGGTGTAATAAAGCTTCACCTTCATCTGCCGGGCGTGCGCCTCGCGGGTATAGGCCGCCAGCCGGTCGGTGGCCAGGAATGGATAATTGATGAAAGGATTCAAGGGGTCGCCCTGGTGCAGGTTGATGATCGACGGTCCCGTGCCGGCGATCTCGGCGATGGGGCTGGCCTTTTCCCGGTGGAAGTAGCGCCACCCCCAGTGCTCCCGGTCCAGCATCTTCACCGGGGTGATGAGCAGGCCGAAATTGAAATGCAGCACCTCCCCCGCGGCGAGCTGGCGCGGCCCGGCATAGGCCCGGATCACCACACGGTCCCCCTCCTCGTCCACGTTGCAGCCGCCCAGGCCATCCCGGCTCCAGTCCCGGTAGGGGCCGGATTCCTTGAGGTTGGCCAGGTCCCAGCGGTCTTCCACGTGCTTGAGCTTGCAGCTCAGGCCCGCATTGAGGTCCCCGATCCAGAGCTGGTTGTTCGCCCGGGCGGCATCCCATTGCCACCGCCAGGAAGCGGGACGATATCCGCCTTTGCGGCCCAAGCCCATCATGTAAACCGCCGGCTCCCGCCGCAGCGGGATCACGAGGCGGATATCCGTGAGGCGGGCCGCCTCGCCCGCCCGCACTGCCAGTTGGTAATTGACGTAGCCATCGCATTCGAGCCGGGCCCGGCACTCCACCCGCAGCGGGCCGGCGGTGGATTCCGCCTCCCACGCCACCGCCCCGCCACCGGTCTGCCGGATCCGGAAACCGGATGCCCGCTGCGCCAGCGGCCCGGAGGCCGTATCGAGGATAAATTCCAGGGGCGCGGCCAGCAGTTCCCGCTCCGGGGCATCCACCGCATCGACATTGCGCGAGAAGGTGCTGACGATGCTTTCCGGCAGGCCTTGGTCGTTGAAACGGAGCCGGCGGCCCAGCACCGACACCGTCCGCTCCCGCACGGCCACCGGCGTGTAGGGCGGGAACACTTCGTCATCCAAACCGATGGTGGAATCCAGCCAGCGCAGCCGCGATTGCCGCTGCGGATCGCCATCTCCGGCATCGGCCATCCGCTCGGCGCTCACCGCGAGCCGCAGCCCCACGGTTTGCGGGGCGATGCCTTTGGCGGCGATGGTCAGCGTACCTTGGTAGATTTGGGCCTGGGCTTCCGCGGGGACGTCGATGCCGAACCAAAGCGCCTGGATTTTTCCCCGGGGCACGTTCACGGTTTTGCGGATTGGCTGGCCCAGCCAGTTGGTGCCCGCCAGGTTGAAACAGCGCATGGCCGCCGCCGGAATCTGCGCCCCGCCTTCCCCGGCCAGGCTGGTCCAAGTAGCGGTGACCTCCTCGAGGCTGGCGCCCACCGCATACAACCCCACCTGGAACGAGTGGAATTCGCCGCGCTGCGCCGCGCCGGAATAGGGTTGGCCCGGGCCAGTCTCCACCCAGCGCCAGGGCGGCTCACTGGTCATCCGGATGGGATGGGCGCGGTCCTCGGGGAACAACAGGAACGGCTGCCGGCCATGGCGGCCGAGAAAGGCTTGCAGTTCCTCCGGGGTGGCAGTGGTTTCCATCGGATCGAAACGATGGAAATCATTGATGGATTGGATTTCGAGCACGCGCGCCGCCGGCACCTCCGCCGGCCGGCCCTGCCGGATGCAGGCCACCGCGGCGGCGCAAGCCTGGGACCAATCCGGATCCGCCGTGTTGGTGGGCGCCAAATACAAAGTGCTGGGGAAATACCATTCCCCAGCCGTCCGAAACGGCAGGTAATAGAGATAATATTCGCCGGGAGCCGTGGGCGGCCGGAAAAGCAAATCACCCGCCTCACGCGCCAGGTTGACGCGGATCACGTTGGTCACCCGCAGTCCGGTGGTGGCGTCCACCAGGATGGTGTCCTTGGCCTCGGGCTGGGCATCGCGCCGCCGCCATGGCACATGCGCCCATACCGCCTCCGCTTTTTGGGCCACAGACAGCCTGGCCCGGATATTGCCCAAGCCATTCACCGGCCAGTCCCCGGTGCCGTGCGGGATAGCTGGCTCCCCGCCCTGGCCCGCCACCAACCCAAGCCAAACCACTCCCAGGACAAAGGGAACCGAAGCTTTTCGTCTGCTCATAGGATTATGCGCTTTGTGCATATCGAACCTGCCCTATTCACGGGGGGAGATTCAAGGCAAAAGGGTGGTGGTGGGAGCCGGCGGCCAGGCCGTGGCCAGGCGTTCAGCTGGATCGTGCGGGTGGGATCTTTGGGGGCAAGACCTTCGTCATTGGCCACTGATCCCGATCAACTCGGGATGGCTCGCCGCGGGTCTTGCGTAAAAACCGCCAGCCCAGGCAAGCTTTATGCGTGCGCCCAGGATGGGGTGGCGGATGGCCATCGGATCCTGCCTTTGGCACGGCTCGGGAAAGCAAAAAAACCGGACTAAAACCTTTGCAGGCCCAGCCCGGTCTTCGAAATAGGGACTCGAAATTACTCGAGATTAGTAGCGACCACGACCGCCGCCACCGCCGCCGCCACCGTAGGGACGACGACCGCCACCGCCGCCACCGCCGCCACCGGAACGTTCTTCGCGCGGACGCGCAACGTTGACTGTGAGGGCGCGGCCGTCCATGGACTTGCCGTTCAACGCATCGATGGCCTTCTGGGCCTCCTCAGCGGTGCTCATGGTGACAAAACCGAAACCGCGCGAACGCGCAGTGGAACGATCCATCATCAGGTTGACTTCCGTCACCGTGCCGTGCGCGGCGAACGCATCCTGCAGATCGTTTTCGGTGGTGTTGAAGGATAAGTTTCCTACAAACAATTTATTGCTCATGTGATGTTTAACTGTCCTGACTAATTGCTTTTCCAGACTGCTCCCGGTCATCGGGTTTAAAATCATCACTGAACTGAGTTCACTTGAAGATTCGCCATATCCTGAAATGACAAACTATCGAACAGACGATTCACTCTAACCATTTCCGGGATCATGGCAAACTTTTTTTAAAAAAATGTTTTAGCCACCCCCAGGAAACGAAACCGAAAGGGCCTGCACAACCAGCCAACCAACAAGAACTTGTGCATTTATAAGGGATTTTCTCCGCCGGACGGGCAGATGGCTTCCGGGAAGGCGGGATTCGCCTACCGGCCTCGGCGATCCGGTTATTCACGAACCGGGTGGTGTTCTGGCGCCATCGGATCACCGGGACTGGGTTGTTTTTCCCACAAGACCACCGTCATCAGAATTTTAATGATCTTAAACAGGCAAGTGGCGATGGACGCTGGTCTGGCACCAAAAAGCCCGGCAGGCAGCGCTGAGCCAGGTGCAGGGAAACGGCGGACGCCCCACAAGCCCGGGACCGTTTGGCCCCACGGGACAATCAATGATCCAGGCGACTCTTATATAATGGGGGTATTCCTTGCTGTTCCTTTGACACCCTGCCGCGGGCGTATTTTCGGTTTGACAGATTTTTTCGCCTCGGAGAGGGTGAGGCCCGTGGTTGATCGGCAAGACTCCGGCTCTTCAAGTTGCCAAGGGACTTTTAATAGCCCAGGACCAAGGCACCCACTTGCTCGCGCCTTTACCCTGATTGAACTGTTGGTCGTAATAGCCATCATCGCCATTTTGGCTTCCTTGCTGTTGCCGTCCCTGGCCAAAGCCAAGGGGCGGGCCTGGCGCATCCAGTGCCTGAGCAACCACAAGCAGTTGGTCATCACCTGGAATTTATACCAGGATGATTACAGCGGCCGGCTGCCGTCGAATGTGCGCGGGTTGCCTCCCGCTGGGCAGGGGCTGAACTGGGTGTGGAGCACCGTCCATGGCCCTACTCCCGGCTTCATCGATCCCGATTCCTTTACCAATCCCAAAAAGGCCGCTTTTGCCGCTTACTGGAAAACCTTGGATGTCTATCGATGCCCGGCGGAACGCACGACCTATAATGTGGGAGGGAAACGAGTGCCCAAACTGCGCAGCTATTCCATGAACGACTACCTCAATGGCGGCGAGGAACAGTTCGCCCCATTGCCACCCGTCACCTTTTATAAACGCAATTCGGATTTCCGCCGGCCCGCCCAAGTTTTTGTGTTTATCGACACCGAACCGGCGTCCATCTGCTATACGCCCTTCGAGATCCCGCAGAGTGACGCCTCGGCTTTTTTCAGCCTGCCCGGATCCTTGCACGATCGCAAAACCGGCGTGCTCTCCTTTGCCGATGGGCATGCCGAAGCCCATTCATGGAGGAAACCGATATTGCGGCCCACGGGCAATCCCCACCCCAATCCCGGGGATCGGGCGGACGTTAATTACGTGCGCTCCCATGCCCACCATCTCCTGCTTCAGTAACCGGGTGGGCTTTTTATAAAAGTGGGATCGATCGCGAACTGCCCGCAATTCACGGACGCGTATTCATGCCGCTGGACGGTAGTAGTAGTGGAGTCTGCCGCTCACGAACACGGTTCAATCCGCGCGGATTAGGTTTTCCCGGCCCAGGAACCGCCGGTTGACGAATTTTCAGCGGCCACCCCCAAAAGTGGCTACCTGGCCTGCCATTGGCCCTGGCTCCTACTTGCTGGCCCGGGTGTAAACATCATTCTGTACTAATGTGTCCTTGCCGTTGACCGTGGAAGAGGTGCTCTTAAATGTGACCGTGTTCCCATCATCTTTAAAGGTGATCGTTCCTGTGACCTCACACTTGCTCCCATCAGCGAGGTATCCTTTACCGCTGAAGACCCACTCATTCCCCTCTTTCCAGATTTCGTTCTCCAAAGTGGAACCACCGGAATCGATCCCAAATTGCTTGATCTTTTTTGAGGATGGATCAAAAAAGTAGATCGACTTCCCAGTGCCTTGTCCGCCAACACCTTCATCTTCAAGGCCTTTTTTGTCAGCAATCCAGCGGACCGCCAAATGGACCAATGCTTTATCCCCCTTCTTGCCTTGGCCAGGCCAGTCTGCCACCCAGGTAACATCTCCAAGCCAACGGCCAACGATCCGGTTGCCGTATTCCTGCAACAGGTTCGAAGCGGGTTCGGCTGGGACAGTTTTCGGTTGAGCCTCGGCCTTCAAAGCAGGAATTTGGGCCTGAACGCCCGACCCGATTTTGGCCGCGATGGTCTTGGTTAGCTGGTCTGAAGTGGCCGCGCCAAACACTTTCTGGAGCAGGTCGGTGGTGCGGGCCACCGGATTTTCACGGATCAATTTTTCCTGTTCACCGATTTTCAGGAACAGGCCATCCATGGCCTTGCGCGTGATGTAGTCGTCAAGGTCGAGGGACTGGATACCGAGCAAATTGCCACCCAGGCCACTGAGCCCACCCAATCCGCCCAATCCGCCCAATCCGCCGCTGACCTTGTCGGTCATGCGTTTGTAAACGCCCGTAACGCCAGTCTTTTCAGTGGCTGCCTTGACGATGGGCAGAAACCGCGCATAAAGGTTGGTTTCGCTGGTGCGCCGGAAATATTGCGTTGCGGCGTCGTTGGTACCCGTGAGGATGGATTGCGCGTCGGCAATGGTCATCTGTTTCACCGATTCGCCCAGGACCGCGGCGGCTTCAGGCACGGCCTGCTCGGCAGCACGGTTCATGGTGGTTACGAATTCGTCGGCGAGTTTGTCCTGACGCAACGAACGCAGTGTTTTCTCCACCTTTTGCAAACTTTCCGGCATGGAGATTTTAACGTTGATGTCCTTCAGGAATCCATCCGGTTTGCCCAGCGCAGCCACGGCTTGCTCCACGCCCTTGCCTAATGCTTCCTTCAGGCCGCTCGCGATCTGGCTTTCAGAAAGTGCTGTGAGCGTGGGTGAAGCGGAGGCAGGCTGGCTGGCGACAGGGGTGGGCTTGAATAAATCAAACAAGTCTGCGCCGCACGCCGGGAAAACCACGAACCAAGCGGCGAGGGTCAGGAGTCGAAAGCCAGTGGACAGGCTTTGTTTGGGTTTTAGCCGCAAGAGATCGCAAACACAAAGATGAAAACCGAGATCAATGAACTCCGATGATTGTTGGCGTTTCAGGATCTTCATAACTTCATCTTAATACCAAACCATTCCTCATGCAACTTACTAAAGAATAAATTCCCAGGGATCTCGCACCGATAAGAATTTGCTTTTGACGCTTTACGCGACGAGCGCCAGCAAGTCCTGATGGATGGACTGCCACGGCTGGTTGAGGTTGATGGTGCGGATGCTGATCTTGTGGCCCTTGTGGGTGAAAGTCGCGGACAGCGGCGAGTCCATCGTGGGATAAAGAAGCATCATCTGGCAAGTGTCGGTCAACTGGTCCTCCGGCAAGTTGTCCATGTAGGCGTTGATCTGATACAGGTGGGCCGACCGGAGCGTTTCCGCCTCGTAGTGCTTTTGCGTGGCCTCCGGTGTGAACTTGCAGTCGATGATGATCTTGCGGGTGTTGGAGGTCAGGCTGATGTCGGTCTGCATCTTGGGCAGCAATCCCGCTGCAACCTGGTCGGCGGCGATCCAGCGCCAGTAGATGTCCTCCGGCCTGACCCGGAAATCCGTGTGAACGCGATAAAACGTGCGGACGAAGCCCTCGAACACCACGGCCATCTGTCGTTTGTCCTGAACGAAATCCATGAACTTGCTGGTGCCTGGTTTCTCGGACACCAGCAGGTTGCGGTAGATCAGCTCGCAGACCTTGAGCAGGAAATCGTAAAACTGGTTGTTCCGGTGAAGCTGAACCTGGCCGAACAAGCGGTTGCTCAGCTCGATGTCCTGGATGTCCGAAAAAAGGCGGCAGAGCTGGGTTAGGCCCTCCGAGCATTCCGCTGCCAGGCCCTGAGTGCGGGTTAACCGCCGCATCGTCGCTTTCAAGATGCGGTTGTGCAGGACGTTGTAGCTCAATTCGTCGAAGTCGCAGGGCAGCCTGCCGGTCACCGTGGCGTTCCTGGCAATGGCCTCCTGGAAGCAAATCCGGCCCCGCAACCGCCCCGTCCACTCGTGCTGAGAGACGTAGCCCCGGTCAAATCCGCGCTTGAGCAGGTGGTTGGTGCCATTGATGAGCACCCTGGCGAACAGATCGGCTAAGCTGGTCGAGTCGATGGCCTCCACGGCGACCACATCCCGTTCCGCCAACTTGTCCCAGGCGTAGCACAACAGGTAATAGATGTTTTGGATCGGGATGTTCACGACCGGACTCAGGCAAGCAGCGCCAGTCGCTGCTCTTTCACCTTCTGCTCATTGTCGAACCAGTATTCCTGGATCAGCGGCACGATTTCCGACTCGACCACCCGGCGATACCAGCCAGCATCGGGCTTGATGCCGTTTCGGGGGCAGAAATAGCTGTGGCCGATCTGGTATCCGGGGCCGAGGTTATTCGTGTCCGCCGCAATGGCCTCGTTCAACCCGTTCATGCGGGCGACGATCATGTTGACCAGCGCCGATTCAGCCCCGGCGTCGGTTAGGAACGCACGGAATGCCTCGCTGGAAAACTCTGGCCGAAGGTTGATGAACCGGAATCGCCGCCGCAGCGCGTAATCCACCATCGCCAGGGAACGGTCGGCGGTGTTCATCATGCCGATCAAATGCAGATTCTCCGGGATGTAGAACTTCTCGTCGGCGTCCTGGGAATAGGCCAGAGGGATGGCGTACTCCTTCCCCCGCTTGTCCGGCTCAATCAGCATCATCAGCTCGCCAAAGATTTTGCTCAGGTTCCCCCGGTTGATTTCGTCAATAATGAAGACGTAGGGCTTGCCCGCCGCCGCCTCGCGCTGCGCCCGGCGACAAAATTGGTGGAAGATTCCGTATTTGAGATCGAAGAGGCCCTTCGGGGTCGGGCGGAAGCCTTGGATGAAATCCTCGTAGGAATAGGACTGGTGGAACTGGATCATCTCGATCCTCTGCGGGTCGTCTGACCCGATCAGCGCGTAGGCGAGCCGCCTGGCAACATAGGTCTTCCCGACACCTGGCGCACCTTGGAGCACGACGTTCTTTTTCTCCTCCAACGCGGCCAGCATCTCGTCGAATTGGGACTCCACCAGGAAAAGACCCTTCATGGCCCGTTTCTTGTCGTAGGACTCGATCTCGGTCGTGATCGGGACGTCCGTCTCGTCGATCAGGCTGCGGATGATCTCGTATTCCTGCTCCGTGAGCTTGAACAGACTGCCCTGATTGTTGATAAGCGGTTCGCTGTTCGCCAGATCGGGGTTGGCTTGCAACGTCTCGTAGGCGATAGGCTTGGCCAACTGCTCAATCTTCTCGAACTCGATCCGCTCGCCATCGTCCTCGCCTATGTGCAGGCCCTTGGTGATTCTGCACACCGCAACCACTTCCTTCTGTGGGCTGGTCACGTAGCCGACGACCAGATCGCCCGGCTGCGCTTCCTGGAAGTAGCGGTATTTCTGACGCTTGTTGCCCTTCTCGTTGTGCGAAGTATAGGTCTGCTTCTCCCCGACCGGCGTCTCCTCGAAATTCCAAATCTTCGGGTTCGCGTTTAACCACCAGTAGGCAACGCCCCTGGATACCGGGGGTCTGACCACCACCGGTTCCGGCTTCTCTCCCAGTTCGAGGCCGACTTTGCTGGCGATCAATTTGACGAAGTCTGGATATGGCGTGATGTCGGTCAGGGTTTTTGATGCCATTTTGCTCTCCTCTGGCATCTCCCATTCGCCTTTGGCCATCCATTTGACTTTGCGAACGTGCTTGTAGTGCGTTCGCGTGGCATCGAACTCGTAATCCCCCGCAACGACACCGTAGCCCAAGAGGCTGGTAAATCCCTGCTTGGCGAAAATGATGTCGCCGACCTCGATATCGTGGGCGAATTGCCAGCACGCCAGGGCGTCGTTCTTCTTCGATGAATCGCCAGGCCACAGTTCCAGGAGCTTCTGTCGAATCTCATCCTTGCTATTGAACTGGCGGAGGTCGGGAGTTCCCTCCCACCCGATAGCGGCGATCCCCTTTTCGCAAAACTCCGCCCAGTGCTCGCCGCCCACACCCGCCGACAGCGTCCAATACTGGCGTGATCCGGGTTCGGTTGCTGTTTCGTGGAGGCTGCCATCTTCCCCGGTGGCCTCGTCCGTCTCGTCCTCTGCTTCCTGCTGGTGCCGCCCCGCCCACCGTTCAGCAATTTGCTGCGCTTGCCGGTCATCGAGTGTGGTGGCTTTCCCTTTAGCCGTGAGCGCCCAAGTGCCGCGCTCCGGGCTTTCGAGCAGCCCCTCCCAAACCAGATATTTCCGCGCCAAAGCCACTTCGTTGTAGAACCGCGGCTGGCCTGATCCCATTTTCTCCGTGAGGACGGAGTCCGGGAGAGCCAGCAGTTCCTGGATTTTCTGGAGGACGGCCTTGGGCGTGGCCGATCCGCCGAGGGCGCGTAATGCGTTCACCACCGGAACCATCCAATTCGTGAATTTCCAGCCCTTGCTCTGGCTGCTGGATTTGGGTTGCTGCGTGGCGAAAAGATGGGCCTCGTGGGACACCTGCGGGAAGTTGCTCCCGACCTTTTCGGTCATTTCGCTCAGCCACTGCCGGTAGCTCTGGTAATCCTCCGGCTCGGTCGTAATGCCCTTGGACTTGCCGTAGGCCGTGTTCTTACTGTCGGCGGAAAGGAACTTCTCCGGGTTGATCCAGAACAGACCGATGGTCAGGCTCGCCATCCCGACCAGCGGGAGACTCAGACATTGATCGAAAGCCTCCGCGCCCACCTGCTCAACGCTCCCGTCCGCCGCCAACGAGGCAATTTGCCAAAGGCGCTCCACATGGCCTTTCTCCCGATCTTTCGCCCAAGGCAACAGCCTACACCGCTGGTTGTTCAGGATGGGGATGCCGCTGAAATCATCTGGCACCGTGGATTTCAGATCCCACCGCGTCTTGAGGAAACCCCAGTTCTTGCGGCGGTTCTCGTCGGTCACGCCTCGGTTAAACGAGGCAAGGAAGGTAAATGGGTCAATCTCCGTGAGCGGGATGGTCTCGCCGTCCGCGCCTTCGTCCTGGAGGCTGATGACCTTGAGGCCCTGCTGCTCCATCTCGCGCAGGATCGTCAACAACTCCTTCTGGTTTTGGCGATGCTCCAGGATTCGGTGAATCGCCTCTCGGTGTATGGGTATCCAGGTGAACATAAAATTAATTGGCTCGCGGCACATACAAAGCAACAGCAACCGTGGTCGTTGTCTCTGGACTCAGACCATCGTCCCGCAAGCGTGAAATCATGGCTGCAACCGTTTTCCCGCCATTAAACACGTCTTCAACAACCAGCAGCCGAGTGCGGTCGCCGAGTAGGGTATGCGGTTCATAAGAAAGGGCTGCTTTGATGTCCATCCAGGTAGCGCCCGTCGTCGCGCTGACCCCCGGCCTTTTCGAGAAAACAACAGATGGTGTCTCACCAGCCATCTCTCGCGCTGCGTCGGCAAACAGCTTGGCGTGGGGTTTCGATGATGACGCTTCTACGATCAAATCCCAACGCGATGTAGAAATAAGTGACTTGAAGTCCTTTAGGAAGTGCGGCAATTCGCAACGATACTCGCCAAGGCCGCGTTCTCGTTTCCCGAACGGGTTGAGCCTTGGTGGCTCCTTTTCACGATGTATCGAGATCAGATTCGCTCGCGCTCTGCGAGTCTTCGTGACGGGATCGGCGGCGTAGCTGTCCAACCAGAGCAAGCGGATTGACATCACGGGCGTTCCAACTGGGATATTCAGATAGGTGTCCCGTGACCAGGAACTCGGCTGAAACTCAACAATGATGCACCACCAACCGTGGTCGTCATACCATGATCTGGACTTGCCAACCCGGTTCAGCCCAAGAGGCGATGACGCCTGCTTGGCCGCAGCGGCGATGAGCTTATTGTGGTCGATTTCAGATTCTACTGCCATCTAACAGATTTCAGCCCACCAGGTCTTCGTGTTTTCATTCGCAAATCCAACATCTCGCATGGGTTCATTTAAGCAGACATGGCAACGATGTTCAAAGAATATCGCCGGACGAAAACCTGGATTCGCGGGAAGTCGAGGCCCGATCAGGCTGTTCGCCCGCGCAGAACATTTCGTTGGGGCATCAGGGTTGTCGGCGTTTGGCAACTCGGGCTGCCGACTCAGCAAGGTTCAGAATCTTCGTGATTCGGCCACGTCCGACCACTTGTGCTCCGTCCCGCACCGCGAACGCCATCCCCACGTGAATCCGAACTTCATGGTCGTTCGAGCTGGCGCTGGGCATGATCTGGAAGGCAAGCACATTCATCTCACGGTCAACCATTGAGCGTCCAACAGGCCGCACAACGAGCGGGTAGAGTGGCTATCACAACGGCCATTTTGAAGCAAGACCGGCTAATCTACCCGCGAATTAGAACCGACTAAAGGATTACTAAAGGCCGACTAAAGGCCATTGACGGTCTGCCCTCAGGATATAGTCTCTACCGGTATGCCAAACGGCCACGAAGCTGAAGAAGTAATCAGGCTCGCGGAGGCCCACGGCTTGGAGGCCTCTGAACACCTAATCGCCAGAGAACTATTCCCCGGCCTTAATGTTCTTCAACGGAGCTTGCTGGTGGCTTGGAAACTGAGACCCGATGATCCACACGAGGATATCCTGCATGGCGCTGCAATCGAAGGTACAGAGGCTGAAATCCTCGGAGAGCAAATGCGGGCCAGCGGTCTATTCCGAGGATTAACGCCACTTCAGCAGGCCATCCTTCATGCGAGATATGGGATAGTTATCCCTCCCGGTTGGTCCTGAGTATGGTTGCCAAGGGCTTCCCGAAGCACTGCGACCCGCATCCTCACGGGCGACACTCATACCTTTTATGGGGTTGGTGATTTTCCGCCGAAAGACGCGGGGCTGCCTGCGCTGGCCAAAAGATTCTCACACCGGTCACGCACACTCTTATTGAAGCACGCACGCTTCTTTAAACTCTCGCACACGCTTGCGGCTTCCAGTTCTTTTCCCTGTTTGAGCAGGGCCAATAGCAGCCATTCCAGTATCTCGACATCCTCCGGTAAGGCAGACTGGGCCTGGCGCAGGTAATACTCTGATTCAATCCAGAGACGCGAGGCGAAGGCTGCCCTCCCGTCGTTTTCCTCGCAGCAACCGATTTCCAGAAATGTGGACCCGAACGCCAGCATGACCTTGCGGTTCCGTCAACGAGGAACAGCCCACAGGCGGAGCATGGCCAGACCGGGATGAGCACCCTGGTCATCAATGGTTTCAATAATCTTCCTGCCCAACTGCTGGTAATCCATACCGGTGGACAACTCCGCAGTGAGGTCACAGGCATCGGCACGAACCACGGAACTGCAACCGATGGACTCAAATCCCTTTTCAAGCCACCGGCTTGCCGACGGAGGAAAGCCACCGCCCGCACTTGCCTCCGTAGGCACTAAACGGGAGTCGAAGGCCGCCAGCGGAATGCTAAATGTGTATTGCGACATTGCTTAAACGATACTGGCACCGCCTACCGGAGCAGCAAGCCTGAACAACTCCCAACCTCCGGCTAACGCATCCCAAACGCCCATCAAGCAGGACGGATGGTTCGAAACTGGTGGAGCAGCACGAGCGTGCAGCAAATCCAACTCGTCACGCCGAGCAAAACAGCATAAGGAGCAACCGGCGCGGAGACCAACACAGCCAGTCCGGCAACCGTGAGCGGCGTCTGTCCAATCCAGACCGTCTTCAGGCAAGACCGCTTGGTTGCCGCGTCTCGTGGGCCACGGATGCTCATCAGCAAAGGCAGAACCACGGAGAGCAGAAGTAAACCTGCCAGGTAACCACTTTCGAGCAATGTCAGTTCACGCATGGCAATAACCGATATGCTAAATCCAACCCCCAAGTCCAGCATCCGTCACGGGGCGTAAACCATCAGCCAGGACTGGCCGACCGCATGGACATGGCCCCCAGCGTCACCTGGTCGGCGAAGCAGGCCACGGCAGCGCCCTCTGGCCCTCGACCTTGCACCGGGACTCGTTTTCCAGCCGCGCCGCAGGCTTTGGGATACGCTCCGCAGGCATTTGCTGCGTTTCGGGCGGCAGGCGGCAGACCGCCTTTCCCGCGTGAAACCGCTTCGTCGCCACTTGAACTCAACCACCCCACACCATGAACACCAACAAACCACCCGAATGTTGGGCGAGTGATGCCAACGCTCGCGCCCTCCGCGTCGAAACCGCCCCCGGAAGTGCTCTGCTGCTTCCCTTCGACCAGTTTGTATTCGCCGAATGCCACACTGAAGAGAAAGAGCAGCGGCTCCGCCTGGTCTTCGCCACACACGAGGTCGTGGTCCGGGGCCATTCCCTGCGCCGGATCGAAACGGCGATGCAGAGGATGGAGCTTTCTCACCTGGCGTGTCTTCCCGGCAGCTACCGGAGCCTCCTGGCCGATGGGCAACCGTTCGTTCGTGAAATCGCCGTCCAGGAAGTGAAGGAGGCTGCAAGCGCGCAGGAGGTAAGCCCCAATTAGACTTTGAGCGTGGCCTGCACAAACCGAACGCCAAGAAAACCCATTGCATTTTTATACAACTCCCTTGTATATTTGCGGCGTGCCAACCCAAAGGCAATCCGCCGCTGACGCCCTGTTCGAGATCGTCGAAGGGCAGCAGGGCTATTTCACCGCCAAGCAGGCCGCCGAGGTCGGCTTCCTGCTCGGCAGCCAGGCGCATCACGTCAAGGCGGGCAACTGGGTTCGAGTTGAAAGAGGCATTTACCGCCTGGCGCGCTTCCCCAGATCGATGGAGGAGCAGTACGTGATCTACTCCCTGTGGTCACGGAATCGAGCCGGCGAGCCGGTCGGGGTCTATTCCCATGAGACCGCTCTGAGCATTCACGATCTCTCGGATGCCAATCCTTCGAAGCTCCACATGACGGTGCCGCCCAACTTCCGCCGCACCGCATCCACTCCTGAGGTGCTGGTGCTGCACCGCGCTCAACTCGCAGAGGGCGACGTTGAACGGCGCCAGGGATTCGCGGTAACTCGGCCGATACGGACGGTGACCGACATCGCCGCGCTGGGTCACCAGGAATTCGCCGAACAAGCGCTTCGCGATGGGGCGCGGCGCGGCGTGATCACCCACCGGCAGATTCTCGATCTGAGAAAACGAGGCGGTCATCCGGAGTGGTTCGATCGGATGTTGGAGCAATACGGCGCATGAAGGCACGATACGCGACCGCTGCGGCGCTTCGAGCGGCTCTGGAAAGCCGGCTCAACACCATGGCAGCCGAGCAAGGGCTCGACCTTCAGCGACTACGTCGGCAGGTTGCATTCGACCGCTTGTTGTGCCGGCTCTTTCGTCGTGCCGATTCGCCGTGGCTGTTGAAAGGTGGTTACGCCATGGAACTTCGTATTCAGTCGGCTCGCACCACGCGAGACATTGACCTTGGGCTTCGCAGAATGCCGGGTGGCGCCAAGGACTGGGATGCCTTCGCGGTCCGCGACCTCCTGGCCGAGACGGTGAGTCTGGACCTCGAAGACGGCTTCGTCTTTGTGATTGGTGAGCCGGGACTCGATCTGGACGCCGCACCTTACGGTGGCTCCCGATTCCCAGTCGACGCCCGCATGGCCGGTCGACGATTCATCAGTTTCCATCTGGATGTGAGTGCGGGCGACGTGCTCCGAGAACCCTTCGAGCTTCTGGAAGGCCACGACTGGTTGGGCTTCGCCGGAATTGCGCCCTCGAAAGTGCCTGCCATTTCGCGCGAGGAGCAATTCGCTGAGAAGCTGCACGCCTACTCACTGCCGCGTGAGGGCCGACCAAATTCACGCGTAAAGGACTTGGTTGACCTGCTGCTGTTGATCGAATCGGGCACGCTCGATGCCGACCGCGTGGGACAGTGCATCGAGGCGACATTCCGCCGTCGCGACACTCACCCCGTTCCATCGTCGCTGGGACCTCCTCCCCAGGCTTGGGCCGGGCCGTTTGCGGATTTGGCCAACAAATGCGGTCTGAGCCAGGACTTGGCGGCTGCGTTCTCGCGCGTCGCCAAGTTCATCTCTGGCCTACGCCAATGACGATTCGGCTGGTCCGCAGTTTTGCGGCCAGCATTGGAGCGAATCGCTCAGTTATAGAAGAATCCCAATTCTCGAAAACTGGCATGTTTGCCATGCCCCACGATCACGTGGTCAAGAACCTCGACCTTGAGGAGTTGGCCGGCACGGATGAGGTCGCGAGTGATGCGGATATCCGCCTCAGACGGCGTGGACTCCCCGCTGGGATGGTTGTGCATGACGACGATCGCGTGAGTGAGCACTGGCGATGACTGCCAATCGAAAGACCTCGCGAGGATGCACGAGAATGGTGTCCATCGTTCCAGTGGAGACGACACAGTGGCCTTTGACACGACGCCGGGTGTTGCAGCACAGAAGGGGCAAACCCTGAGCGCGATTCGGGAATTGACGATTTCGGTCTCTGTTCCGGTCATGCGTCTTAACTACGCGCATCAACGCTGGCGCTGAGAGCGTGCTTCAACGTCAAGAGGACATCCGAAGCCGTTCGTCGTCTAACTTCTCAACAAGAGCCAGCAAGACGGGATTTGGTGGGCGCTTACCCCAGGTGGCGTCCGGCTGCGGCGCGGGATTGCTGAGCGTCAGAAATCCACATAAACAGAAGCTGGTGCTGAGGCCAAGAGGCCCCGTTCGAGCACGCTTTCTGTCCTCGTTCTTAGGCCTTGGCCAAGGCCTTATTGGCCCAGATTTGGCTCAGTCACTGATTGGATTGAGAGCGACTTAGTTCGTAAGTCATTGATTACAAATGGTGGGCCCACACGGATTTGAACCGCGGACCAAGCGATTATGAGTTTGAAAACCGGGTGGAACAAGGAGTTTTAGGCAGTTGTCTTCAGTTGCACTCGGTTGCGCTAAACCCAATGTTATCAATGGTTTTTGACCATTCTTGAAAACGCCGCGTTCTCTCGCTGCAACTCGTTACAACTGACCACGACCGAAAAAGTGGCCCAGAAGTGGCCCAGAAAA
>CAIMWS010000191.1 GCA_903845125.1 uncultured Verrucomicrobiota bacterium
GTCGAGCAGCTTGTCGGCATCGCGCAGGCTGGCATCCGGAAATACCGTGTGCCTTCCGCCAAAATACCGTCCATTGCCGAAAACCACCAATTCTCCCGCGATATGATCACGGCCAATGGAAACCGTAAACCGGTTTTTGGCTTGCCACAGTGCCTTGCCCACCGCCACCACGTAGGCAGCATACCCCGCCATTTTTTTGAGGGACCAGTTCACCATTTCGGTCGCCCGGGCATCAAATCCGGCGCCCGCCAGTTGGGCAAAATAGCGCTTTATCCTGCAGCCATCAGCCTCAAATTCGGCATACGGTAAATCAATTATACGCTCCTGCCCTGAACAAATGACTTCCCAAGCCTCAGGCAGGGACTGTGGCAACCGGTGCTCAAGGGCATACACATTCACCGTCCCAAGCGGCAAAACCCCCAACCGCGCCCGCTCAAAACCATGGGGGGCATCCCCAATGCCATTAAGCACCTCATTGACGGTGCCATCACCGCCTGCAGCCACGATGGACTCGAATCCTTCATCTACTGATTGCGCCGCCAGCGCACGCCCGACGCCGGCGGAAGGCGTGGGCTTCAGCACGCATTGCTTCCCGATGGAATCCAAGTATCGTCGCATCCGCAAGGCTCGTTCACCTTTGGCGGTGGGATTAAAAATAACACATATTCGCCGGTTCATGCGCAGTTCACCTCGGTTTACCTCGCCCCAACCACGACGCTTTGGCAAGCGTATTACGCGCTGGCCGCGCTTTTTCCTTTGGCGGTCTTCTCAATTTGCGTAAGAGTAAACGTGCTTGTTGCAACGGCCATAAGTGACGCATCCGAATATGGATATCTATGAAATCACCAGCCAGGCGCCCGGTCCCGGAGGCCAACTGCCTTTGACCGGAGAGCTATTGCTGAACCGCCCCAGCGGGGATTTGTTTGGCATGACCCAAAATGCCGGCATGGGGTGGCGACCGGCAGAACTGGGGCAAAAACAATTCCTGATCCTCAGCACACTGGGCGGCTTGCGGGCACCCGATGGCCAGCCCATCGCCTTGGGCTATCACACCGGCCATTGGGAACTGGGCCTCCTGGTGGAGGCGGCCGCGCGCGAGTTCAAACGCCTGACGGCGATCCCTTTCGCGGCTTATTGCTCGGATCCCTGTGACGGCCGCACCCAAGGCACAACCGGCATGTTTGACAGTCTCCCCTACCGCAACGATGCGGCTCTGGTCCTGCGGCGCTTGATCCGTTCCCTGCCCACCCGGGCCGGGGTGCTGGGGGTAGCCACTTGTGATAAAGGATTGCCGGCGATGATGATGGCCCTGGCCGGAATGAATGACCTTCCCTGCGTTCTGGTTCCCGGCGGCGTCACGTTGCCCCCGAAAAACGGCGAGGATGCCGGTAAAATCCAATCCATCGGGGCCCGTTTTGCGCACGGAACCATCTCCTTGTCGGAGGCAGCGGAACTGGGATGCCGCGCTTGCGCCACCCCGGGTGGGGGATGCCAATTCCTCGGCACCGCCGCCACCTGCCAGGTAGTCGGCGAAGCACTGGGCCTTTCCCTCCCCCACTCCGCCCTCGCACCATCCGGCCAGACGGTCTGGGTGGACACCGCCATCCGCTCGGCGCAAAGCCTGGTGGCCCTCGAAAAAACGGGGCTTAAAACGCGCGATATCTTGACCCAGGCCAGCATCCGCAATGCCATGGCGGTCCATGCGGCCTTTGGCGGATCCACCAATTTGCTGCTCCATATTCCCGCCATCGCCCATGCCGCAGGCTTGGCCCGGCCGGGGGTTGAGGATTGGATCCAGCTAAACCGGCGGGTGCCCCGGTTGGTGGATGCCCTGCCCAATGGCCCGCAAAACCACCCCACCATCCGGGTGTTCCTGGCGGGCGGAGTCCCGGAGGTGATGCTTCATTTGCGCCGGGAGGGCATCCTCGATACCTCCGTCTTGACCGTCTCAGGAAAAACGTTGGGCGCCGTTTTGGACGAATGGGAAACGTCTGAAAGACGCCACCGGTTTCGGAAGTTATTGAAAGAATTGGATGGCATCGAGGCGGAGAAAGTCATCTTTTCCCCGGACCAAGCCCGCCAGAGGGGAATCAGCAGCACCGTCACTTTCCCGCGGGGAAACCTGGCTCCGGAAGGTTCGGTGGTGAAAAGCACCGCCATCGATCCCACCCTGCTGGATCAAGCTGGGGTATTTCGGCGGGAGGGCCCGGCCAAAGTGTTCACCCAGGAACGGGAAGCCATCCGCGCGCTGAAGGAAGGTGGAGTGAAAGCCGGGGATATCCTGGTGCTGATCGGCTGCGGCCCCCTGGGCACCGGGATGGAGGAAACCTACCAACTGACCTCCGCCTTGAAGTATCTGCCTTTTGGCCGCGAAGTGGCTTTGATCACCGATGCCCGCTTCAGCGGGGTTTCCACTGGGGCCTGCATTGGCCATGTGGGACCTGAAGCCCTGGCCGGTGGCCCACTGGGCAAAGTGCGCGACGGGGATTTCATCCGCATCATCATCGATACCCACAAACTGGAGGGAAGCGTGGATTTCATCGGTGAGGCTGGCGAGCGTTTCACCCCGGAGGTGAGGGCGCAAATATTATCCCAGCGTCCACCCCATCCCGCCTTGTCGCCCAATCCGGAATTGCCAGCCGATACCCGGTTATGGGCGGCCTTGCAGCAGGCTGGCGGGGGCACTTGGGGCGGATGCGTCTATGATATCGAAGCCATCTTGCGGAGATTGGATCCCGCGCCAAAGCGCTAATTATTATGATTTCCGAACCGGCTGAAGTATGCGTATCGTATCGCCAAGATCATGATAATCCATAAACTGATACTCCAGCACTTAAAGCACCAGGATGATGCCGGATTTTATCGGCTGCAAGCCTTGGACGCCATCCAATGGATGGAGCGGCAGGGAGTGGTTTTCGACCGGGGCTTGACCGTTCTGGATTTGGGCTGCGGGCATGGAATCTTCGGCGCGGAACTGCTCGCCCGCGGTTGCCAGGTGGAATTTGCCGACGAAGGCAACTACCTCGATCCCGGCCTGAGTAAGGCCGTCTTCAAACCAATCAATATTGACTTGGATGACCTTTCCCGTCTCGGCAAATATGACGTGGTCATCTGTTCCAATGTTTACGAGCATCTATCCAAGCCGGAACGTTTTATTGAAAGCATCCCCGGCATCCTGAAGCCGGGCGGACGTTTTTACCTAAGCTGGACCAATTGGCTTTCCCCGTGGGGCGGACACGAATTTTCCCCATTTCACTACCTGGGACCACAGTTGGGCATCCGCGTGTATGATCGGTTGGTGCGCAAACCGCGCAAACACACGCCCTTCCAAAACCTTTTTCCTACTTACATTGGCCAAACTTTGCGATTGATCCGCAACCATCCCCAATTGAAAATCATCCGGGTGGCGCCCCGTTATTATCCAGAGTTCGCATTCCTGATGCAGGTGCCGCTCCTGCGCGAATTCCTGGCCTGGAATTGCGCGCTGCTGATCGGCTAAAACTCAGTGAACCAGAAGAATATATGACACGCTGTCTAAACAACCGCGCCTGCCTGCCGCTGGCTTGCGCCTTGCTTTGCACCTTATCCGGCTTCCAGCCCCCGGCCTGGGCCGTTGATGATCCAGTGGCAGGCAAAATCCCGGGCGCCCGCCAATACGTGCCCGATCGGAAAGTCGATATCCTCAACCTGGCAATCGATGTGACACCCGATTTCACGCAGCGGACCATCCGGGCCAGCACCGTTATCCAATTCAAGCCGATCGCCCGCCCGCTCACCCAAATGCGCCTGAACGCGGTCGATTTGTGGATCTCCAATGTGGTGGCTTCGGTGAAGATCCAAGCTTGGCAATACGACGATCAGGAATTGGTCGTAACCTTTGCCAAACCGATCGCGGTGGATACCGCGACTTCGCTTGAAATCCATTATGCCGCGCAGCCCAGCCGGGGGCTGTATTTCCGCACCCCGGAGATGGGATACAAAGCGGGGGACAACCACCTCTTTACCCAAGGGGAAGCGATCGAGGCCCGTTACTGGTATCCCAGCTTCGATCACCCCAATGAAAAATTCACCTCGGAAATCACCTGCCGTGTCCCCCAGGATATGATTGCCTTGTCCAACGGCCGTTTGCTGTCTAAGGAATTGGACTCCCAGACCGGGCTGATGGTGTTTCACTGGCGGCAGGACCAACCCCATGTCAATTATCTGATTTCACTGGTGGCGGGGCATTTCCGCAAATTGGAGGATCAGCACCGGGATGTTCCCCTGGCCTTTTATACTCTGCCTTCCGCGTTCAACCAGGCTTCCAATTCATTTCGCTCCACCCGCGAAATCATGGCTTTCTTCGAAAAAGAAATCGGCGTGCCTTACCCGTGGGCCAGGTATGACCAGGTCTGCGTCAATGATTTCGTAGCCGGGGGTATGGAAAACACTTCCATGACCACCCTGACCGACAGCACGCTCTTTTCCACCGAAACCGAAAACCTGTCGGAGAGTGAGGGCCTGGTAGCCCACGAAATGGCGCACCAATGGTTTGGCGATTTGGTCACCTGCAAGGATTGGTCCCACCTGTGGCTGAACGAAGGCTTCGCCACTTATTACGAAATGCTTTATGAGGGGGCCAGGAATGGCGCCGATGCCTTTCGCAGTTCCCTATTCCATACTGCCCAGGGATTGTTGAACCGGCCCAACGATGGCAAACCGATTTTCATCCGCGATTTCCAGCACCCCGACGACATGTTCATGCGCTACGGGGCATTGTCCTACCAAAAGGGGGCCTGGGTGCTGCACATGCTGCGCTCGCAATTGGGAGAAAAACTCTATCGTCGCTGCATTAAAACTTACCTGGAACGTCACCGCTATGGTTCGGTCGTCACCGAGGATTTGCTGCAGGTGATCGAAGAGTTGGCCGGTCAATCGATGGACCGCTTTTTTGACCAATGGGTTTACCATGCCCACCATCCGGAATTGGACATCACCTACGCCTGGGATGAACGCGCCAAACTGGCCAAAATCACGGTCAAACAAGTCCAAAAAACCAGTGAGCATGTTTTGTTGTTCCAAGTTCCGCTCAAGATCGGCTTTTACATAAAAAACGAACGCGTAGATCGCGAAATTGAAATTCAACTGCCCGCCGAAGATTTCTATTTTAAATTGAACGAGGCGCCCACCTTAGTGCGAATCGACCCTGATCTGGCCTTGCTCGCCAAAATCAATTTTCATCCGCCGGCCGCCATGATCACGATCCAAATGACCAACCAGCAGGATGTCGTGGGACGTTTCCTGGCCGTGGAAGAATTATCGCGCCGCCAGGATCACGAAGCGGTGGCCCAACTGAAAACCGCCCTGAACCGTGATGGTTTCCACGGCATCAAAACTGCGGCCGCCAACGCTTTGGCCACGATCCATACCGACGAGGCGTTGGATGCCCTGCTGGATTCCCGCAACCAGACCGATGCGCGGATCCGCCAGGCGGTGTTTCGCGCCCTCAGCGGATTTTACCAGGAGAAAACCATGGCCGCCTTGCTGGCCGCGGCGGGAACCGAAAAAAATCCTTATATCCTGGCGGAAATTATTTCCGCCCTGGGCCACTACAGCCAAAGCGAAGTCCAGTCATTGGTTCGCAAACATCTGCAGACCCCTTCATTTCATAATTCAGTCGCCAGCGCCGCCATTCGGGCCATGCGCAGCCAGCGCGATCCCGCCGTGGTGGATGAATTGTTCAATTATCTTCAGAAACAGGCAGCTGATTTTCCCACTTGGGAGTATGCTTCGGCCTTGGAATCCCTGGCTTTTCTGGCCAGTTTGAGAGACAATCGGGATGCTATTCGCGAGTTCTTGCTCCAGCAGGTTTTGCATGGCAAAACACAACTCAAAACCGCCGCCTTGAATGCCTTGGGAACCCTCAAGGATCCCAAAGCCATCCCGGCCCTGGAAACCTTCAATAAGACCGGCAAGTCCAGCCCTGAATACCAGGCTGCCCAAAAATCCTTGTCTGAATTACGTTCCAACCAGAAACCTGTCATCCCATTACAGGATGTGCGCAATGAAATTTCTGAAATCCAAAAAGCAAATGCCAGCCTGCGCCAGGAATTGGAGGATCTGAAAAAACGTCTGCAAACACTGGCCCCCAGCCTGGCCACCAACGGACCGGTCAAAGCGCTCAAGAAAAATGCCGCGAGGTATTGAAACTGGGCCCGGTTTAAACAGTTTGACGCCCGCTTAATCTTTATAACACTAGAAAAATCGATTTAGATCCCAGTTGGCTTCGCGCCGGACGGAATCCGAGTTTATGAACTTCGCGAGCCACCCGCGTGTTGATGCCTGGCTCATCTGGCTAAGTGTGCTGGTTCTGGGCCTGTCAGCGGTCTTTGCGCAATTGGTTTTGACGCGGGAAATGCTGAGCGCCTTTCATGGTAACGAGATGGTGCTTGGGATCGTATTGGGCAGCTGGTTTTTATGGACCGGTGCGGGCGCCTGGCTGGGCCGCCTGGGCGGTAGGCGTTTTCTGGATTGGCGCTCGCTTATTGTGGGTCAATGGTTGATCAGTTGGATTCCCTTACTGCAAATCCTGGCCTTGCGGATCTTGAAAAATGTGGTGTTTACCCCCGGTGCAGCGGTTGGCCCGGCGGAAACCATCCAGGCAACCTTGGTTTTGCTGCTGCCATTTTGTTTGATTTCCGGCTTTATGCTTACCCTGGCCTTTGGCTTGCTGGCCAATCAGGCAGGTTTGGCAGGCTTGGCTGATGTCTACGCGGCGGACAGCCTGGGGAGCATCGCTGGCGGATTGTTGTTCAGTGTGATCCTGGTCCAGCTGGGTGATCATATCCAACTACTTTATCTGCCAGCCAGCCTGAACCTGGCTTGTGCGAGCCTGCTTTGTTTCCACAAACGAAGTCATCCAGCCTGCGCATTGATCCTGCTTACCGTCTGTGTTCTGGGTTTTGTAGCCATGAAATTCGATCTGGACGCCTGGTCCACCCAGAGGCAATTCCCAGGCCAGCGAATCCTGTTCCACGGCAACTCCCCCTACGGACGTCTCATTGCCACTGAAATGGACGGCCAGATCAATCTTTACGAAAATGAAATGCCAGCCTCCACTCAGGCTGGTCTTCAGGAAGCGGAAGAAAACGCCCACTTTCCCCTCTTTCAGCGTTCGCAACTCCGGGAGGTGCTGCTGGTGGGCGGTGGTTTTTCCCGGACCGCCCAGGAAATCCTGAAACATCCCGTCGATCACTTGACCTGCGTGGAACTGGACCCGGTATTACTTCAATTGAGGCGGCAATATTTCCCCGCCAGTTTTGCCGATCCACGGTTGCGGGTGGTCAATACCGACGGGCGCTGGTTTCTGCAGAATAATCCGCAGCGCTACGATGCGGTTATCCTCGATTTGCCTTCGCCCACTACCGCCCAATTGAATCGTTTTTTCACTTATGAATTTTTCCAAGCCGTCCGTAAATCACTGAATCCAGATGGCCTGCTGTCCTTCTCCGTCGGCCTTTATGAGAATTCCATCAGTCCGGATTTGGCCCGAACCTTGGCTGCCGTTTATCGTACCACCCAATTGGTGTTTTCGAATGTGGTGGTTCTGCCAGCCAGCAGGGTGTTTTTCCTGGCGTCCGACACTCCGCTGAACCGGAATATCCAAAGCTTGGCGGGCTGGAAACAAATTCCCACCCACTACCTTTCCCAAAGCTATCTGGCAGCCATGCTGAGCCCGGACCGTCTGGCAGATATGGACCGGGCAGTGGGCGAACCAGCAGCCATCAACCAGGATGGTAATCCCATTCTTTATTTTTATTCGTTATGGATGTGGATGAATGAGTTCAAATACCGGCTCGGCTGGATCGAAGCCCTGCTGTTGGTTTTTTTGGCCTTTTTTGTTTTAAAGCTGAAAGCCCATTCCCTGGCCCTTTTCACCTCAGGTTTTAGCGCTTCCGCGCTGCAGTTCATTTTGCTGCTGGGCTATCAGCTCAGGTTCGGATCCATTTACCACCACCTCGGATTCATGGTGGCCATGTTCATGGCCGGCCTGGCCTTGGGTTCAATTTTCGCCAAACGCCTGGCCCCAGGCGGGGAAAAAACCCAATTGACCCAAACCGTGTTTCTGCTCGCCGGCTTGGCAGTGCTGATCCCTTGGGGATTAAACTTCGCCAGTTGCGGACTTTTCTCTGGCAGCCTCACCACCTTTGCCGGACTGGTATTCTACTTGCTCACCCTGGCGGTTGGCGCAACGGCCGGCATGCAATTCCCCCTGGCCTCACGTTGGCGGTTTAAAAACGGCGCTGAAACCGGCTCGGAACTCTATTCCGCGGATCTCCTGGGAGCCAGCCTTGGGGCTTTGTTTTCCGGCGCCCTTCTGGTGCCGCTGCTGGGGTTTGTCCAGGTCTGCCTGGTGGTAGCCCTGCTCAACTGTGTCACGGGCTTGATCTTATTCCGGAGCAGTTAGTCAGGGGAAGACGTCTATTGGATTGAGGATAAATGTGAA
>CAIMWS010000192.1 GCA_903845125.1 uncultured Verrucomicrobiota bacterium
AAGCACCGCTTCCTCTGTAGCATCAGTGGCTCAGTTTATCTGAGCAGAGGTGGGTCAATTTAAGTGAGCCCTATCGTTGCACAGCAGAGCGTTTTTTTCAGGGCTATTGATCGCCATTTTTTCAGTATTCGATGATTGCCAAATTCAGGATTTCCAGAGCCAGGGTTTTTTTCTTGAACGAAATCCAACTGGTTCATACCTTATACTTTGTGACACAAAGTATGATTTGCGGGAATTCATTCAGCACTTGGGCGGCCCGGCTCAAACCGGCGCCTGGACACCCCTTTCACCAACCACGTCCCAGCCGTTGGCTGCCGCTGGCGATGCGGCAAGCACCCACCTTGGTGGCACCGCCTGCCGGCCCGGCGGAACGCAGATTTGCCCTACTGGTGAATCCTTTTTACGCCAAGAATCCGCATGGGAGTTTTGGCAAGCATGTACTGACCCCGGCGCTGGCTTTGACGAGTTTGGCGGCGGCCACCCCCGCCCATTGGCGGGTGGCTTATTGGGATGAAAACCTGCTTCAAGGGCCGCCGCCGGTGAATCCAGTTCCAGAAGTGGCAGGCATCACGGTCCACCTGAGTTTCGCCCGGCGAAGCTATGAACTGGCCGCCTGGTTCAAACAACTGGGCAGCCTCGTGGTGCTGGGGGGACCGCACGTGCAGGCCTGCCAGGACGAAGCCGCGCAGCATGCCGATGCGATATCGGTGGGGGACGGCGTGCAGACTTGGCCGGCTATTTTAAAGGATATCGAAACTTCGCAGTTGAAGCCACGCTACTTCGCCGGTTTTGAGCGGCCTTTGGATCTCGATCCACCACCGAGGCGTGACCTGGTGACAGAAGACTGTTTTCTCACGGAATCGAGCCTCATTGCCTCCCGGGGCTGCCGCCAGCGTTGCGCTTTCTGCTACCAGGCCACCCAGGGATTAGCCATGCCGTATCAAACTCGCAGCCCGCAGGCAGTGGCCCGCCAACTGGCGGAATCCAGGAACCTCTACGGCGTATTCCTGGACAATAACTTTGGCGCAGATCCCGGCTATGTGCTGCGTTTGTGCCGGGAACTGGAGCCTTTGAAAAAAATCTGGAGCGCTGCAGTGACACTCGAGATCACGGAACACCCGGGTGTGATCCCGGCCATGGCACTGGCGGGATGCACCGGGGTATTCATTGGCTTTGAATCGTTAAACCCTGATAACCTGAGTGGCATGGGCAAACGGACGGCCGATCCGGACGATTTTGCCCGCCGGGTCGAATTCCTGCACGCCCATGGCATCCAGGTCAACGGCAGTTTTATCCTGGGGTTCGATGAGGACCGGCAGGAGGTTTTCGAGGCCACGGCGGATTGGATTGAAAAGGTGCGGCTGGAAAGCGCCACTTTCCACATTTTGACGCCCTATCCCGGCACCCCACTGTTCCGGCGGATGGAGCAGGAGGGTCGATTGCTGCACCGCCGTTGGGAACTTTACGACACGGCCCATGCGGTATTTCGTCCTCGCCACATGACCCCTGAGGAATTGGAATTGGGTTACGATTGGATTTACCGGCGGCTGTTTTCCATGGGCAGCATCTGGCGGCGCCGGCCCCGGCAACTG
>CAIMWS010000193.1 GCA_903845125.1 uncultured Verrucomicrobiota bacterium
CCGGGAGATTGGCAACCAGGCCGCCCGGCAGCCCGATCTCCTCGCGGCCATGGACCGCCTCCTGCGGGAGCAGCATCGGCCTTCCCGGGAATTCCCGCAGCCCGTCCTGGACCAGCCGGCCGGAGCGCGCTAGCGGCCGGGTGCAGGCTTGGGCGCGGGCCTGGCCGCCGCCGGTGCGGCGGGGTTGGCGGGAATGCAAAACCAGGTCAGCAGCGCCCCCACGATCAACGATCCGGCAGTGAGGTAAAGCGCGGCCGAGGGGTCGGCCGTGAATTTCCTGGCCCAAACCGGGATGTTCGGCCCGATGTAGCCGCCCAGGTTGCCCACCGAGTTGACCAGCCCGATGCCCGCCGCGGCGGCGGTGTTCGCCAGGAAGGCTGAAGGGATCGGCCAGAACAGTGGCATGGAGCCGATGACCCCCAGCGTGCCGAGGGAGAGGAAAATAATGGCCAGGACCGGCTGGTGCGCAAACACCCCGCTCAGGACCAGGCCCAGGGCGCCGCTGAGCGTGTTCCCCACGTAATGCAGACGCCGCTCGCCGGTGCGGTCCGAATGGCGGCTCAGGGCGAGCATGCCCGCGACGGCCACGGCGTAGGGGATGGCGGTGAGCAGGCCCACCTGGAGAAAGCCTTTGACCCCGAAGGCTTTGACGATCGTGGGCAGCCAGAAGGAGATCCCATACAGGCCGATCATGAGGGAGAAATAGATGGCGCAGAGGGCGTACACCTGGCGGCTCCGGAAGGCGTCGAGGAGCCGCACCTCGCGCTTGTGCTGGTCCTCTGCGGCGAGGTTTTCCGCCAGCAGCGCCTGCTCCTCCGCGTTCAGCCACCGGGCTTCGGCGATGCTGCTATCCAGCCGGAAATAAACCCATATCCCCACGAGGATGGAGGGGAGGCCTTCCACCAGGAAGAGCCACTGCCAGCCGGCCAGGCCCAGCCGGCCGGACAGGGAGTCCATGATCAGGCCGGAAACCGGGTTGCCGATGACCCCCGCCACGGCGATGGCGGAGACAAACAGGGCCGTCCGCGAGGACCGCAGCCGGGAAGGGTACCACATCGTGAGGTAGTAGATGATCCCCGGGAAGAAGCCCGCTTCGGCCAGGCCCAGCAGGAACCGCATGGCGTAGAACATCCAGGCGGATTGGACGAACATCATCGCCGCGGAAAGGGCCCCCCAGGAGATCATGATCCGGGCGATCCAGGTGCGGGCGCCGAATTTTTTCAGCAGCAGGTTGCTGGGCACCTCGAAGAAAAAATAACCGATGAAAAAAATCCCCGCCCCCAGGCCGAAGGCCGCCTCGTCCAAGCCGAGGTCGCCCAGCATCTGGAGCTTGGCGAAGCCCACGTTCACCCGGTCCAGATAGGCCAGGATATAGCAGAGGAAAAGGAACGGTATCAGGCGCCAATCCACCTTGGCGTAAGTCCGGCTCTCGAATTGTTCACGGGCATTCATCGCGGATGGCCTGAGTAAAGCGGATGCCCGGCCTGGCCTCAAGGGAAATGGCGGGGGCGGGGGCGGATATTTTGGCTCAGCCGGCGGCCGGGAGGATTTTACTCAGGTACCGGCCGGTGTGGCTGTCCGCGCAGGCGGCCACCTGCTCGGGGGTGCCCTCGGCAATGATCCGCCCCCCGCCGGCGCCGCCTTCCGGCCCCAGGTCGAGGATCCAGTCGGCGCTCTTGATGACGTCGAGGTTGTGCTCGATGACGAGGAGCGTGTTGCCCGCCGCCCGGAGCTTGAAGAGCACCTCGAGGAGCTTGGCGACATCGTGGAAATGGAGGCCGGTGGTCGGTTCGTCGAGGATGTAGATCGTGCGGCCGGTGTATTTCCGGCTGAGCTCGGCGGCCAGCTTGATGCGCTGGGCTTCGCCGCCGCTCAGGGTGGTGGCGGACTGGCCCAGGCCGATATAGCCCAGGCCCACCTCGGCCAGGGTGGCGCACGGATCGTGGATGGACGGGATGGCCCGGAAGAAATCGGCGGCCTCGTCCACCGTGAGGGCGAGCACGTCGGCGATGCTGCGGCCCTTGTAATGGATCTCGAGGGTCTGGCGGTTGTAGCGGCGGCCCCCGCAGGCTTCGCAGACGACGTAAACCGGGGGCAGGAAATTCATCTCGATTTTGAGGAGGCCGTCGCCCTGGCATTTTTCGCAACGGCCGCCGCGCACGTTGAAGCTGAACCGGCTGGCGCTGAAGCCGCGGATTTTGGCGCCCGGCAGCCTGGCGAAAAGGTCGCGAATGTGGTTGAACATCCCGGTGTAGGTGGCGGGATTGCTCCGGGGCGTGCGGCCGATGGGGGTCTGGTCGATGACGATCGCCTTATCCACCAGCTCGAGGCCATCGATGCCATCGTGGGCGCCGGGCCGCTCCTTGGAGCCGTAGAAGTGCCGGAAAAGGGCCCGCCGCAGGATGTCGTCCACCAGCGTGCTTTTGCCCGAGCCGCTCACGCCGGTGACGCAGCAGAGGGCGCCAAGGGGAATGCGGGCGTGGACGTTCCGGAGGTTGTTCTCCCGCGCGCCGCGGATCTCCAGCCAGCCTTTGGCGGCCGTGGGGCGGACGCGCTTTTTGGGCACGGGGATGCCCAGCTCGCCGCGCAGGTATTGCCCGGTGAGGCTGCGGGGGCAGGCCTGGATCTCGCTGAGCGGCCCGGCGGCGACCAGCTCCCCCCCGTGCACCCCGGCCCCGGGGCCGAGATCGATCACGTATTCCGCCTGGCGGATGGTCTCCTCGTCGTGCTCCACCACGAGCACGGAATTGCCCAGGTCGCGCAGCTTGGCCAGGGTTTCCAGCAGGCGCTCATTGTCCCGCTGGTGGAGCCCGATGCTCGGCTCATCCAGGATGTAGAGCACCCCCACCAGGCCGGCGCCGATCTGCGTGGCCAGGCGGATCCGCTGGGCCTCGCCCCCGCTGAGCGTGCCGCTCTCGCGGTTGAGGGTCAGGTAGCCCAGCCCCACGTTCTGCAAAAAGCTGAGGCGCACGCGGATTTCCCGGAGCAGCTCGGCGGCGATTTTCCGCTGGAAAGCGGACAGCTGGAGGCCGTCGAGGAACCGGATGGCCTCCGCCACGGACAGGGCGCAGAAATCCATGATGGAATGGCCCGGGATGGCGGGGCCGCCCGGGCGCGCGGGGGCGGGCATTTCGGGCGCCCCCTGGAGGGTGACGGCGAGGATCTCCGGCTTGAGGCGGCGGGATTGGCAGGCGTCGCAGGGGCAGGGATTCATGAAGCCCTTGAGCCGGTTGCGGGTGAACTCGCTCTCGGTTTCCTGGTAAAGGCGTTCCAGGTGGGGCAGCACCCCCTCGAAGGCCCGCCGGTTTTTGCTCATCTTGCCGCCGCGCCAGAAATTGAAGTCGATTTCCGTCCCGCCGGAGCCAAAGAGCAGCACTTTCCGGAAATCCTCCGGCAGCTCGCGCCAGGGCAGCTCGAGGCTTTGCCCGTAGTGCTGGGCCACCCCCCGGAGGAGGCATTTGTAATAGACCACCATCCGCTTGCCACCCCGGCGCCAGGGGAGGATGGCTCCCTGGTCCAGCGTTTTCTCCGGGTCCGGCGCCACGAGGTCGGGGTCGAAGACGAGCTTCTGGCCGAGGCCGTGGCACACCGGGCAGGCCCCCTGGGGTGCGTTGAAGGAGAAATGCTTGGGGGTGACCGGCTCGTAGCTGAGGCCCGTGGCCGGGCTGTAAAGGCGGCTGGAGCAGGACTGCTCCCGCCATTCGGTGGCGGAGGCCTCGCCGGGCGGCTGGTGGAGCACCACCACCCGGCCTTGGCCCCACTTCAAGGCGGTCTCCACGGAATCGCTGAGGCGGATGCGGATTTTGTCGTCCACCACCAGGCGGTCCACCACGGCCTGGATCTGGCGCCCCTTTTTGGCCTCCGCCTTGGGGAGGGCGGCGCCGGGCAGCTCCAGCATCTGGCCATCCACGCGGGCGCGCACGAAGCCTTCCTTGGCCAGGTTCTCCAGGACGGCCTCGGCCGGCTGGCCCGGGTCCTGGGCGATGGGCGCCAGG
This sequence comes from uncultured Verrucomicrobiota bacterium, assembly GCA_903845125.1. Taxonomy (GTDB): domain Bacteria; phylum Verrucomicrobiota; class Verrucomicrobiia; order Limisphaerales; family UBA1319; genus CAIMWS01. The sequence goes on from CAIMWS010000193.1 coordinate 3,996, forward strand.
AGCATGATCCGGGTGCGCGGCGGAAGGGCCAGGATGAGGTCGGAGATTTCCGCGGCCGTCTGGCGCTGGATGCGGCCGCCGCTCACCGGGCAATGGGGCTGGCCCACGTGCGCGTAAAGCAGGCGGAGATAATCGTAGATCTCCGTGGTGGTGGCGATGATGGAGCGCGGGTTGGCGCCCGCGCTGCGCTGCTCGATGGCGATCGTGGGGGAGAGGCCCTCGATGTAGTCCACCTCCGGCTTCTCCAGCTGGTCCAGGAACTGGCGCGCGTAGGCCGAGAGCGACTCCATGTATTTCCGCTGCCCC
>CAIMWS010000194.1 GCA_903845125.1 uncultured Verrucomicrobiota bacterium
ATGCAAACCTAACTTCGGAGTTCGGGTTTAAAACAACGACAACTGCGTGGCGGGGCGGGGGGCGGGCTGGAGTTCCTGGAGGCGGCGGTAGGCTTCGAGTTCGCGGCTGCGGTCGCCCGCTTTGGCGAAGGCGGTGGCCAGCTTGCTCCACGTATCGGTGTTTTCCGGCTCAATGGCGAGCGCTTGCTGGTAGGCGTGGATGCTTTCCGGGAATTGGCCCTGCCACCCGAGGATGGCCCCCAGGTTGCACCACTCGTTGACATCCTCGGGCTGGCCCTCCAGGTAGCGTTGCAGCGCGTCGATCTGCTTTTTGGGTTCGTTTTGGGCGGCGTAAAGGCTGGCGAGCTTCCGCCAGGGGTCGGCGTCCTCCGGGCAAAGCGCCGCGAGCCGCTTCCAGGCTTGCTCGGATTCCGCATGCGCCCCCTCGGCGGCCAGGGCGTCCGCCAGCCAGCGCCAGGCGGCGATGAGCTTCGGGGACAATTCCACCAACTGCCGGCAGATCGTGGCGATCTCGCCCCAGGTGCCCTGGCGGGAAAAGGCGAGGTTCAGCTCGCTCCATTCCCGCTCGGTGAGTTCGCCCGGGCAAAGGCGTTTGGCCTTTTGCTGTTCGGCGATCGCCTCCCCCATGCGGTCGGCAAAAAAACACTCCACGCTGCTCAAATAGTGGGTCCAGGCCTCCGATGGGGAATGCTTCCTGGCTTCGGCAAAGGCCCGGGTGGCCTCCTCGGCGCGTTTCTGGCGGGTCAAGGCTACGCCCAGCTGGCACCAAATCCGATGGTCCCCGGGCCGCACCTCGAGGAATTTGCGGTAAACGGTGGTCAATAAACTAAGCGCCGGGTTGGCGGCCAACTGGTCATTCATGCCGCTGGGAATGTATGGGAGGCGGCCCCGGGTTGAAAGTCCAAACTATTCCAGGCCCCGGCCCTCGAGATCCAATTCATCCAGCCCGAGGTAATGGCCCAGCTCATGCAGCAGGGTGCGCCGGATTTCCTCCGCGTAAAGGGCTTCGTCCCCCTCGGCCTGGTCCCAAAGGTTTTCCAGGAACAGGATGATCTGGGGGGGCAGCGGCTGGCCGGCCAGGTTTTCGTCGGGCCAGGCGTCGCCCACGAAGAGCCCCAGGGTGTCCGGCTCGATGCCATCCTCCACCATGGCGTCGTCGGGAACGGAGTCGTAGGTGATGGCCGCCGATTGCGCCCGTTCTTTAAGGGCCGCCGGCAGGGCTTTGAGGGTGGCATCCACCTCCCTTTTGGCCCGTTTCAGCAGCCATTGCCAATCCTCCGGGCTCAGGCTTTCCCATTCCTCATTCATCGGGCCGGCTACGGTTTTGGTTCCCCACGGGTTTGATGTTTCACAATTCAGTCCAGGGCTGGCGATCCGCGCCCCGGCGGCGTTCTGGATTGTTGCTCCACCGAGTCCAGGGTGCGTTCGATTTCACGGCGGTCTCTTTTCGTGGGCCGTCCCAAGCCTTTGGACCGGAACATCAGCGGGCGGAATTCGGGGTCCCGGGGCTTGAGGTATTCCGCGGCGGGGGTCAAATCCTCACAATACTCCCTGGCCACCGCCGCGCTCACCCGGCGCTCCAGCAAGCCCAGGACCTTCACCGTGCGCAAGAGGTCGCCCACCCGGGCGGTGATGATCTGCTGGGGGCGCGCCAGGTGGGAGGGTTTTACTTTTTGGCCGCCCACCTCCACCGCCCCGCCCCGGCAGGCGGCGGTGGCCTGGGAACGGGTTTTGTAAACCCGGACGGACCAAAGCCATTTATCGATGCGGATCTCCAGGGGTGTTTCCATGAGGGGAAAGAGTTCAGGTTGGATGGCTGCTCCGGACCGTCACGAACCAGCCGTTCTGCCGCGTGCGCCGGGGGGGCGGGAAAGTGCCTGGAATATCAAGCAAATCGTTTACGAGAGCTTGCGGGCCAGCAATCCGGCGACCTGGTCCATCAGGTTGCGCGGGGGATATTCGGCGCTCTGGATCAGCTCGCGGGCCCGCGCCACCCGGTCGGCCCGCACCTCGGGCTCCGATTTGGCCAGTTCGCGCAGTTGGTTGGACTGGTTGAAATCGACCATCGGTTCCTGGGCAGCAGTCTGCGCCCGGGTGCCTTTGGCGGTTTCCAGTGCTGCGGATTTTGCCGCACCAGCCGCATTGATTCGTGCCACGTCCATTGGTTTGACAGTATAATTGGTTGAGGATCGAACCGCCTCAAACCGTTTTGTTAACTTCTAATATGCCTGAATCAGGCAAAAAGTCCAGCTTTCCGCGAGCGTGAAAAATGCCTCCGTTCCGGCGGGGCATTTGGGGGTGCGTGTCGTGCCCGTATTCCAGCTTGTTATAAATGGACGGACAGGATATTTTCATGGTGTTGTCCGAGTGCCAAAGCCATCCCATGGAGGCGCTTTGAAAGCGCCACCTGCGCAACCGAATACACCAGGCTATCCGCCCGGCAGCCCGGCCTTTGCTTTTTTCAGGTTCCTCGCGCTGCTGGCCCTTTCCGCAGCCTTCCTCAGCCACGGCCTGGCCTTGCGGCGGGCCACCGCTGGCGCCGATGGCGGAAGCGGGCCGCCCGCCGCCTCCGGCGGCCAGCCGCAGCCAGCGCCCCGGTGGCCACGCCATGCCAGCAAACCCCGGCCGCCGGATTCCCCGCCGCATCCGCCGCCACCCACCTGGATCGCCGAATGGGATACCGCGGAGGCGAAGTTTGCCAGCCGGGTGGCCTGTGCCGGGGATGTGAACGCGGACGGCTACGCGGATATTTTGATCGGCGAACCAGGCTATAATAAAAATGCCGGGCGCGTTCTGGCTTATTACGGTTCCCCCAGCGGTTTGCCCGCCAAGCCCAGTTGGGTCGTTACCGACCCCTCAGGCGGCGGATATTTCGGGGTGCGGGCCGAGGGGGTGGGTGACGTGGACCAGGATGGTTTTGAGGATGTCCTGGTGCTTTCCCAGGCCGGAGCCGCCGCTCCGGCTGCCAGCGATGCGGCTTATCTCTATCGCGGATCACCCTCGGGGTTGTTGCCGGCACCCGGCTGGAAAATTAGTTCCCAACAGCTCGGCGTCTCCAGCTTCTATCTGGCGGGCCGCGCCGGGGATGTGAATGGCGACGGTTTTGGCGACCTGTATCTTTTCGCGATCATCAACCAGCCGGACGGCCAGTCTTACCGGCTCTTCCTTTTCCACGGATCCCTTACCGGACCCAAAACCACCCCGGATGCGCGATGGGATTTGGCCGATATCCCCAGCCCACAGGGGCTTTGCATCGCCTGTGCCGGGGATGTGAACGGCGATGGCTGCGATGATCTGATCCTTGGGGTTGCCAAGTGGAGCGGTTTTTCCAAGGAGGGCGGCCGGGTTCTGGTTTATCATGGGTCGCCCGCGGGGCTGCAACCCGCTCCCGCCTGGTCCGCCAGGTATGACTGGCCGGTGCAAAAAGATGTGGATGAAAGCTACGAGCAGCATTTCGGCTGGAGCGTGGCTTCCGCCGGGGATGTCAATGGCGATGGCTTCGCCGACGTCATCGTGGGCGCTCCCTACGCCGACCACGGGGATCTGAATGAAGGTCTGGCCTTTGTCTATCACGGATCCCGGGCGGGTTTGAGCCTGAAACCCCAATGGGTGGGGGAAAGCAACCATGCCCATGCCTTGCTGGGCTTCAGTGTCAGCGGAGCGGGGGATATCAATGGGGATGGTTTCGACGACGCCATCGTGGGTGTGCCTTATGCCACCGATGGCCAGTATAACGAAGGGGCGGCCGTGGTTTTCAACGGCTCCCGCCAGGGTTTGAGCCGCCAGCCATCCTGGGTTGTGGAAAGCGATAACACCCAGCAGTTCATGGGCAAGCAGGTCACTTTTGCCGGGGATGTGAACGGCGACGGCTACGACGATGTGCTCGTGACGGCGCCGGATTTCGCCCGCAAAGGCCGCAATTTCGGCCGGGCCTATATATATTATGGGGGCGCCCAGGGCTTGCCGGATCCGTTCCATTGGAGCCTTGAAAAACCGCTTTTGGTGGCGATCCAGCAAAGGATGGACCGGGTGCCGGAATTCGCCAAACTGGGCATTTTGATCAGTTTTCTCGCCTTCAGTCTCTTCCTGTTCGCCGCCTGGCGGCGGGCAGTGGCACGGATGCGCCAGGCCGAGCGGCAATTGGTCCGCAACCAGGAGCGCGAACGCCTGGCTCGGGATGTGCATGATCATTTGGGCGCCCAACTGAGCCAGATCGCCCTGCAGAGCGAGTTGGCCAAAGCCACCGCCAGCCAGCCCGCCGATTCCGGCCGGTTTTTAAATCAGATCGCCCATACCGCGCGCTCCGCCCTCAACAGCATCGGCGACTTGGTCTGGCGCCTGGACCCCGCCAATGACAAGCTGGAGAATTTCACCGCCCGCCTGGAGCAGCTGGCCCGCCAAGCCCTGCTGGTTCCCGGGATGGCGCTCCACCTCGACTTGCCGGAGGTCCTCCCCGAGGCTACCTTGAGTTCCAACGCCCGGGCGGAATTGGTGTTTATGTTCACGGAGGTTTTGCGGAATATTTTGCAGCATTCCGGGGCCACCCGGGTGACGGTCAAAATGCGGGCGCTTCCGGATCAAACTCTCTGCCTTAAAATTATCGATAACGGGCGCGGATTCAATCCAGCCGCCAATGCCGATCCCGGTGCCGGCCGTTCGGTTAACAGCGGCCATGGCTTGCGCAATTTGCGCGCCCGGGCGGCCAGTTTGGGCGGCCGGATCCAAATCGAATCCACCCTGGGCCAAAACACCATGGTGACCATCACCGTGCCGCTTGAAGGGCATGGGAGCGGCCGGATTTAATCCTCCCATTCCGGCGCGCTGCTTCCGTGGGCCAGGGGAGGGAACCGGCGGCGGGATACGCAGAAATGACGCATTTTTGCTTTTTGATTGTCCCATTGGGCTGGCTTATTATGGCCGCCAAGGCCGCTTGCTGGGAGGCAATGTACCGGGGCATCCCGGTTGGCTGGACCGGGTGCCCGCCCGGCGAGGGAGCTTCAGGTAATGAACGATGTGGAGCGGTGATTTATGTCTATTTCGGTTGCCATGGTGGAGGATGATCCGGGTTTCGCCGAAGGTGTCAAAAGCCTGCTGGATCGGTCCGCGGGGTTCACCTGCGTGGCCTTGTGTGCCTCGGCGGAGGAGGCCCTGAGCCACCTGCCCCCGCTGCGTCCCAAAGTGGTGCTGATGGATATCCACCTGCCCGGAAGGTCCGGGATCCACTGTGTGCGGGAACTCAAAGCCCGGTTGCCGGAGACCGAGGTGGCCATGTTCACGGTCTTCGAAGATCACGAACGCATCAGCCAATCCCTGTTCGCCGGCGCCAGCAGTTACCTCTTGAAATCCACCCCGCCGGATGAATTGCTGGAAGCCATCCGGGAAGTCCACGCGGGCCGGTCCCCCATGTCCAGCGCCATCGCGCGCAAGGTGATCACCGCCTTTCGCCAGTTTGAGTCGGCGGTCACCACCGCGGAGTTGTTGACGCTGCGGGAGGAGGAAGTCCTTTCCGCCCTGGCCAAGGGCCAGCATTACAAGGAAGCGGCCGCCACGTTGGGGATTTCCTACGACACCGTGCGCACCCATGTTCAGCGCATTTACAAAAAGCTCCATGTCCACACCCGCGCCCAGGCGGTGAGGCATTTTCAAGGGTCGCGCGGCGCCAGCCAATAAGCCGGCGTGGCTCCGTGATCTGCCACGCTCCGGCGCCCCGGGCGCGGTTCCTTAAGTCAAAACACCGGCAGCAGGCCGGGGTGGTTCCCGGTGAGGCTGCGACCGCCTTGGGGGGTGGTCAGGAACGTGTTTTCGATGCCCACCATGCCCACCTGCGGGAGGCCTTTTTTGGGTTCGATGGCAAACACCATCCCCTCCTGCAGCGGTTCGTCGAAGCCCTCGGCGATCACCGGCAGCTCATCCACCACCAGCCCGATGCTGTGCCCCAGGAACTTGACCCGCCGCTCGCCAAACCCCATGAAGTTTTCCAGGAAGCCGGCCTCCAGCCCCCTCAGGATATCCCGGTAGATTTGGGAGGGGATGGCGCCGGGCACCAGCCGGGCGGCGATTTCGTTCTGGATCTCCACACACCGTTGATGGGCGGCGGCCACTTCCGGGGCGGGAGCGCGCCCGAATAGGCAGGTCATGGTTTTGTCCGTATGGTAGCCTTCCACGCCGCAGCCGATGTCCACGAACACCAGGTCCCCGGGCTGGAGCTTCCGTTCCCGGCTGCCCAGCGCGGGCACGGCGGGTCCCAGGCCGTAATTGCCGCCCGGGCCGTTGAAGCAGTTCGGGTGGATGGAGCTTTCGCCGAAAGCCACCAACCCCAGGCCGATCTCCGTGTCGAACATCCCGAACCGCGTCACCCCGTGGTGGCCTTCCGCCAGCAGCAGCGGGAACAACTCCCCGCACAGGCTCGCCTCACTCATGCCCGCCCGCAGGAGGCCCGGCAGGCGCTCCTCCAGCACCCGGCGGTGGATTTCTCCCGCCTGTTCCAAACACCGGATTTCATACAGGCTTTTAACCGCGCGCACCGCGGCGATCGCCGCGTCCGCCGCCCGGAACCGCTGGAAGGGGAAATGCTTTTGAAAGCGCTGGTACAGGGCGAGCGGCACTTTTTCCGTCTCCAGGAAGACCGTGGCCGGCAGCGGGCCGGTGGCGGCCGCCGCCTCCCGGAAGCTTTCCATGGGCCGGATGCAGGGGAACTGGGATTCGGCAGTGGCCCGCTCGAAGCTGCGGCGCACCCACAGGACGGCCTCCCCGTTCCGCGGGATGACCAGCAGGCCCTCCGGCATGGTCCCGGTAAAATAGTAGAGGTTGATTTTGCTGAAAATCGCCACCATCTCCCAATCCGGGCTCGTGGCCTCCAGGCGGGCCCGGAAGCGGTCCAGGCGGGCCGCCAATTCCGCCCCTGGCACTTGTTGGGTGGTGTTCATGAGGGAACTTCGCCTGGGATCATTTCAACGGCTTTTTTCGGAAGAGCACGATCCGGTTGGTATTGGTGCCGCCGGCATTGTTGCCCACCCCCCAGCAGTGGGCGGTTTTGGTGAATTTCTGGTCGTTGATCAGCACCAGCTCCGGGCTGAATCCGGCCGCGATGCCGCAGGGTAGCACCACCTCCTCCAGCCGGGTCTGGCCGCGGTGGACCTCGCCCACCTCGAAGGCCACATGCCCTCCGGGCTGGACCACGCGGAACAGCTCGTGGAACACGCGGGTCATGATTTCCCGCCAGGTCTTGACGCTCCTGGGCGTGGAGATCTTGACGCTCTTCGGGTCGATGCCCAGGAACCAGCACCGGAGCCAGTTATCCAGCGCATAATCCACCACCGCCAGGAACGGCGGCGAGGTGACCGCCAGCGCCACTGAATCCGCGGCGATCTGGGGGGTGGCCTCGGCCGGCTCATTCAGCAGCTGCGCCGCTTGGGCGCACCGGGCCAGCCGCCGGGTTTCTTCAACCGTCAGATCCGCCAGCAGCGACTGGGATTTCTTGGTGATGATTTTCCGCACGTCCCGCAGCGGCGGCGCCTGCTTGAGCCGTTCGTTGATTTTGGTCTGGGATTTCACGGACACGGCCTGGTTGGGCGGGAGGCTGTAAACCGAGAAAAAGCCGGCGGAGTGTCCTGTCAGGCGGTTGATTGCCACCATGCGGATCCAATCGTCCACCGGATCCAGCGCCTTTTCCTTCAGGCGCTCCAGGAAATAAAATTTCAGGGCCACGATCTCCCGCAGCGTGTGCGGGTGGTAGAAAACCAGCAGCTCCTCGGGCCATTCCGGGGCCTGGGACAGATCCAGCTCCTGCAGGCGGGCGGTGACCTGCGCCAGCTGCGGTGGGTTGAGCCGCGGCCGGATCATCGTGAGGCTCAGGGGATTGATGTCGTTGCCCACCGGCACGCGGCCCAGCAGGGCGGCCTCCAGCAGGCTGGTGCCCCGCCCCATGAACGGATCGTAAACGCGGCTGCCCGGCTGGGTCAGTCGCTCGATGAAAAAACGGGGCAGCTGCGGCTTGAAGCAGGCGCGGTAGGAGATTTCGTTCAGGCTGTGAGCGGCCCGCTGCCGGGCGGTCCAAAACTCGTTCACGTAGGTGTCGATTTCCGCCTGGCGGCCATCCCCCAGCGGGACGGGTGTTTTCAGGATCCGGGTCGGTTGTCCTCCATCCAGCGAAAAGCCCGCCAGTTCCTCGGGCAAAGACCGCGGGGCGGCTGGCGGCCGCTTATTCGGTTGTTCTTTGACCAATCCCAAATCCAATTCCTGCTGCATCCCCGCATTGTGGAACAGCGGCCCGGATCGTCAAGTTAATGCGTCCCACCCCCTCGCCGCCGACGGCCCGGATCCCGTTCCGCCCGGCCTTGGGGAGGGCCCATCGCCCTTTACCGGGGCACGGTTCAGGGAAATTGGAGCTTGGAGGTGGCCGCTTCCGAGTCCCAGCCGCGGGTCGGCTTGCTGGTGATGGAGGCGACCTCCTTGATCGACACCTGGTTGCCCAGCGCCTTGACGTTTTTCACCGTGATATCGCCCGGGCTGCAGGTCTGCTGGTTGATCTTTTGGTAGGGGGCCGGCTTGTAGCGGATATACAAGGTTTCCGGCGTGTCCGGCTCGAAGAACAGGATGCGCGCTTTGAGCGGAACGCACCAGTATTCCTTGTTCAGGATCGCCCCGCCAAAGGTGAACCGCTTCAGGTAGGTGGCCCCGCCGCTGGCGTAGGCCAGGGTCATCACGCGGTCCCGTTCGGGCACCGCGCAATAGAGGAGATCCGGCCCGATGAACAGTTTTTCGGGCAGCTCCACGACCTTGTAATGGCCGTCCTTGAACATCAGCATCAGCTTGTCGAACTTGGAGCAATCGAGGTTGAACTCCTCGCCCGCCACCTTGTAGCCGATGTAGCCTTTCTCGCGGTCGTAGGCGACCTTGAAGGTCTTGAACGCCACCTCGCGGGCCTCCACCTCGTCATAACGGCTGCTGCGCGTGAGCCGCGGATACTGCGGGCCGTATTTGTCCAGCAGGCCTTGCAAGTGGTTGATGACGTATTTGGTCAGGTTTTTCAGGTGGCGCCGCGTCTCCTCCAGCTCCGCCTTGACCTTGACCATCTCATCCCGGTGCTTGTGGATGTCGAAAAGGGAAATGCGCCGGATCCGCACCCCGAGGAGCATCTCCACGTCGTCCTGGACGAGGTCGCGGTACATCTCGGCACGGAACGGCTTGAAGCCCTCGAAGATGGCCTCGTAAACCGCCTCGTTGCTTTTGCACTGCTCTATTTTTTTGTAGATGCGGTTTTCGATGAAGATCCGCACCAGGGTCTTGAAATAGAGATCCTCCAGCAGCTTCTTTTCCTTCAGCTCCAGTTCGCGCTTGAGCAGCGCCACCAGCTGGGTGGTGTTTTCGCGCAGCACCTGCGACACGGATAACTCCACCGGCCGGCCGTCCTTGATCACGATGATGCGGCTGGTGATGCTCGTCTCGCACTCGGTGAAGGCATAGAGCGCATCCACCAGTTGCTCGGCGCTCACCCCCGCTGGCGCGCGCACCTCGATCTCGACCTCCTCGGCGGTGTAATCGCTGATGCCGCGCACCTTGATCTTGCCTTTGCGCGAGGCGTCCTCGATCGAGTCGATCAGGGATTCCGTGGTGCACGTGGGGGGGATTTCCTTGATGAGGATGGTGGACTCGTCCTTGATCTTGATCTTGGCGCGCACCTTGATGCTGCCCAGGCCGTCCTGGTAATCCCGGGCATCCATAAGCCCGCCGGTCTGGAAATCCGGGAGCACCTTGAACGGCTTGTTCTGCAGGATGGCGATCTGGGCCTGCAGCAGCTCCGGGAAATTGTGCGGCAGGATCTTCGCCGAGAGGCCCACCGCGATGCCTTCGGTGCCGAGCATCAGCAGCAGCGGCAGCTTGCAGGGCAGGAACACCGGCTCCTTGTTGCGCCCGTCGTAGCTGGGCACAAACTCGGTCAGCTCGTCGTTGAACAGCTCCGTGCGGGCCAGTTCCGTGAGCCGGCACTCGATATACCGGGAGGCCGCGGCGGCATCGCCGGTGAACAGGTTGCCGAAATTGCCCTGCCCTTCGATCAGGTAGCGTTTGTTGGTCAGGACGACGAGCGCGTCGTCGATGGACACATTGCCGTGCGGATGATACTGCATGCAATGGCCGGAGACGTTGGCGACCTTGATGAATTTGCCGTCGTCCTTTTCATGGAGCGACCACATGATGCGCCGCTGGACCGGTTTCAGGCCATCCGCCAGGTTCGGGATGGCGCGGTCCCGGATCACGTAGGAGGCATACTGCAGGAAATTCGTGTCCATCCGCCGATGCAGCAGGCCCTCGGCCTTGGTGGCAGTGACCGGCGGGGAGGGCGGTGCCGCCAGGTTCAATTCCGTCTGGATATGGCTGGACGGATTGGCCGGCGCGGAAGGATCGGGCGGGACGGGTTTATTGGCTTCGGACTCTTTCATGGGCGGTCAGTTTCAGCGTTGCGGGGCGGTGGGATCACTCTTCGACCGGGACGATCAGGTTGGTCATGATGTAATCCTTCCGCTCCGGTGTGTTGCGGCCCATATAAAACGATAAAATCACCTGGGTATCCTGCTTGGGGGCGTATTCCACCCGGCTCAGCTTCATCTGGGGGCCGATGAACTGCTTGAATTCGTGGGGGGAGATTTCGCCCAGGCCCTTGAACCGGGTGATCTCGAAATTCTTGCCCAAGGTTTTCACCGCTTCATCCCGCTCCGTTTCGGAATAGCAATAGATGGTTTTGTCCTTGTTGCGCGTGCGGAACAGGGGCGTCTCCAGGACATACAGGTGACCATCATGCACCAGTTGGTCGAAAAACCGGAAAAAGTAGGTGATCATCAGGTTCCGGATATGGAGGCCGTCCACGTCGGCATCGGTGGCCAGGATCACCTTTTCGTAGCGGAGATTCTCCAGGGTGTCCTCGATGTCCAGGCTGCGCATGAGATTATACATCTCATCGTTTTTATAGATGGCATCCCGGTGGAGGTCCCACACATTCAGTGGCTTGCCTTTGAGCGTGAAGATCGCCTGGGTGTTCACATCCCGGCAGCTGACAATCGACCCGGCGGCGGACATGCCCTCCGTGATGAACACCATGCTCCCGCGCCCCTTTTCCTTTTTCTTGTCGAAGTGGACCTTGCAATCCTTGAGCTGCGGAATGCGGATGGTGATGGCCTTGGCCCGCTCCCGGGCGAGCTTTTTGACCTCCTGCAGCTCTTTGCGCAACTGGCGGGTATCCTCGATTTTGGCGACGATCTTGTCCGCGATCTCCTTGTTGCGGTTCAGGAAATGGAGCAGCTCTTCCCGCACCTGGTTGACCAGGTCGGACCGGATCTCCGTGTTGCCCAGCTTGTTCTTGGTCTGGGATTCGAATACCGGGTCCTTGAGGCGGATGGCCACCGCGCCCACCATGCTTTCGCGCACGTCGTCGCCCTCGTATTTGCCGTGGGAGAATTCGTTGATGGCTTTGAGCAGGCCCTCGCGGAACGCGCTCAGGTGCGTGCCGCCATCCGAGGTGTATTGCCCGTTGACGAAGGAGAAAAAGGTCTCGCCGTAGCGGCTGTTCGTGTGGGTGAAGCAGAACTCCAGCGTCTTGGAGGTGTAATGCAGCGGCGAATAAATCGGCTCGCTCTGGTCCCGCGCCAGATCCTCCAGGACGAGGTCCAGCAGGCCCAGGCGGGATTGGAATTCCTTGCCGTTATAGATCAGCTTCAGGCCCGAGTTCAGGTAGGCGTAATGGCGCAGCCGCCGCTCAATGTGCTCCTCCAGGAAATGGGAATCCTTGAAAATCGTCGGATCCGGCTCGAACTGGATGAACGTGCCATCGGGTTCGCCGGGCTTTTTGCCATCCTTTTGCTGCTTGAGCCGCCCGATTTTGAAGGCGGCTTCCACGAATTCCCCCCCGCGGTGGCTGCGCACCAGGAAATCCTTGGACAGCGCGTTCACCGCTTTCGTGCCCACGCCGTTGAGCCCCACGCTGAACTGGAAGACGTCGTCGTTGTATTTTGCCCCGGTGTTGATCTTGGATACACAGTCCACCACCTTGCCCAGCGGGATCCCGCGGCCGAAATCCCGCACGCTCACCTGGTTGCCCGTGATCTGGATTTGCACCTCGCGGCCGTGGCCCATGATGAATTCGTCCACCGCGTTGTCCAGGACCTCCTTCAGCAGGATGTAACAGCCATCATCGTAATCCGTCCCGTTGCCGATGCGCCCGATGTACATGCCGGTCCGCAGCCGGATGTGCTCCAGCGAGGAGAGCGTCTTGATCTTGCTCTCGTCGTAAACGTGCTTTTTGCTTTCCGCCATAGCGTCTCAAAACCGTCTCGAAATCGTGAATATTGGGCGATTTCACCGTTTTGCCAACTAAATTTTAGAGCGCCGAGGGTTGGCGCAGCTCACGCCTGCCGGCGTTCAACCAGTACCCGGACGCCCTCCAACGGGTTCCTGAAAGTGGGGTGGAAGTGGCTGCGCCGCAGATTTTTGCGCCAGGCGGGCAGGGGACCTTCAGTCCCGCTCCGGTCGGGATCAGCAGCGCCAGGCGAAGGTCTGGCCCAAAAAGAACCTCCCCCACGCCGGAATCCATAGCCTCGACGTGGCTGGGGGGGGGCGGCGGCGGCACCTCGACCGGGCCAAAGCACAGCGCCGGCGGGAGTTTACGGGTCGCCGCGGATTCCCAGCTGCCCGAAGGCAGGGCGCTCCCGGCCGCCGGAGGCCGTGGCTTTGCCGCTTGACGGTGGGTGCTGGCGCACTTAGCCTGCGTCGAAATTTGACCATTATGAAACTGCCTGTCAGGTCTGGAATAATTGGTGATGGCTGGAAGCGCATTTCAGCGCGCATCGCTGGCTCGGCCATGGTGTTGCTGGCGGTGGCCGGCGCCGTGGCGCAAACCCCGCCCCCTCTCCGGGAGGCGTTGAAGAAATTGCCCTATCAGATCGCCTGCGAAAGTTACGTGGACGGCAACTGGGAAATCTTCGTGATGAACGCCGATGGATCCCATCCCGTGAACCTGACCCAAACTCCGGGGGTCCACGAGCATTATCCCCAAGTCTCGCCGGACGGCCGGTCGATCTGCTTCTCTGTGGATCAAGGGGCGGGGCGGGAAACCGTCCGCAGCCTGTGGGTGATGGATATCGAGGGTAAGCACCGGCGGAAATTGGCGGACCACGCGCGCGAGCCATTTTGGGCGCCGGATGGAAAGACCATCGGGTTCCTGCCGCAGGAATATCCCAAGTTCAACGTGGTGGATTATTACACCAAGGGCATGAGCTTCTACCACCTGGACACCGGGCGGATCGAGGAACATCCGAACACCGCCAAACTGCATCACCTCTATAACCCGGGGTTTGCCCCGAACGGCAAGTGGATCGTGGCCACGGTGCATGCCGGCATGGGCTTCGGCCACGCGATCCTGCTGATTGAGGCCCGGGGCAGCCGGATCCTGAACCTCAACATCCCCGGCTGCCGCCCGTGCCTGAGCCCGGATGGCAAACAAATCGCCTGGGGCGCGGGGGATTTTGAGATCGCCACCGCCCCGATCAGCCTGGACGCGGAGACGCCGGCGGTGGGGAAATGGAACCTGCGCATTCTGGAGAAAAAGCTCAAGATCTACCATGTGGATTGGTCGCCGGACAGCCGCTTCCTGAGCCTCAGCCGGGGGCCGGATGGCGAGGGGGATCCCAGCCAGCCAGGCACCTTCCACGGAGCCTGCGAGATGGTGGGGATTTATGCGCCCGGCTGGAACCTCATCGCGGTGTCCGCGGAGCGCCAGGGGGCGCTGAACCTGGAGCAGGCCACCGAGGCGGATTACGCCACCTTGACCACCAACGGACACAGCAACAAGGAATCGGCGTGGTTCTGGCCGCGCCGGGGAGCCCGGGAGTAGGCCATGAGGGGAAAAATCCATGGCCTGTGGCTGGCGGGCGCGGTGGCGCTCCTGCCTGGCTGCGGGCAGCCGGGGAGCGGCACGCCACCCGGTGAGCCGTCCGCCCGCCCGCCCGCCTCGGGCGGCGCCCGGGAGATCACCACCAAATCCGGTGTGGCCATGATCCTCGTGCCCGGCGGGGAATTCCTGATGGGCAATGCCCGGGGCAACCCGGATGAGGCCCCGGCGCACAAGGTTAAAATCAGTGCCTTCCTCATGGACCAATACGAGGTCACCCAGGATCTCTTCGCCAAGGCGCAGCTGCCCAATCCCTCCCACTGGAACGACCAGGCCAAAAAACCGGTGGAGCGGGTGCGCTGGCGCGACGCCAAGCAATACTGCAACGAGCGGTCCCTGCTCGAGGGGCTCCAGCCCTGCTACAACGAAAAGACCGCGGACTGGGCCTGCAATTTCGCCGCCAGCGGCTACCGCCTGCCCACCGAGGCGGAGTGGGAATACGCCTGCCGCGCGGGCACGGACGGCCCCTACGATTTCGGCCCGGCGGCCAAGCTCAAGCAATATGCCTGGTTCGCGGACAACGCGGACGCGAAGACCCACCTGGCCGGCCAGAAAAAGCCGAATGCCTGGGGGCTTTACGACCTGTATGGCAACGTGGCTGAATGGTGCGAGGACGTTTACAGCCCCACCTATTACGCCGAAAGCCCCGCGGCCGATCCCCCCGGCCCTCCCGGCCAGGGCAAGGATGTCAAGCGCGTGATGCGCGGCGGCTCCTGGAAAGCCAGCGCCGACATGTGCCGCGCCACTTACCGCCAGGGCGAGCGCACCGGCGACACGGACGCCTGTTTTTATACCGACTACTGCGGCTTCCGGTGCGTCCGCCGGCCCGCCCCGGGGGAAATGGAGGCCTTGAAATCCACCGGCCGGTGACGCCGCCCCGCCCCCGCCCCGAGGTTTGACCGATATGCTGTTCCATACCTGGCCCTTTCTGGTTTTCATCCTGATCGTGCTGCCGGTGTTTTACGCCCTGCGCAAAACCCGGCTCTGGATCCCGTGGCTGATGGCCGCCTCCTATTTCTTCTACGGCTGGTGGAATCCCTACTACCTGCTGCTGGTGGTCTATTCCACCGCGCTGGATTACTCCCTGGTGACGCTCATGGACCACTGCCCGCGCGCCGGCGGGAAAGTGGATATCCTGGCCCGCCTCACGCGGCTGCGTTTCGATGACAACGTCCTCCTGGCCGCGTTCCTGGTGTCCGCGCTGGCCACGCTGGGTATCGCCCTCACCGGCGTGTTCGGCCCCGCCACCCTGCGCCCTACCATGGCCATCCTGGGCCTGATTTTCCTGCTGATGGCCGTGGGCGCCTGCTGGAGCAGCCGCCGGATCTGGCTGGTGATCAGCCTGTTCAACAACCTCGCCCTCCTCCTGTTTTTCAAATACGCCCGGTTCGTCGCGGAAAACCTCTCCGCCGTGTTCGCCTGGTGCCACCTGCCGGTCCGGTTC
>CAIMWS010000195.1 GCA_903845125.1 uncultured Verrucomicrobiota bacterium
AGTTTATACGTGGCGCATCGGGGAGGATAAAATTCCCCGCTTTGGCTACCTGAGCCAGCGGGCGGCCGAAATGCTGGGCTGCCAGGCTGAAGCCGCACTCCAGGATGCTGAAGCAGCCTTTGCCTGCCTGCACCCGGAAGATCGCGCCAGCCTGATGGAAGCCGCCCAAGCTGGCGCTGGAGCCCGGTCGATCTTTCAATGGGAAGGCCGCTATGTGGTCAACGGCGAAACTCGCTGGCTGCACCTTCAAGGCCAGCCGGTGCCGGAACCGGGTGGGGATATTCTCTGGCATGGCATAATAAACGACGTCACCGAGCGGAAGCTGGCCGAAAGGAAGCTCCGGGAGGCGTTGGCCTACCTCCGGCTCGCCTCGGAAGCCGGGAGCTGCGGCACCTGGAGCTGGGAGTTCAGCAACGACCAACTGGAGTGGGATGACCGCCTGCGCGCCTGGTATGGCCAACCGGAAGCCGGGCACCAGGCAGGTCTGGACTATGCCTTTTGGCGCTCACGGGTTCATCCTGATGATTTGGAACAAGCCGAGGCAAAGCTTAAGGAAGCCTGCCGCCAAAAAATTCCCTGCGATCATGAATTCCGGGTGGTTCACCCGGATGGCTCCCTGCGCCATATCCATTCGACGTCGGTCATCGAGCAGGACGCCAGCGGCACCCCGGTGCGGATGATCGGTATCAACCGGGACATCACCGAGCGCGAACGAGTGAGTGCCACCCTGCGGTTCCAGTCCACGTTGCTCGAAAACCTTTCCGAAGGGATCGCTATCGTTGGTTTGGATGACCTGCTCATCAAATGGGTCAATCCCATTGTGGAGCGGATGTTTGGCTATAAAGCCGGGGAAATGGTGGGGATGCTGGTGGCCCAGATGGAGCCCTCAACCCGGACGGCTGCCGAAACCAGGGCGGGCATCGTGGAGAGGCTCCTGGCCACCGGCCAATGGCACGGGGAGGTGGAAAACCGCAAGCAGGATGGCTCGTCATTCTGGTGCTACCTCAATGTCTCAGTGTTCGACCATGCCCAGTTCGGGAAGGTCGTCCTGTCGGCCCATACCGATATCACCGATCGCAAGCGGGCGGAGAAAAAGTACCACGACCTGTTTGAATCCAGCCAGGACGGCATCGCGCTGACCAATATGCAGGGGATCATTGTGGATGCCAACCCGGCGTTCCAGGCCATGGTAGGGTATGCCCAAGAGGAGCTCCACCAGCTTACCTATCAGCAGTTGACGCCTGCCCGGTGGCATGCGATGGA
The DNA here is from genome assembly GCA_903845125.1 of uncultured Verrucomicrobiota bacterium. GTDB lineage: Bacteria > Verrucomicrobiota > Verrucomicrobiia > Limisphaerales > UBA1319 > CAIMWS01. The sequence goes on from CAIMWS010000195.1 coordinate 1,264, forward strand.
GGAGGAGATCGTCCGCTGCCAGATTTTGCCGCGCGGGTATGCCGACGAATATGAGAAGGAATACACCCGGAAAGACGGGACCATTTTCCCCATTGCCTTGAGGATCTGGTTGATTAAAGACGACCACCAAAAACCGGCCGGCATGTGGGCGATCGTCCGGGATCTCACCGAGCGCCAGCGTTTTGAGGCGGAAAAGGAGCAACTGCAGGCACAGGCGTGTCAGCTCCAAAAGGCTGAAAGCCTCAACCGCATGGCGGGGGCGGTGGCCCACCATTTCAACAACCAATTGGGAGCGGTGATGCTCGGCTTGGACCTGGCCCGGCAGGGGCTGGCCAAAGGGAGCATATTCTCCAGGGCCATGGAGGATGTCATGCAATCCGCCCGGCAGGCCGCGGAAGTCAGCACCTTGATGTTGACCTACCTCGGCCAAACGCCCACCCGGCGGGAGCCGTTGGACCTGTCTGGGGCTTGCCAGCGGAGCCTGGCCCTGCTGCACACCCAAAGGCCCAAAAATGGGCGTTTGCTGGACGACGTGCCGACACCCGGACCGGTCATCGATTCCAACCTGGACCAAATCCAGAAAATCCTGGACATTTTGACCACCAACGCCTGGGAAGCGGCCGGGGAGGATGGCGGGGAAGTGCGGCTCAGCGTCCAGCGGTTGGCGGCCGCGGAAATCCAAGCCCCGCAGCGGTTCCCCCTGGACAGCCAGCTGCAAACCCCAGCCTATGCCTGCCTGGCGGTGGCGGATCGTGGCTGCGGAATTCCCCCGCAGGACATCGATAAAATCTTTGACCCGTTTTATTCCACCAAGTTCACCGGCCGGGGTCTTGGGCTGGCGGTGGTCCTGGGCATTGTGCGGTCGCACCAAGGCTTCATCACGGTGGAAAGCCAGCCCGGCCAGGGCAGCACCTTCCGGGTCTTTCTCCCGCTTTCGGCGGAGGCGATTCCCGCCCCACCCGCCCGGCCCGTTCCCGCGTTGAAAACGGCGAAAGGGGGGGCCATCCTCCTGGCCGAGGACGACACCAGCCTGCGCTCCGTGGTGGCCCGGGCACTGAAGATGTTGGGCTATGACGTGCACGCGGCGGGAGACGGGGTGGAGGCGGTGGAGCTATTCAAGCAGCACCAGGCGGAAATCATCTGCGTGTTGAGTGACCTGACGATGCCGCGCATGGACGGCTGGGAGACCATATCGGCCATTCGCCAAATGGATCCGGAGATGCCCGTCATCCTGGCCAGCGGCTACAATGAAAGCCGCGCCCTGGCCGGCCACGAAGGGGAACTGCCGCAGGCCTTCCTGAGCAAGCCGTACGATTTGGAGGAATTGGCGAAAATCCTGGAGCGCGTCCTGAAAGGTGGCCAATGACGGTTGGCTGGCCATTCCCACTGCCGGGACAGCTCAGGGGGCCCGCGGGGTAATGACCCGGTAAAACCGCTCACGGTCCTGGGGGCCACGATGATCGGCCACCGCCACCGCCGTGGCCACCGGCTGCGGCGCGACGTCCTGCAGTTTCAACCAGGCATAGCCGGTCAAACTGCCGGCATATTGCACCGAATAACCCCGGCCCGGCTGGGCTGTGAAACGCAGGATGATATCCTGGTTCACAGCCGCCTCGGCCACCAGGCGCAAGGTGCTGTCCGGGTTGCGCGGGTCGGTGCCACTCAAATATTCCTGCAGGTTGGCCAGGCCATCCTGGTCGCTGTCCAGCAGGGCGTCCGCCGGATCGTTCGGATTCAGGCCGTGCGCCAGTTCCCAATCGTCGGGCATGCCATCGCCATCCCGGTCCACCACCTGGGGATTCAACACGTTGGCCTGCCCGGGGGTGGGGGTATCGACGAACCGCACCACGTTGGTGGAGCCATCCGGGTAGCGCCCTTCGGAAACGCCCGCCGCCTGCCACCCAAAAACCACTTCATCCACCCGGGCCAGGTTGGGGAGATAAAGGCCCAGCGCCTCGCCGGCGGCGCTGAGCTTGAAATTCGTGTGGTTGGCCCCTTTTTCCGGGGCGCCATCGGCCACGAATTTCTGCCAGGCGCTGGCGCCGGCGCCAATGAAGGAGAGCGGCGGCACCCGGTATTGGCCCGGCTGGCTCCAGTCGTCCGTCAGGCAGAGTCCGCCCAGGTCCACCGGGTTCGGCCCGGGGTTAAAGAGTTCAAACCAGTCGCTGCCGCTGGCCGGGTTGGCCATCCATTCGTTCAGCTTCAAGCCCGCGGGATCGCCCAAAACCGCGGGAATATTATCCTGGCCCGGGGTGGGCAGAGCCAACCCCCAACGGCCATCCGCCAGCCGCCCGACGCTGAGATCCGGCGTTTGCAGCCCATAGGCCAGCGAGTCCAGCAGCTCCCCGCCGTTGGCCGGGGTGTCGAAAAGGTAAAGCGCGCCGCCCTCGGCTTTCAGGCCGAAGCCCGTGTTCAGGCGGGCGGCGTTCGTGGGGCCGGCGCACTGGATGACCTGGCAGCCGCGCGGCGGAATCACCGTGCCGGCCGGGATCACCCATTTGCGGGAGGTGAGGGGGTCATCCGTCAGGCTCTGGCCGGCCAGGTCGAGCGCTTCGCCATTGGGGTTGGCCAGCTCGATCCAGTCCGCCACCACGCCATCCTGGTTGGTCACCGCCACCGCGCGGGCCAGGAGCTCGCTGAACCGGGCGTGCATCCGCACGGAATTGGTGATGATATTCGTGGTCGTGATCGTGGCCGCCAGCGACATCCCGAACACCACGTCCGTGCTGGTGGAATTTACCTGGTGGACCTCCACCGCCATGACGTTGTCCCCGGCCAGCAGGTTCGTCACGCTCACACTGTACGGGCCTTCCAGCGTGGACTCGTGGTCCGAGGCATGGGTGTCGTAGGTGACGCTCCCCGAGGGCATGTGCAGGCGCGATATTTCCCGCCCGTTCAAGTAAAAGACGGCGCCGTCATCCAGGATGGCCTGGAAGCTCAGCTGGGCTTCCGCCAGGTTGGTTTGGACTTGGAAGTGCGTCCGGAAATAGTAGGTGTTGCGCCCCAGCGTCAGCGGCGTGTTTTTGGGCCACGGTTTGGCGTCCGACTCCACAAACAACAAGGCCGCGCCGGCGGGCCAGGCCGTGTCGCCCGTGTAGCCACGCGTCAGCCAATCCGCCCCCGGGGTGGTGGTTTGGTTGTATCGCCACACGTTGGTGCTGGCGATCAGCGTGATGGTCTCGGTGCTGAGGTTGGTGCTGGTGACGGATCCCGGATTCACATACCCGGCCGTGGGCTCCGGCAGCAAAACAATGTTGGTGGAGCCGTTGGGACTGCGGCCTTGCGCCACATCCGGGGTCTGGGGGCCGTAATAGACCCGGTCGATCGGCTCCCCATCGGCGGTGAACAGGCCGATCGCCGCCGGGCCGGACCCCAGGGAAAAGCCCAGGTGGCTGGCGCCGCTGCCGGGCTGGCCATCCGCATAAAACAGCGCATAGCCCTGGGCGCCAATGAAGCTCAACGGCGCGATCGCCGGCAGCCCGGCCGGCGCGAACGGCTGATCCGTCAGGACCAGTCCCCCCAGGGCGATCGGCAGCGTCCCCGGATTGAAGACCTCGATGAAATCCCCGGGCGCCGCGAACCGCGTGCTGGCCAGCCATTCGTTGAGGCGGAGCTCCCGCACGTCGCCGGTTGGTTCGGCGAGGTTGGCGCTGCCAAGCGTGGGGCGGGTCAACCCCCACTGGCCCGCCGCCAGCCGGCCGATCGACAGGTCGGCGATCTGTGGACCATAACCGACGCCATCCACCACCACCCCGGCGCGATCCAGCAGGTAAAGGGATCCCCCGGAACGGTCCAGGGCGAAACCCGCATGCCATCCCGGAACGCCGGTGGCCTGGTCCGCCGCCACCACCAGGTAATCCCCGGCGGCCAGCAGGGTCCCCGGCGGGAACAAAAACCGGGTGCCATTGGTGGCATTCTGGCAAAGGGCCATGCCCGCCAAATCCACCGGTCCCCCACCCTCGTTGTAAAGCTCGATGGCGTCGGGATAGGTTCCGAAGTACGGCCAGGCCCCCACATTCTGGGCGAGGATCTCGTTCAAACGGATCCGCCCGGGCGTGGCGGAGTCCACTCTCCAGGCAGCCCGGGTGGGCTCTGCTTCGCCCTGCCAGGCGCCCTGGGAATTTTTCCGGATCACTTCCACCGTGTATTCGCCGTCCGCCAGGCCGGCCAGGCGGATCGGCTCGGCTTTCACACACCAAAGATCCCGCGGCTGGGTCTGATTCAACACCGCGTTGGTGCCCGGGTTCACCAGGTAATCAAAGGTGTCCGTGGCCGCGTTGCGGATGGCGAACGTCCCATTCAAATAGGGGGTCAGGGCGTCGGCACCGATGACCTGGACGGCGTCCCCATCGGCGTAGCCGTGGCCGGGGCAGAGCACCGTGGCGACCGCTCCCGAAAGGGTGATCTGCGTCACCGGCTTCAGGGCTTGCCTTTCCGCGCTCCAGCCGGTGGTGAATCCCGGGCCGCTCCAGCGGTATTTGAAGCCGCGGATGTCCAGGCCCGCCACCGCCAGCGTGACCGTGTTTTGGGCCGTCGGTGAAACGGGTATTCCGGAGATGGACGCGCCCGTGGGCACCCGGATTCCCATATCCACGCCATTCTGCCCCGTGCCGATCGCCGGCGAGCCGGCTTTCAAGCCCAAGTCCGGCAGCTGGTCCTGCGCCATCAGGTACGGGCTCGCATCGAAGCCGTCAAAGCCGGTCCGATAGGCGGGCGCCGAAACGTCGATCGCTGCGCCGGGCGCCGGGTTCACGAATTCCGGGTCCGCCTGGAGGTTGCCCTGGCCCAGCGCATGAAACCGGGCGGGCAGGAGCGAATGGTTCACCGTCACCTGGGGCAACCCGCGGCTGAGCCGGCCGGAATCGAAGGCGCGGGCATCGTCCAGTTCCACCAGGGCGCCCTGCTTTTTCGCCGGATCCTCCGGCAGGTTGTCCCAGAAGATGCAGCTCTCGATCAGCGCCCCGCGGCCCGGCCCCGCGTCATTGCGGTCCGTTTCGTCGAACAGGATGGCGCCCCGGTTGCCCACGAACACGTTGTGGTAGATCCAGGAATAGGCCCCGGTTTTGCTGATGATCCCGTAGTCGTTCTTGTAAAACACATTCCGCACCACCGTCAGGTGCTGGGTCAGCAGGTTGTCCGTGCCGGTGCTGCCGCCGGGGCCGGTGGTCACCGCCGCCGAGGCCCCGTGGTTGCCGGCATTGCCTTCATTGGCGTGCATGAACAGGTTGCCCTCGAGGTAGGTGTCCGTTTCGTTGTCGTCCACCAGGTCGTCGCCCGCCCCGGTGAACACGTTGTTCAGGAACTGCGCCGCCGCCCCCCCTTTGACGCTCACGCGGTTCAGGTGGAAGATGTCGTTGTCACCGGTGTTGATGCCGAAGAGGTTCCCCTCCACCGAGAACCAGCCATCCGCCAGCATCTGTTCGGCGGTGCAGAAGTAGGCGCTCCCCAGGTCGCCAAACGTGGAGTGCCGGATGCGCACCTGCGGCTCCCGGATATCGAAATACTGGGCGCGCATGTTGAAAAACGTCATCCGTTCGATCGTCACCTGGGAATTGCGGATGGTGACGCAGGTCGGGTTGGCGTCCCCGTACTCCATGTCCGCGCCAGCCAGCAGGTTCGTCTGGCGCGCATCGGCAAACTGCATCCCGCCCCAGGATCCCGTGGTGCCGGGCGGCCGGGTCAGGCGGATGCGCCGGTAGGGCGTGCCGGGCGCCCAGAGCTGGCCATTGACCACCAGCCCGGCGCCCGCGTTGAAATACACCGTCACCCCCGGCTCGATGGTCAGCGTTTTTCCCGCCGGCACGGTCACGCTGGCGGCCACCTGGTAAGGGCTGTTGGCCAGCGTCCAGGTGGTGTTTTGGCTGAGCGTGCCGCCGGCCACCGCGGTGGTTTTCCCGTTGTCATACCAGACATCCACGCAGGACCGCGTGAATTCCTGCCCGTCCTCATCCAGCGCCTGGACCACCACCCGGTTCAGGCCGGGGTGCAGCCCCACCGCGGCCGCGCTCCACGCCGCCGACCACTGGGTCCAGCCGGCCGCCACTCCGTTCACCAGCACGGACCGCGCCCGGATGGCATCCGCCGTGCCCTGCAGGGAAATCGTGGCGCTGGCGGCTTTCAGATAACCATTGGCCACCGGCAGATTGGTGGTGATGGCCAGCCCGCTGGGGATCTGCGCCAGCACTCCCGCCCGCCGCTGCGCCGCAAAACCCTTCATATTCGCGATGGTCCCGGCCGGAACCCAGCCCCCCAGCACCTGGTCCAGCAGCGGATGGAGCCGCTCCGGCGTGAAGGTGGTGCCGGCGTGCCGCTTCAGCGCCGCATAATACCGGGGCGCGATGGCCGGATGCTTCAGCAGCCGGCTCACCGCCGGGATGGCGCAGGCCTCGAAAATGGACCGTCCATAATCCGCTGCCACGTCGCCCTGGCCCAGGGTGGTGTCCATATCGTGGGCCAGCAGGATGAACCGGGGATCCACCACCCCGCGATACATCGAATAATCGTCGCCCGTGCCGGTGCCGAACGTCGTTTCCCGGTTGCCCACCAGCGTGGTCACGGCGAAATAATCGAGCCATTCGTCGAGGTTCACCACCCGGTTCACCTGCGCCAGGAAGTCCGCGTCCGGGCTTTGGCTGAGGATCCGGCAGAGCTGGATCAGGTCCGCCCAGTCGTCGGCCGCCACATTCGTTTGCTTGGTGTAGCTGCCGGTGGCGCTGGTGGGGCCGCTGGCCGAGTAGAGCTGCCGGTAGGCCGCCGGATCCTCGCCCAGGTAGCCGAAGTCGGCCTGGTGCGCCAGCGAGTGCCCGTCGAAATTCCACACGCCCTTGTAGATGTTCCCCGCCGCATCCAGCGGCAGATGCCCGGCGAGCCACTCCGTGCCGTAGGGCTCAAAATAAAAATAGGCGCCGAACTGGTAGGAATCCGTGCTGCCCGTGGGCGCCAGGTGCGCCAGGTTTTCCCCGTTCACCCGCACCTGGACGGGGGCGCCGTAGGCGCACGGCAAGCCGGCCATCACGTTGATCGCGTTGCCCGCCACCTGGGAATGCACCGTCCGGGTATTCAAATCCAGACTCGAGCGGTTCTGCCAGGGCCGGTCCTTGGGGAGGATCACCCGCAGGTTGTGGGGATGCGCGCTGCGGGTGCCGGCCCCGCGGTTCCGCACCCCCACGCAGTAGCGCACCTCGGTTCCCGTCCCCTCCACCGCCACCCAGGTGCCATTCATGGTGGCATTGCAATATTGGCCGCCGGAGGTGTTGTCCATCAGGTTCAGCCAGGCGCTCCACTCCGCTTTGGGGATCACCAGCCGGAACACCGGCTGCGTCCCCGCATACACCGTGTCATCCACCTGGTAAAAAGCGTTGGCTCCCTGCCCGCCGGCGTCATCTGTGGGCGCCGGCCAGGTGCGGCTTTTTCCCCGGTCATTGGCCGCCTGCACGTAGAATTCCACCACCGTTTTATTCGTCTGCGCCGGCAGCCAGGCCCCATACACCCCATCCGCGGGGGCGCCGTCTCCGTGGAGCCCGTCGTCCTGCATCGCCGCCGCCAGGAAGCTCGCGGCCCCATCCTGCCGGTAGTGCACCGTCACCGTCACCGGTCCGCCGCCGGACGCCTCCACCCGCGCCGTGATGCTCACCGCCTCCGCCGGTTTCGGGATCGCCGGCGCATGGCTCACACCGGTTATGAAAGGGGCGATATCGAGATTCCGGATCGAATTTGCCCCCCCCGGCGTGCCGCCGTCATTCAGGCTGGGCCCCCAGTTTTGGCCGCGCTTATTGGAGGCTTGCACGCAGATCAGTTCCAGCGATTTGCCGCCCGCATCCGCCCCGGTGGTCCATTGCCAACCCCGCCACCAGGAGGGCGAGCCGGGATACGCATCCCCCGTCCGCCTCCGGGCCCAGTCCCCTTCCACGCTATAAACCACCTCGTCCGCCTTTTTCCCGGCGGCATCCTCCAGCGTGATCCGCTCCCCGTTGTTGCCCAAAGCTCCAGCCCAGCCTCCCACCACCACGGCGTTGACCACCCCGGGGTATTGGGCTTGATAGGCCGCTTTGAACCGGTTGGTGTCCCCATCCGCGGCTATCACCAGGTATTTGCCCGCTTCCAGGAGCACCCCGGGAATCGTGAAGGCCACTCCCCCCTTGAGCCGCCACCCAACCAGGTCGACGGCATTGGTGCCGGCATTATACAACTCCACGAATTCCTTCCGGGTATCCTCCGCCACATAACCCGCCTCTCCCGGCTCCCCGAAACCGGGATGATACATGATTTCATGGATCAATACCTGGCTCCAACCGGAGCTTGCCACCCCCGCCAGCCACCACCAACATCCAACGACGCTCAATATTTTCTTCATGCACAATCCACTGCTGCCCCAACCTGGGTTCCCGTTTCACATTTCCCAATCAGTAAAATATACGCCCTCACCAGCCTTGAGCAATTACCATGCCATAACCAGCACGAAATGCTATGGTTAGCCCGGCTCATTTTCAATCGGCAACTCCCGGTCAGCCATTGCGAAATATGGCACCCAGAAGCGCAAAAAGCCACCTGGGTGCACCAGGTGGCTTCCTGCCCGATCCGGTATTATGGCTTGATCTTAGAGCAATTTGGTTTTTCCAGGGATATAGGTCGGATAGGTGCCGTCCGGTCCGGGTTTGGTGGGCGGTTCCATATCGTCATGGCAATCCTCCGGTTTGGGCGGATAGGCGAAATCGGATTGGTTGACCTGGTCCCAGGTGACTTCCTGGCCGGTGTAGCAGGAAAGCTGCCCCATGATGCCGATCATCGTGCTGCGGATCATGAAATCGCCATCGTTGATCGCCTTGCCCGCCCGGACCGAAGCGAACAGGTGGTCGTGCTCGATCTGGTAGGGATCCCCCTGGCCCTGCCACTGCCAGTTCATTTCCCCGGTGATCCGGCAGTTCAGGATGTCGGCTTTGCCCTTGGTGCCGGAGATGAGGCTCGATGTGCCGTTGTAGCAGCCGGTGGTGGTCCGGCAGAACGCGTAGATGCGCACCCCGTTGGCGCACTCGTAAACCACGGCGTGGTGGTCGAAGACATTGCCGTAGATCGGGGCCGTCATGGAGGAGCGCCCGCCCATGCCGTGGCACTTGATCGGCGCCTGGTTCTTCAGCACCCAGCTCGCCCGGTCCAGGTTGTGCACCAGCGATTGCGGCACATCGTCCCCGGACAGCCACGTGAAGTGGTATTGCGTGCTGCACTGCCATTGGATCTCATTCAGCCCGGGCTCGCGCGACACCACCACGTAGGGCGGCCGGAGGAAGTTCTCCTCGATGGTCACCACGTCGCCGATGGCCCCCTCATGGATGCGGCGGATGGTCTCCACGTAGCCGGGATGCCGCCGGCTTTGCAGGCCGGAGACCAGGGACAAATTCTTTTCCCGGGCCAGGTCCACCGCCTTTTTCAGCATCTTCATGCCGTAGGGGTCGATGCCGTGCGGCTTTTCCACAAACACGTGCTTGCCCGCCTGGAGGGCCGACAGCGCGTGCAGCGGGTGGAACTTCGCCGCGTTGGCGATCACCACCACATCCGAGCATTCGATCACCTTCTTGTAGGCGTCGAACCCGGCGAAACGCCGGCTTTCCGGTACCTCCACCTGGTTCGGCTTGGCCCGTTTCAGATCCTCATGCCGGGCTTCCACCCGGTCCATCAGGACGTCGCCCATGGCCACCAGTTTGGCGCCTTTGTCGGCCGTGAGCGCCTGGGAGGCGGCGCCGGTGTTGCGGCCGCCGCAGCCGATCATGCCCACGCGCAGCGTGTCGCTCCCCGCCGCGTAGGCGCTGCGGGAGATCTCCAGGCTGCCGAGCGTGGCCGCCGCCGTCAGCGTGGCGGACTGCTTCAGGAATTCACGGCGGGTTGCCTTGGGGGTGGGGTTGGTTTTTGTTTCCATATTCATAATGGTTTGTGATTCGCGATTTGTTGCACTGATTTGAGCCCAGTCTGCCTGATCTGGCTGCCAGGTCAAGCTCCGCGACAGGCCCCGCCACGGTCGAAGCCGGATCCCGCCTCCAGCCCAGCGGCAGGCGCCCCTGGCCCGGCAACCGGAGCCGGATCGCGTTTCAGAATCATCGCGGTGAAACACCGCTGGCACCCCGCTGGCGATCAGGCCACCGGAGAATCGGATGGCGCGCCGTGGCCCGGAACCAATGGCTGGTTGCCAGCCGGCGGTGGGGCGTCCCCGGCCAGCCCGCCGCTGTTTGTTGAATCCGGGCTGGGCCGGGTCGGCCCCGCCGCGCCGGTCTTTCGCTCCCTAAACCAACGCCAAATCCGGCGGCCCAGGGTTTTTAAATTCGGCAGGCCCAGGTCGTCGCAAATGGCCGCGCCGTAGAGCAGCCAGAAGGTGAATTTCATTTGGTTTGCGTCATACCAGGCAAACCAGCCGCGGACGGTGTCCGCCTGGTGGGCGCCCAGAAAAAACGCCGACAAACCATCCACCAGGGGCTGGCAGATTCCCCACACCCAATGCCCGATCCACTTGCTGATCGAAAACTGCTGCACCACCTCCAGCACGGTGGCGGTGATCAAGGCGCCAAACGCATTGCCGACGATCATCCCAAACCATTTCTCGGAAAGCTTGCCCGCCACCCGCCGCACCCACCCGGCGGCAATTCGGGGTTCGCTGCGGCCGGACTGCATGGCCAGGCGCGTGCCCAGGCAGCCCGTGAAAATCACCGCAAACAAAATCGGAAACTGATGGGCCTGAATCGTGGCCCACCAGGCGCGCCAGGCGGGCGCCGGCCCGGCCTCCACGGGCGGCGTGGAGACTAAAAAGGATGGCCGGGAAGGCGTCATATCCCGGGCCAGGTCACCGACGATTCCGAACGCAAGGTGCCCCAACAGGATCAAGGCCAGGCTCGCCACCAGTGCCTGTTTGGCGCTTTGCTTCGCGATCGCGGCGAAATCCTCCCCCGCCGGTTTTGCCGCCGGATCCACTGCGGATTTATCGTGGGCTGTATTCACAGGTTTTACTGAACCGATAATACTCCCAGCCACCCCCGCAGCCAGTATAAATCACCGCGATAAATGTAATCGGTTCGGATCCCGGCCGCCCCCTTTTTTCCGATCGATTTGGGGCGGGCGGGCGGGCGCCGGCGGCGCCGGCGGGCGGGGCCGCCGGAGCCTCCTATCGCTTCGCCAGGAGGATCACCGCAAACACCAACTGGAGCACGACCGCGATGGCATTGGGCAGCCAGATGCCGCGGCGGCCAAACCGGACCCCGTAGAGAAACCAGAACAGGTAGATGAAGAAAAAGCCCCCGACAAACCACAAGGATACCGAGGAGGGCGGCGGCGTGCGCCACTCCTCCCGCACCTGGTGGGCAATCGCCGCGCAGGCCAGGCACCCAAAGCCCACTCCGAGGTTGTCCCACACGGTATCCGACATCACCGGGCGGCCCTCCGGCTGCGTTTTTGCTCCCGGTTCGGTCTTCATTTTCCCAAAACCCGGTACCGGGTGAAATAAAGGCCGACCGGCAAGGGGATTGCCCCACCGCGGGCATTCAGGATGCCGGCCAGCGGCTCAAAAGGGTCGCGGTTCGGGAAGCGTTTTAAGAAAGCATCGTAACGGTTCGAGTCAGCCAGGAGCAGATGCGCCATCTCGTTTCCTGAAACCGCCAGTTGAATCCGTTCGGCGCCGCTGACTTCCACGGCAAACTCAGCCCATCCTGAAAGGTTCGCCTGGTGGTCGTAGTCTCCCGTGGGCGCCGGCTGATCCACCCCCGCCTCCGCCATCGCCGCGTCCAGAAAAACCTCAAAATCATAGACGAGAATCGTGGCTCCGGGAGCGCACACCCGGCCCAGCTCCTTCCGCAACTCGCCGCTCTTGGCGTAAAACAGCGAACCGGCAAAGGTGACGACCTCCACCGCCGGCACCGGCAGCTGGCCCAGCGCATCGCCCGATCCATGGAGGTAGGTAATTCCCGGATGCCGCGGCGCCGCCGCCAGCATGGCGGCGCTGGGATCGAGCCCCAATACCCGGCCGCAATACCTCGTGAGGGCCACGGCCGAATACCCGGTGCCACAGCCAATGTCCAAACCGGTCTGGAAAAACTCCCCGGGGCGAAGCACCCGCTCCAATATCACGCGATGGAGCGGCGGACGGTAAGCCGCATAGTGCCGGGCAGCTGCGCTGTCGTATCGTTCAGTCATTCATGCCAAATAGTCTTCCCGGGTGGCCGCCGGGGACTTGAAATTACTACCGCCGCTTCCTGGGTGTCGAGCCCATAACCGGTCCATAACCGGCCCATAACCGGCCCGGCGGCGCTCCGTGCCTTGGGGAGGGCAGCGCTCCCGCCGCCGGTTGGTTGGGCCAGCCGCGAAGGGCATCCTGAGCCGGCCCTTCACGGATTTGAAAGTGACGCGCGACCTCCGCCGCGCGCAAAAGGATCCCGCCCAAAGTCCACCTCCCCTAATCCCCAGGCGGCCCGGGTCGGCCTGGCCTGGGCCCGGTTTAGCGGATGGCGCCGGCGTATTGCACCGGCGGCTGGGTGCCCTGGGGGTTTTTCAGCTCGCGGGCAGCCTGCAAGGCCCAGTTCGGATTGCGCAGCATCTCCCGGCCCAGCAGCACCAGGTCCGCCTGCCCATTGCGGATGATGGCATCGGCCTGGGCGGATTCGGTGATGCAGCCGACGCAGGCCGTCCGGAGGCCGGCGCCCTGGCGGACCGCCCCGGCCAGCGGCGCCTGGAAGCTGGGGCCAAAGGGGTAGGTATCCATTTCCGGCGCGTTGAACCCGGAGCTGCAGTCGATCAGGTCCACGCCTTCGGCCTGCAGGAGCTTGGCCAGGCCGATGGAATCCTCCAGCGTCCAGCCGCCGGGAACCCAATCCGTGCAGGAAAGCCGCACGGTGAAGGGGTAATGCGCGGGCCAGGCCTGCCGCATGAGGCGGGCGGTTTCCACCGTGAGCCGGACGCGGTTGGCAAAGCTGCCGCCATACGCGTCCTGGCGCTGGTTGGCCAGCGGCGAATAGAAACTGTGGAGGAGATAACCGTGCGCCGCGTGCAGCTCCAGCCATTCCACCCCGGCCGCCAGCGCGCGGACCGTGGCCGCCCGGAACGCCTCCTGGACGGTGCGGATATCCTCCAGCGTCATGGCGCGCGGGACGCGCGGGAGCTCGGCTCCGAAGGCCAGCGGGCTGGGGCCCAGCGTTTCCCAGCCGCCTTCGGCATCGGAGAGGGATCGGCCGCCCTCCCAGGGCCGGGCGGCGCTGGCCTTGCGGCCCGCGTGGGCGAGCTGGATGCCGGGCACTGCCCCCTGCTGCTTGAGGAACCGGCAGACCCGGGCCAGCGGCTCGATGTGCCGGTCCGACCACAGGCCCGCATCGGCGGGGGTGATCCGGCCGCGGGGCTCCACCCCGGTGGCCTCAATGATGATCAGCCCGGCGCCGCCCGCGGCCCGGGCCCCCAGGTGGACGAGGTGCCAATCGTTCAGCAGCCCGTCCTCCGAGCTGTATTGGCACATGGGGGACAATCCGATGCGGTTCCGCAGCGTCACCCCCTGAATGGTCAAGGGGGAGAACAGGTTGGGCGAGGTTTTGGTTGGCAGCTGGCTCATAGGATGCTTTCGTTGGGGAGGATGGGCGGTCGGCGGCGGTTACAGGTCGTTCTGGAGGACGAGCCGGTAGCGCACCCGGCCTTCGCGCAGGCGTTCCAGGGCGTCGTTGGCCCGGGACATGGGGAAGAGTTCCGTGATCGGCGCAATGGCGTGGCGGGCGCAAAAATCGAGCATTTTGGCGATGGCCACCGGGCTGCCCGTGGGCGAGCCGCCCACCGTACGCTGGCCCATGATCAGGGACATCGCCGGCACCGGCATCGGCTCCAGCACCGCGCCGACGATGTGCAAATGCCCGCGGGGCGCGAGCGTGGCCAGGATGGCATTCCAATCGAGCGCCACATTGACCGTCGAGATGATGAAATCAAAAGCGCCCGCCAGCTGCTTCAGCTGCGCCCCATCGCGCACCTGGACCACCTGGTGCGCGCCCAGCCGCCGGGCCTCCGCGGCTTTCGAGTCGCTGGAGGTGAAGGCGAAAACCTCGCAGCCCCATTTGCTGAGGAACTGGAGCGCCAGGTGGCCCAGGCCGCCGATGCCGATCACGCCCACCCGGTCGGTCGGCTTCACCTCCGCCAGCAGCAGGGGATTGAAAACCGTGATGCCACCGCAGAACAGCGGCCCGGCCTGCGCCGGCTCCAGGGCCTCCGGCAGCGGGATGGCCCAGGCCCAATGGCAGCGCACCCGGTCCGCGAACCCGCCGTGCCGGTTCACAATGGTCCCTTCCCCCGCGGCGCACAAATGCTGGTCGCCGGAGAGGCACTGCGGGCAGGCCAGGCAGCTGCTGGAGGTCCAGCCGATGCCCACCCGCTGGCCCACCTTGAGTTTCCGGGCTTGCGGGCCCAGGGCGGTCACCTTGCCCACCACCTCGTGGCCGGGCACAAAGGGATAACGGGTCATCCCCCAGTCGTTGTCCAGCATCGACAGGTCCGAGTGGCAGATCCCGCAATATTCCACCGCCACCTCCACCTGCTCGGCGCCCAGGGCGCCCGCGTCAAATTCAATCGGCCGCAGAACTTCGTGCCGGGCGGAAGCCGCCATACCGCGGAATAATGAGCTTTTATCCATAGTGGAGAAAACAATATACCACCAAACGGCAATCTTCAAGGCGGCCTGGCTCCGGGGCATGCCTCCCGCTTGGCCTTACAACCTGCGCAGCTTCATCCCGGCCAGCGCCTGGTAGCAATCCGGCAGGTCGAAATGTTTCAGCACCCCGGGGATGAACGTGGAAAGCGGCCAGTCGTAAGTTTCCGCTTCAGCGATTTGGGCATACGCGGCTGGGGCGCCCCGCAAGGTGACCTGGCTGACGGCGGGCGAGAGCAGCGCGGCGAACACCGCCGGCACCGTGCCCCAGCCGGTCGCGGCGAGGTGGATCTCCGCGTGGCCGAGGGCGGCCAGCCAATCCAGGACCGACAGCAGGTCGTGGGTCTTGCGCCCCACATAGGGCCGGTCCAGCATCAGCGCATGAACCGCGTAGAAATAGTCGCTGCCATACGGGCTGGCAAAGCTGTCCTGGCCGCAGGTATCGGGGCGGGATTCGCCGATGCCGCGGACATCGCAGGCATACCAGGCCGCGGCCGGTTCGGCGGCAAACAGCTCACGCACCAGCGGGTTGGCGCGCAGCTCGGCGTCGCTGGAGTGGTGGGCCACGTAGAGGACCGCCCGCCGGTTTTCCCGGGGCGGCCGCGCCTCGTGGGCCTCAGTTCCCAGGCGGTAAACCAGCGCGTGGATGCCCGGCTCCGTCTGGAGCGCATAAACCGAAGCGTGGCGCAGCGGATATTGGCGCCCGGAAAGGCTCCGCAGGATGCGGTATTCGGCAGGCCCCTCCCGCGGCGGCAGGTGGAGGATTTCGGAAACCGCCCGGCAGAGCTCCCGGCCCGCCAGGTGCGGGCGCTGCGTGGCGAGGGCGCGGGATTGCCCGCTGGTGAACGAGAATACTGTGCGGGAACCGAGCTCGCTTACCTGGCCCTGGGGGGTGCACCAAAGGTCGGCTTCGCGTTCCAGGACCAGCGCCGGCTCGGTGGTGGCATCCGACACACCGGTGATCCGGTTGAACCAGCGGTACATGGCCTCCCGGTTTTCCTTGCTATAGCCGTGCGTGGTGGGACCGGCAAAAAGGGCGATGTGGTGCGGGGCGCCGAGCAGGGAGTATAGCTTCCGCAGGCGGCCGAAGGCTTCCTCCGTCCCGCAGATGTCGAAGAAATCCCGCTCCTTGGCGAGGATGAGCACCGGTTTGGGGGCCATCACCGCCAGGAAATCCTCGTGCTCCAGCCCCAGGGCGAGCGCCCGCGGGGGGCATTGTTCCACATCGGCCGGCAATTCGTTTTCGAGGTTCCGCCGGAAGGTGGAGACAAAACAGCCCGGGGCGGCCATGGTCCAGCGCGGATCCAGGCCGCAGAGCCAGGTGGTGAGGGTGCCGCCGCCCGAATTGCCGGTGATGCCCACCTGCTGCGGGTCCACCTCCGGGCGGGACAACAGGTAGTCCAGCGCGCGGATGCCATCCCAGGCCCGCCACGCGCCAAAAAATTCGCCCACCAGGGCTTGCTGGTTGCCGGCCAGCAGGTGCTCCCGCACGCCGATCCCCACCCGGGATTTGCGGGCGGCGTCAGGATATTGGAGCCGCTCGCCCTGGCCGAGCGGGTCAAAAATCAATACCACGAAGCCCTGGCGGGCCAGGCCTTGGGCGAAGGCCTGGTAAGCTTCGTTGGCCTTGCCATCATCGGAATGGCCGCAGGAACCCACCACCCCGGGCAGCGGGAACGGGCGGCCTTGAGGCAGGTAAAGGTTGGCGGTCACCAGCAAGCCGGGGCGGCTCTCGAATATTATTTTTTCGATCCGGAAAGCCGGCCGCTCCAAAACTCCGGTGATTCGGGCGTTGAGCGGGGTTTTTTCCGGGAACGGTCCAAAGCAGGCGGCGATCCGCTCGCGGATGCCGGCCTGGTAGGCGCGGACTTCGGCGGCCGAACTCAATTTGGCCAGCGCCTCGCGGCGGCGGGCATCGCCGGCGCGCAATTGCTCCACGTAATATTCCTGCACCATGCGGGGAAAGCGGTTCAAGGGGGGCATGGAAGCCCCCGCCGGTGACGCTCCCGGGAGGGAGGTGGGCGCGAAATCCAAGGCGAGGCCGCCCAAGCCGAGGCCCGCCAGCTTCAGCATCTGCCGGCGGCCCAGGTTCGGCCCCCGGCCGGGTGCCGTCCGCAGGTTCGGGGAGGAATGGCTTTGCATGGCGGCAGCATCCGCCAAACGGCCGCCCGCCGCAACCCATTTTGCACCCATTTGGCGCGCTGGGCCCGGGAAAAAAACCGGCCCCAGGCCGGCGGACCCCGGGGACGGGCGAGGCCGGCCCGCCGGGCGGCGTGATTCTCTCTTGGCTTTGGATTGGAGTGGCGTATCTTCGTTTAGGTTTGATGAACAAAAGGGAACGATTTCTAGGCGCCTTGCATTGCCAGCCGGTGGACCGGCCGCCCCTGTGGCTGATGCGCCAGGCGGGACGTGCCTTGCCCGAATACCGGGCCTTGAGGCAGCGCTATTCATTTTTACAACTGGTTCAGAATAAGGAGCTTGCGACTGAAGTCACGCTTCAGCCCTTGCGCCGGTTCGGCTTCGATGCGGCGATATTGTTCAGCGATATCCTCGTGGTGCCGGAGGCTTTGGGACAGCCCTATCAATTCCGCGATACCGGCGGCGTCCAGATGGATTTCGCCATCCAGGGGGAGTCCGATTTGAACCGCCTGCGCTGGGATGGCTTCCTCGGCCGCCTGGAATACGTGGCCAACGCCTTGCGCATGATCAAAAAGGAGCTGAACGGCCAGCACGCCCTGCTGGGGTTCTGCGGATCGCCGTGGACGCTCGCCAATTTCATGGTGGAGGGCGGCAGCTCCAAGGAATTTGTGGGCGCCGCGGACCTCCTGAAGCGGGAGCCGGCGGTGATGGCCAGGTTCCTCGAGCGGCTGGCGCAAGCCACCGTGGAATACCTGCGCCTGCAGGTACAGGCCGGCGCCGACGGAGTGCAGATTTTCGACAGCCTGGGCGGTTTGCTGGATGACCATCTCTTTTACGAAGGATCCGCCCGGTGGATCGTGCAAATCGTCCGCGAGCTGAGCCCGCTGGCCCCGGTGATTGTGTTTTCCAAGGGGCCGCGCAACCGCTGGGAGGAATTGCTGGCCAGCGGCGCCCGGGTGCTCGGTTTCGACTCCACCACGCCCCTGGCCAAAGCACGCCAGCTGGTGCCCGCCCAAATGGCGATCCAGGGGAATCTGGATCCGGCGGTGATGACCACCACGACGGCGGAGGTGGCCGCGGCCACCAAGGAAGTATTGGACCAGATCAACGGGCGGCGCGGGTACATATTCAACCTGGGCCACGGCCTGCCCGCCACCACCCCGCTGGAAAACATTCAAACACTGGTAGAAACCGTTACCACCTACCCATGGCAAAACTAGAAGTCGATATCGACCTGGTAAAAAAATACAACATCCCAGGTCCGCGCTACACTTCCTACCCGCCGGCCACCCTGTTCACCCCGGAGGTGACCTGGCCGACGGTGGAGGAGCACATTGTGCGCAACCGGCAGCAGGAGCGGGAAATGTCGCTCTATTTCCACCTGCCCTTCTGCCGTTCGCTCTGCTGGTTCTGCGGGTGCACCACCGTCATCACCAAGGACCAGGGCAAGAGCGCCGAATACCTGAAATATCTGCGCCGGGAAATGGCCCTCATGGCCCCCTTGCTCAATCCCCAGCGCCGGGTGGGGCAGCTCCATTTCGGCGGCGGAACCCCCACCTTCCTCTTGCCCGGCGAAATGCGCGAGCTGGGCCGGATGATCCGCGGCCAATTCCAAATGGCGCCCGATGTCGAGGCCTCCGTGGAGGTGGATCCGCGGGGGGTGACCCCGGACCACGTCCAGGCGCTCAATGAGATCGGGTTCAACCGGCTTTCGATGGGGGTGCAGGACAACGATGCTGAAGTGCAGCGGGCGGTGCACCGGATCCAGCCCCGCGAGATGACCGAGCAGGTCATCCGGTGGGCGCGGGAGGCGGGGTTCACCTCGCTGAACATCGACCTCATCTACGGGCTGCCGCGGCAGACGGTGGAATCCTTCGAAAGAACGCTGGATGAGACCCTGGCGCTGCAGCCGGACCGCTTCGCGGTCTTCAGCTACGCGCATGTGCCGTGGCTCAAGCATTCGCAGCGGATTTTGGAAAAACTCATGCCCCCACCGGAAGTGAAGCTGGGCCTGCTCAAGCTCTGCATCGAGAAGCTCACTTCCGCCGGGTATGCCTATATCGGGATGGACCATTTCGCGAAGGAAACCGACGAGCTGGCCCAGGCGCAGGCGAAGAACTCGCTCCAGCGCAATTTCCAGGGCTACAGCACCCACGGCGGGGCGGATATCTATTCCTTCGGCATGTCCGCCATTTCCCAGACGGACACCATTTACTGGCAGAACCTCAAGGAATTGCCGCAATATTACGGCGCCCTGGACAACCAAAAGCTGCCCCAGGTCAAAGCCTATGTTTTGACCGCGGACGACAAAGTCCGCCGCCAGGCCATCATGCGCGTGATGTGCGACCGGCGGCTGGAGTTCACCGATCTTTCCCGGCGCCTGGGGGTCGACTTCAAAACGTATTTCGCCCGCGAACTGGCCTCGCTGGCCGACCTGGAGGCCGATGGCCTGGTGCGGGTGACCGATACCGGGCTGGAGGTCACCCCGGCGGGCCGGTTGTTGATCCGGGTGATCGCCATGCGGTTCGACGCCTATCTGGCCGCCAGCCAGGAACGACGCTTTTCCAAAGTGATATGATGAATCCCGTGGCCGTCATTGGGGCCGGCATCACTGGTTTGGTGGCCGCCTTCCGTTTGCAGCAGAAAAAGATCCCCGTGGTGCTTTACGAAGCCAGCGGCCGGGCCGGGGGGGTGATCCAGTCGGTCCGCGACCAGGGTTACCTCGCGGAGTTCGGCCCCAACACGCTGCTGGATACCTCCCCCAAGCTGCGGGAGATCATCAAGGGCGCCGGCTTGGAGCCGCGGATGATGTACTCCGACGAAGGGGCGGGCAACCGCTACCTCGTGCGGCACCGCAAAACGATCGCCATGCCGGCCACGCCGGTGGGGTTTTTCCGGAGCGAACTCTTCAGCTGGCGGGCCAAGCTCATGCTCTTCCGCGAGCCATTTGTCCGGCGGTGGGATAACCGGTATGAGGAAAGCGTGGCGCAGTTTGTCATCCGCCGGCTGGGGCGGGAATTCCTGGATTACGCCATCGACGCGCTGGTGGCCGGCATCTATGCCGGGGACCCGTTCCGTCTCTCGGTGATCCACGGCTTCCCCAGGCTGCACGCCCTGGAGCAGCGGTATGGCTCGATGATCAAGGGGCAGATCCTGGGGGCGCGCGAGCGCAAGCGCAGGGCGGAAGTATCCAAACAGGATGCCAAGAAGATCTCCTTTGACGAAGGCCTGCAGGTCTTGCCGGACACCCTCCTCAAAAACCTGGGGGCGGCCGCCCGGATCAACACCCCGGTCACGCGCCTGCGGAAACTCGCCGACGGCTGGGAGGTGGAATTCCAAAGCGCTGGGGCGCCGCAGCAGGCCCGGCACTCGGGGGTGCTCCTGGCGGTGCCGGCCCACCAGATCGCCCGCCTGCAGATCGAAGGCTCCACCCTGGCGCCCCTGGCCACCCTGGGGCGCATCCATTACCCGCCGGTGGCCAGCGTGGTGCTGGGCTTCCGCCGGGAGGATGTCCACCACCCCTTGGATGGCTTTGGCATGCTGATCCCCAAGGTGGAGCAGTTCAACATCCTGGGGGCCCTCTTTTCCTCCTCGTTGTTCCCCAACCGGGCCCCCGCGGGCCACGTAACCATCACCAGCTACGTGGGGGGCATGCGCAACCCCGCCCTGACGGCGAAACCACCGGACGAGCTTTACGAGCTGACCGCCCGGGACCTGGGGCTCCTGCTGGGGATCACCGGCCGGCCCACCTTCCGGCATTGCGTCATTTACGACCAGGCCATCCCCCAATACGAGGTCGGCTATGGGCAATTCAAGCAAGTGATGGATGACCTCGAGCAAGCCGCGCCCGGCCTGTTTTTCGCCGGGCATTACCGGCACGGCATTTCCCTGGGGGATTCCATGGTCTCCGCCTACGATGTGGCCGACCGCATCGAGCAAAACCTGCGGCGCGGGCCGGAGCGCCCGGCCGCCGCCTGATATGAGCGCGCGCCAGGGAGTGCTGTTGGTCAATCTGGGCTCGCCGGACCAGCCGGATGTGCCGAGCGTGCGGCGCTACCTGGCCGAATTCCTCATGGATGAGCGCGTGCTGGACATGCCCTACGCCGCCCGGTGGCTGCTGGTCCACGGCCTCATCCTGCCCTTCCGCCCGCGGAAAACCGCGGAGGCCTACCACAAAATATGGTGGCCGGAAGGGGCCCCGCTGGTGGTGATCAGCCGCCGGCTGCAGGCCGCGCTGCGGTCCCAGGTTTCCCTGCCCATCGCGCTGGCCATGCGCTACCAGCACCCCAGCATCGAGCAGGGCCTGCAGGAGCTGCTCGCCCAAAAAGTGACGGAGATCATCCTGGTTTCGCTTTATCCCCATTTCGCTCAATCCACCACCGGGACCGTGGAGGTGCGGGTGCGGGAGGTGCTGGCGGCCCGGGCGCCCGGCGTGAAATTGAAGATTGTCCCGCCGTTTTACGACGACCCGGATTATATCGGCGCGATGGTCTCCGCGGCGGACCGCTTCCTGCGGGGGGATTACGATCACCTGCTGTTCAGCTACCACGGGCTGCCGGAGCGGCATCTGCAAAAAGCCGATCCCACCGGCGGCCATTGCCTGAAGTCCCCGGATTGCTGCGCGGTGGCCAGCCCCGCGCACGCCACCTGCTACCGGCACCAAACGCTGGCCACGGTGGCCGCTTTTGCCCGGCGGGCCGGCCTGCCGGAGGGGAAATATTCCGTGGCCTTCCAATCCCGCCTGGGCCGCCAGCCCTGGTTGAAGCCCTACACGGACCTGGAGCTGGCGCGGCTGGCCAGGGCCGGCGTCAAAAAGCTGCTGGTCCTCTGCCCCTCCTTTGTGGCGGACTGCCTGGAAACGCTCGAGGAGATCGGCCTGCGCGGACGGGAAACTTTTATACAGGCCGGGGGCGCGGACCTGGTCCTGTTGCCCTGCCTGAATGCCCACCCGGATTGGGTGGCAGCGCTGGCCAAAATGATCCAGCGCCAGGCGGGTTGACCCCGGCCGGCCGATGACTGGTAGCACCCATGCAAAAATTAATTCCGGTTTAACTTTGGAAAGAGAGTGTAGTTCCAATTGGGCAAGGTCGGGTGCATGAGAAGGTTCAGTTCAGCCATTTGGCCATCGGAGACTTTAATTTTGG
>CAIMWS010000196.1 GCA_903845125.1 uncultured Verrucomicrobiota bacterium
CACCGGAGATTGGCACTTTCGTTTGCATCCCCAGTGTAATGGGACATTCTGTCTCATTGTACAAGGCAAATTTTGCCTAGTTGCAACTATTTATACATTATTTCTATTCTCTTTTTCTTGCCAATTTCTAAACGGCATTGCCCCTAGGCCATTGTTAATGCAGATTCCTCGGAGCGCAGGCGCCAGGATATCCAGATTACCGTCATTATTCCAGTCGCCCCACGCGGCGGACGACACACCACTCAGTAAAGACCGCGCCAGCACGCTCGCAAATGTGCCATTGCCCTCATTGCGAAAAATGGTGCCGTAGTAACCACCATCACTGGTGTAATTACCCGTCAGCAATACATCCAAAGTGCCGTCCAGGTTGTAATCTCCCCATGCCGCTGTGCCGCCGGCCACATCCCGCCGGCCACCGGATCCTTGATCCACACGCAGATCGGCGCCCACCTCGGCAAAAAATGGCGCTGTAAAAACCAGGTTTGCACCATACGTTTTCCCCCACACATTGGAAGCCGCAACCCGGTAATGATATTTCGTGCTGGCGACCAGGTTCGACAAGGTGGCCTCGATCAGGATTCCGTCCCACGCGGCGCTGCCCGCATTCGTCATGCCGATGCGGTTTCCGTAGTTGGTGCTCGAGCCCCACTCGAACCAGGCGACCGTCTCGGCCCCATAAGGCCAGACCAGCCCACGAAGTGTGGCATTAATGGGAGTCAAATTCGTCACCTGGCTCGTGGTGGCTGCCGGGGGCTGTCCTGCCAGAACGGACCAGGTTGTTACCACCAAGGTGGCGGCCGTCCGGGCAACTATGCGAAGAATCTCTGGTATCGATTTCATATCTTGGCTCCGTGATCAGATTCTGGTCGAGGCCATAGCCTTACCACTGCGTTCAGCTGTATTCGAGTGCCTCAGAAATGGCCAGCAACCCTGGCAAACCCCAGAGGTCCTCTATTAACAGTGCGACGTGGCGGGCTGCTTTGGGCCAAGAATTTCAGTTGTTGTTCCAGGGAGAACTGGCCGAGTGAGGCGGACTCCAATTGGCCTATCCGGTCCGGAAATTCATGCCTGAACAGTCCAAAACCCAAGGGAAAGGGGGAGTTGATATTTGCGTTGCGGAACCTATGAAAATTCGGTTGCCTGCGCCGAATTTTCATGAATCATAGTAAGTCATGGAAAGAAAACAGCTTCTGCAGCGCGTTTCCGATATGTTCCAAGTGTTCAGAGTTGTCGCTCTACTCGGGCCACGTCAGTCGGGTAAAACCACTCTGGCCCGACAGTTCACCGCTTCGGCAGGGGAACGTTTCACTGGAGCTCTGAATTACTTCGACCTTGATGATCCAGCGCATCTCGAACGCCTCACCACCCCAAAGCTCGCCCTCGAAAAACTCACCGGTTTGGTGGTCATCGATGAAATCCAGCAGCGCCCAGACCTGTTTCCTCTCCTGCGCGTGCTCGCTGATCGAGAAAGCAATCCAGCCAAATTCCTGGTTCTTGGCAGTGCTTCCCGAGACCTGATCCGCCAAGGAGCGGAAACCCTGGCCGGGCGAATAGGCTTTGTGGAAGTTGCGCCTTTCTCGCTAGCCGAAACCGGTCCGGACAAAGCCGACGAGCTCTGGTTGCGGGGCGGATTTCCGCTCTCCTTCCTGGCCGCCTCGGACGAAACAAGCTGGCTCTGGCGCGAAAGCTATATCAAGACCTTCCTCGAACGCGACATACCGGCCCTTGGGATCCAGATTCCGGCGGCCACCCTGCGCCGCTTCTGGATGATGCTTGCCCACTACCACGGCCAGCAGTTCAATGCCTCGGAACTGGGTAAGAGCCTGGGCGCGGCCGATACCACTGTCCGCCGCTATCTCGATATCCTGACCGGAACCTTCATGGTCCGGCGCCTGATGCCGTGGTTCGAGAATATCAAAAAGCGTCAGCTCAAGACATCGAAGATTTATTTCCGCGATTCGGGCATCCTCCACCGACTACTGAGCATTCCCAGCATGGACCAGTTGGTAACACACCCCAAGCTGGGCGCCTCGTGGGAAGGTTTCGCACTCGAGCAGGTCATCCGCGCCAGCGGGGTGTCCGAAGAGGAGACCTACTATTGGGGTGTGCATAATCAGGCCGAGCTTGACCTGCTCCTTTTTTGGAACGGCAAACGGCTTGGTTTCGAGGTCAAATATACGGACACGCCCCGAGTAACCTCTTCCCAGCGTGTCGCGCTTGAGACTTTGCGTCTGGATTCACTCACCCTGGTCTGCCCGGGCAGCGAAAGCTATCCGCTGGATGAGAAGATTCAGGTGCGCGGGCTGACCCATTTCATTGAGAGGCAGGAGGCCTTTCAATAATCGGGGAGTCCGCTGCTTGTCACATGCTGGGACGGCGCATATCAAGAGCGGATTGTAAACTGGCTCGTTCTCCACCCAGCCAGGCTTGGGAAAATTCTGCGGTTGGCACCGGTTTTTCACATTATCGCTTAACTCATTGAAATTTAATAATTTAGGCGATTGGCATACTGCCAATCAGGCGTTAAGGCTCCGTGGTGATGGCCAGCAGGACGGGGTCGCACGGGGGTGGCCCTGAGCGGAATTCGATCCGTTCAATGGCGGTGTCCGGGCGGGGATTATCCCAAGTGAGTTGGCACAGGCGGAGCCGCGTGCTGTCCGGAGCACGGTGTTCCCAAGCCACCGCAGAGCTTTTACCCGGCTCGCTGACCGGGGTCCGGAACGCGCAAACCTCGCGCCCATAGAAAATGGGGATTTCCAATCGTTCGCCATCAGCAAAAAACACCTCATAAGCGCCCACCCACGTGTGGGGCGCCAAACTGCTCAAAGCAGTGTGGAGAAAATGCAGGCGGCGGCAGGGACGGTCGACTGGAACATTGGCGGCCTTGGCAAACCCGCGCGTGTCGAAGGCCACCCCCTCAAGTTTCAGGGGCCACTCGAGGAAATCGGCCAAGCCGCCCAGGTCTGCCCCGGTCTGGATCCACAGATTGCCCAACCGGCCACCCTCCGTGAGGGCCAGATCCAGCATCTGCGACGGTGTCCCGGGCTGGCGAGGCGACAAATCCTGGATTGCCAGGTTGAAAACTCCCAGCGCCTTGGAAGGTGGGGTGCCGGCGAACTGCCGGGCCCATTTATCGCGATAAGCGATTCGCGAATGCCGCTCCAGAGGGCTCTCCCGGTGCGGCCAGATCAACGCTTCCCGAAAAACCAGGCAGGCTTCGGAAATACGCCCAGCTTTCACCAACAAATCGGTATAATCCACGAAGAAACAAGTCTCTTTGAATCCCGATTGGCACACCTTGTCCATGAGTTGCAGGCCCGCGGCCAGATCCCCCTGCCGGGCCAGCGTCAGGGCCCTGGCCCATTTCGCGACCGGTTCCTCCGGCGCGAGCTCCATGGCGGTTCGCGCCAGCCAGTCCAGCTGGGCCAGGGCGGAGGGGCTGTTGGTGGCCTGCCAGCGGGTTTGGGCCAGCACCAGGGCGGCCCGGCATAGAGCGTTTGTGGGCTCGCAGCGCAGCAGTTCTTCCAATCCGCGCGGCTGGCTGTCCATTTTGTGACAGGCCAGGCGGACCCGCTCCTGGATGAGGCCGGCAACCGTCAGGGAGGCATCGGGGGCGATCGGGCGCTGCCTGCGATCCGCAAAGAACCAAGCCGCCCAGCGCTCATATTCATCGGGCGCACGGCTGGTCGAAAGCGCCACTTTGAGCCGGAGCAGCGCCGTGGCGGGCATCTCCTCGGCGGCACCCGCAGCGCCCAAGCGCTGGCCGGCCACTGCTTCGGCCAGCTCCGCCAGCCAGGCAGGGGGTGCCTGAGCCGGGCGCATGACCCGCCAGACCGCCGCTTTCCAGTCATCGGACACCGTGGCCACCCATCGGCCATCCGGGCTGAAATGAGCCGCGTTCACTGAACGCGCCTGAACCAGCGGTTCGGCGACCGGCTGCCCGGTGGCGGCACTCCAAAGCCGGGCGGTGCCATCCCGGGAGGCCGTGACCACCCAACGGCCGTCGGGGCTGAATTCCGCCATTACAACCCGTTCTTCATGGACCAAAGGATCACCCACGGGCCGTCCCTCCTCAACTTTCCAGACCCTGGCGGTGCGGTCCCCGGAGGCGGTCACCAGGCGGGTGCTGTCCGGGCTGAAACACACGCTGTTAACAGCCCCGTTATGACCGAGCGGCGCCCGGTGCGGCTGGCCCGTTCGGGCTTCCCAAAGCTGCGCCGTGCGGTCAGCCGAGGCGGTGGCGAGCCAGCGGCCGTTCAGGCTGAAGCGCGCCATGACCACCGGTCCGCTGTGCCGCAAGGGCGAAAAAGCGGGCGATCCGCTGGCGGTTTGCCACACGCACACCGTGCCATCGGCGGAGGTGGTGACGGCCAGCCGGGCGTCCGGGCTGAACTGCGCGTCGAGGACGGCGGCGTCATGCCTGAGCGGATGGCCAAAGGCCGTGCCTGTCCCAACGTCCCACTGCTGGGCCGTTTGGTCATCCGAGGCGGTTATCAACCACCGGCTGTCCGGGCTGAAGGCCACGCTGTTAATCGCCGCCGGATGGCCAAAATCAGGATCCAGCTCCCGTTCGGGGGTGCCGCGGATGTCCCACAGGCGGACGCGCCGATTTTCGAAAACCGTCGCCAAATATTGGCCGTTGGGACTGGCG
The DNA here is from genome assembly GCA_903845125.1 of uncultured Verrucomicrobiota bacterium. Lineage (GTDB taxonomy): Bacteria > Verrucomicrobiota > Verrucomicrobiia > Limisphaerales > UBA1319 > CAIMWS01. The sequence continues at coordinate 4,652 of CAIMWS010000196.1, forward strand.
GAGGACGCCGTGACGCCATGGTTGCCGCCCCAAATCACCAGCCGGTCGCTGCCCTTGGCCGCGTCCCACGACCACGCCTCGGCAGCCGTGGTAAAAACCTGGCGTCCGTCCCCGCTCCACTGAGCCCACTTCACGGCGGAGCTGTGGGGCATCCACAAGGCCGCCGCCTGGCCGGGACGCACCTCCCATATCCGTGCCGTGCCGTCGGCCGAGGCGGTCACCACGCGCTGGCCATCCGGGCTGAATTGAGCTGACCAGACGATTCCGCCATGCTGCATCGGTTCGGTGACCGCTTCGCCGGTGGCTGCATCCCAAACACGGGCGGTGCCGTCCTCCGAAGCGGTGACCACCCGCAGACTCTCCGGGCCAAAGGCCACCCGGCGGACATACCCCCGATGGCGAAGGGGCTTCCCAACCGGCCCCCCGGTGAAGGCGTCCCAGATCCGCACCGTTTTGTCGAAACTGGCCGTGGCCAGCCACCGGCCATCCGGGCTGAAGCACGCAGTGGATACAATATGGCTGTGGGCCAGAGGCTGGCTCAACGGCTCCCCGCTCGCGGCATCCCAGAGGCGCGCGGTGCCGTCCTGCGAGGCGGTGGCGAGGCGCCCGCCGTCCGGGCTGAAACAGGCATATTTGACCCACCTGGCATGGCGCATAGGCTGGCCGGCCGGCCGCCCGGAAGCGACCGTCCAAATCCGCGCTGTGCCGTCGTCGGAGGCGCTTACCAACCGCCGTCCATCCGGACTGAACTCGACCGAGTTCACCCATTCGTCATGGTTGAATGAGGACCCCGCGGGCCGGCCATCATCCGCGGTCCAAAGCCGCACCTTGCCATCTTTGCAGGCGGTCGCCACGAGTTGGGCATCCGGGCTGAATCGGATCCAGGAAACCAGATCCCCGTGCGATAAAACCTGGCACCGGCCGGTGCGCACCTCCCAGATTCGGGCGGTTCCATCCGCCGAGGCGGTGGCCACCCGGGCGCCATCGGCACTCAAGTCTGCGTGCAAAGGGTGCAGACCCTCGAGGTACTCACCTGAACGGATGATCGTCGGGTCATGCGCGAGGGCTGGTGTCAACGGTTTTCCGGTCGCTGCATCCCATAGCCGGGCACTGTTGTTTCGGCAAACGGTCAGCACCTGGGTGCCATCCCGGCTGAACTGCGCGGAATGGACTATGTCCTCATGCCGGATAGGCTCGATGGTGGGGAGGGGGAAACTGCGCTGGGTCAATTCATTGACCAGCCATTCGGCGATCGCCTGGTTCGTGGGATCCCGCCTTAGCGTGGAGGCCAGAATGGCCAGGCCCTCCGCCGCCTTGTCATTCTGAAACAACTCGCCGGCGCGGTGCTGCTCCAACCGGCGCAACGTTTGGTCCGTTACCCGCTGGGCCGCCTGCGCTTGGTCCCGCTGGACTTTGGCGTCCGCTTCCGCCTGGCGGGCCTGTCCTTCCGCCCGGGTGGCCCGCACCGCCTGCCAGGTGCTGCCCACCAAGCCCAGCACCAAGGCGACCGCCACCGCACCGCCCGCCGCCGCCATCACCCGGTTCCGCCGGGCGAATTTTTGAAGGCGATAAAATGCGCTCGGCGGACGGGCCAGCACCGGTTCGTGACGCAGGTGGCGTTCGATGTCCTGGGCCAGGCCAGTGGCGGTTTCAAAGCGGCGGGTCCGGTCCTTCTCGAGGCACTTCATCACAATCCAATCCAGGTCACCCCGCAGCAGGTGAATGAGCCTGGGGGCCTCGGTGCGGTGGTGCTGCGCCGTGGTGGCCAAATCCCCGCCCAGCATCCTTTGCAGGCGGGCCGAGGGCCGGACGGGTTCCTTCTCCCGGATGGTCCGGCACATTTCCTGCAAGCCGGCCGCCAGCAGTTCCTGACCATCGAACGGGGTCTTGCCGGTGAGCAGTTCGTAGAGCAGCACCCCCAGCGCGTAGATGTCACTCCGCGTGTCGGTGTCCAAGCCGCTCATCTCGGCCTGCTCCGGGCTGGCATAGGCAGGCGTGCCGAGAAATTGCTCCAAAGCCGTATGGATCGTTTGGGCGGTCAAATTCCGCTGCATGGCTTTGGCGATGCCAAAATCAATTACCTTCGGCACGGCCACTCCGTCGTGCAGCGTGACGAGCACGTTCGATGGCTTGATGTCGCGATGGATGATCCC
>CAIMWS010000197.1 GCA_903845125.1 uncultured Verrucomicrobiota bacterium
CGATCGGCCTGATTTTGCTCAGCCAAATATACCCGTTCATAACACTGGTGTTCAAAATGCCAAACATGCTTTTCGTCTTATAGCCGGCATGCATCCGTTCCTTTGGTTGCTCCTGGTGGCGGAGCCCAGCCAGCCCACGTGGCTGGACTTGGGTTCGGGCGCCTGCGCTTACCTTCTTTACTGCCTGGTACCGCTGGCCGTCATCGGCTTTGGCCTGTATCTCACTTTATACATACCGCTGAAACGCTGCCAGCGATCGGAAATCTTACTGGATATTCTTGAGCATGGGCACCAAAGCGGCTTGGATCCGGTGCAAACCATTCTGCAGGCCTCGCGCACCCGGGATGCCCAGCTGGGTTTACCTTTCCACCACCTGGCGGCCCATTTGGAAAACCATCTTTCCCTGGCCAGCGCGGTAAAAAATGTGCCCGGATTAATGCCCCCCAAAATGGTCGGGTTCTTAAGAATCGCTGAAGAAACCGGGGAATGGCAGCAAGTTTACCCAGCTTGCCGGATCCTGCTCCGGGACCGGATGTCGAGGATTCGTGCCGAGGAAAGTTTTGCGTTGGCCGGGACCACGATCGTGAATCCCTGCCTGGTCATAACTGCCTTTTCGCTGCATTATACGCTGCCGGCCCTGCGCGAAATTGCCAAATCATTGAAACCCAGCGACACACTGCCGCTGCTGCTAGCCTCCAATAACATTTCCGCCATTTTTTGGGTTGCGGGATTGGTGTGCGCCGGCGTAATCGCCTTTTATGTCCTGGCAACCATGCTGAATTCCCTGGCCCAGGGCCTGCCTGAAGCCGTGCCAACCGCGGTGCACCGGCTTTTTTATCGGTTGCCGTGGCATCGCGATCGGACTTGGCGCGATTTTTCAGCCATGCTGAGTTTGTTGCTGGATGCCCACGTGCCTGAATCCCGCGCGGTGAGCCTGGCCGCTGAAGCCAGCGGGAATCTCTGGTTTGCCAGGCGTGCGCAGGGAGTCATCGCCGCTCTGGCGGACGGTGTGGTATTGACCGAGGCCATGCGGAAACTCGACGCAGCCGATGAATTCCATTGGCGCCTGGCCAATGCGGCCCGGTCTGGAAGTTCCTTTGGACGGTCCATTGCCGGGTGGCTGGAATCGCTCGACGCCAGGGCCTTTCAGGCGGAACAGTGGGCCACCCAACTCGTCACGGCCGGGCTGGTCCTTTTGAATGGATTGATGGTGGGAATGATCGCCTTTTGGCTTTATTTGTTGATTGTCAACCTCAATTCTTGATCGAAAAACCCCTTGGGGCGCCGATTATTCAATTGCCACCGGGTGGGAACCGGTTTTGAATGATCTAATAAATAACGGTGGGATGACAAAAGCATATCCAGAGGAATCCATCTCCTGCGACCGGGCGCGGATCATCCGCCGCTCCCTTCGCTGTTTCAAATGCGGGCTGCTGGGCCTGATTCCGATTGTGGGGTGGGGAATGGCTTTCCTGGCCTTGCGGATTCACCGGCAGTTGTGCGATGAAACCGGCGAACGCTGGAATCCCAAGCCGGTTTATTTCATCTGGGCCTTTGGCCTGTTTTTCATCTGGGGTTACACCCTGGCTATGGGATTGTTTGGCTTCACCGTGACGGTGGCTGGTTTGCTGTTCCTGCACCAGCGGGCCATTCGCAGGCAATACGTTCATGAATCGGTGCTGGTGTGGAATCCCGCCCGCCGCCACACTTACTGGGGGGTGGGTTTTGGTTTTATCGGCTGTTTTTACCCGGCGGTCCTGCTGGCGGCGCTTTTGGCAGAATCTTTTCGTTCCTTCTTCGGCTTATGAATCCTTTCCCCATCGTGGATCGCGAGCTGCGCGTGGCGGCTCGGAAAAAGAACACCTATGCAGCACGGGTTCTGGCCACGATCTGGAGCGCCAGCCTCGCCATTGCCATGATGTATTCGGGTTTCACGAACCGGGTGAATCCCGCTTCGGTGGGCCGCGATTATTTCATCATGCTCACCATCCTGGGATATGTCATGGCCCTGGTTAACGGGGCCTTGATCACGGCCGATTCGTTGAGTCGGGAAAAGCGGGAAGGAACGCTGGGATTGTTGTTCCTCACGGATTTAAGGGGATTCGATATCGTGGCGGGCAAGATCATGGCCCAGCCATGGAACGCCTTTTATTGCCTGGTGGCCACCTTTCCGGCTTTGGCTTTCGGTTTCCTGCTGGGCGGTGTCAGCGGCGCGGAGTTTTTCCAAATGACCCTGGCTTTGGCCAATGCTTTGTTCTTCAGCGCCTCGGCGGGGATTTTTATTTCCGCCCTGATCCAGCAGGAATTAGCGGCGATCAGCCTGACCATGACCTCCGTGATGCTGCTGGGTGTCCTCCTGCCGCTCGGCAGTTTTTTTCCGTTTTTTTCCCAGCAACCCTTGCTCGGCCCGGAATTGCTTTTTATCAGCCCAGCGGGCGCGGGCATGGTTCTTTTATATCCCAAGACGGCCGGTGGCCTGGCCCCGGACACCCTATATTGGGGGTCGTTGATCACCTCCCATCTCATGGGCTGGTGCTGCCTGTTTTTTTCGGCGGTGGTATTGCCCGGTTTTGTGAGGGAGAAGGGCACTGGGGAGGCAGGGAGGTGGCGCTTTTTTACCCGCCAGGCATCCCAAGAAAATATCCCCGTTTCTGGACCGGCACCCAAAACGAGCCAGGCGGATCCGTGGTGGGAAATCAACCCGGTGTTTCTCACCGGCATGCGGTTGGCGGCGAGGGGTGCTTCACCCACCCGGCGTTTTACCATCGTCGCCCTTTTGTTCCTGGGGGTGCTCTGGTTTTGCCCGGAGCTTTGGTCCAAGCCGATCGGGTGGAGTGGCGCCAGCGAATTCCCCCCGGGGTGGTATAACCCCCCGGTATTTCCCCTGGGCATTGTGGCGATTCACTACCTGCTCAAGTTTGGGTTGACCGCAGAAGCGTGCGTGGCGCTCAACCAGGAACGGCGAAATGGCACTCTGGAATTGGTGCTCACCACACCGCTGGGGGAGGACCAGGTCATCCATGGCTGGATGCTGATCCTGAAGCGGCGCTTCCTGGTCCCCACCTTGATTGTAATGGGGTTGGACACGGCTTTATTGCTCACTGGATTGCCCCTTCTGAATCTGGAAGGCCAAATAGGCCTGATCGTTCTTTATTTGGTGCTGGCCGGCACCCTGATCGCTGATTTGTATGCGCTGGCTTGGATCGGGCTGTGGCGGGGATTAACCGCATTGGAAACCAGCCGGGCCATCCGCCAGACCATCCTGAACGTCATGGTTACCCCCTGGCTGGTCACGCTGGCCA